>JBMOGN010000233.1:0-4839 GCA_049318345.1 Rubrivivax sp. | reverse complement strand
TGTTCACGACGAACCGTTTCTGCGCCGCCCCGGTGCAGGTGTGCCGCGAGCACCTCGCCGCGGGCTCGGACATCCGCGCCATCGTGGTGAACACCGGCAACGCCAACGCCGGCACTGGCGCAGATGGGCTGGCGCGGGCCCGCCGCACCTGCTCGGCCCTGGCCGGCAGGATGGGCGTGACGCCGCAGCAGGTGCTGCCACTGTCCACCGGGGTCATCATGGAGACGCTGCCGGTGGAGCGCATTGAGGCCGGGCTTCCGGCGGCGCTGGCCGACCTGCGCGAGGCCAACTGGGCCCTGGCCGCCGAGGGCATCATGACCACCGACACCGTGCCCAAGGCGGCGTCGGTGCAGGTGGTCATCGGCGGGCGCACGGTCACCGTCACGGGTGTATCGAAGGGCGCGGGCATGATCCGTCCGAACATGGCCACGATGCTCGGCTTCGTGGCCACCGACGCCGTGATCGCGCCCGCCTTGCTGGGTGCGCTCGTGCGCGAGGCCGCGGACGAGAGCTTCAACCGCATCACGATCGACGGCGACACCTCCACCAACGATTCCTTCCTGCTCATGGCCACGCAGCGCGCCGGCCACGCGCAGGTCCTGTCCCTGGATAGCGACGACGGCCGTGTGCTGCGAGACGCGGTGTGCGAGGTGGCCCGGCAGCTGGCTCACGCCATCGTGCGCGACGGCGAGGGGGCGACCAAGTTCATCACGGTGCGCATCGACGGCGGGCGCAGCGTGAAGGAGTGCCGGCAGGTGGCCTACGCCATTGCCCACTCGCCGCTGGTGAAGACGGCCTTCTTCGCGAGCGACCCGAACCTCGGGCGGATCCTGGCGGCCGTGGGTTATGCGGGCATCGACGATCTCGACCAGTCGCTCATCGACCTGCACCTGGACGATGTGCACGTGGCGCACCAGGGCGGGCGCCACCCGGACTACCGTGAGGAGGACGGCCAGCGCGTGATGCGGCAGGCCGAGATCACCGTGCGCGTGAACCTGAACCGGGGTGAGGCGACTTCCAGCGTGTGGACCTGCGACCTGTCCCTGGACTACGTCCGCATCAACGCCGACTACCGCAGCTGAGAGGGGCGCACGCCCCGATGTCACCGGATCCAGGTCGCATCCTGCGCGGGTTTGGAAGGCGCCTGAGCGAATGGCTGCGCCTGCCAGCCGACGACCTCCTGCGCGACGCCTCCTACCGGCGCCTGTTCTCCTCGATTCTGGCCAGCGCCATCGGCGGACAGGTGAGCATGCTGGCGCTGCCGCTGACGGCAGCGGTGCTGCTGCAGGCCACGCCGACGCAGATGGGGCTGCTCACGGCCTTCGAGATCGCGCCTTTCGTGCTGCTGTCGCTGCCGGCGGGCGTGTGGCTCGACCGGGTGCGCAAGCTGCCGGTGTACATCGCCGGCGAGGTCCTGCTGGCCCTGGTCCTGGCCAGCGTCACGCTGGCGTGGTGGATGGGATGGCTGGGGATGCCCTGGCTCTATGCCGCAGGCTTCGTGATGGGCTGCGTGCACGTGGTGGCAGGCTCGGCCGCGCAGATCGTGCTCACGCAGGTGGTGCCGCGGGAAAGGCTGGTGGAGGCCCACGCGAAGAATGCGCTGGCGGGCTCGGGCGCCGATGTCGTGGGCCCCGGCTTCGCGGGCGCACTCATCAAGGCGCTGGGCGCCCCGGTGGCCCTGCTGGCCACTGCCACGATGCTGCTGGTGTCGGTGCTCGTGCTGCGTGGCCTGGCGGTGCACGAGGCCCTTCGCACCCGCGGGTCGGCCAGTTTCCTGCAGGAACTCAAGGTCGGCCTGCGCTTCGTGCGCGGCACGCCGCTGCTGCTGGCCATGGGCGTGACGGTAGGCCTGTGGCAGTTCTTCCACCACGCCGCGGTGGTGGTGCAGATCCTCTATGCCACGCGCACGCTGGGGCTCAACGAGCAGCAACTCGGCCTGAGCTTCATCGGGCTCGGCGTGGGGGCGCTGGTGGCCAGCGTATTCGGGCGGCGGCTGTCAGACCGTATCGGCCCGGGGCCGAGCCTGCTGGCAGGAGCCGGCGTGAGCGGCCTGGGCTGGCTGGCCTGCGCGCTGGTGCCGGCTGGCCCGTTCGGCGTGGCCGTCTTCACGCTCATGCTGCTGTGCTTCGGCGTGGGCGCGGTGATCATGTTCATCAACTTCCTGTCGCTGCGACAGGCCGTGACGCCGGCGCCGCTGCTCGGGCGCATGACCAGCACGATGCGCTGGCTGATCCTGCTGCCCGCCGGGCCTGGCGCGCTCGTGGGCGGCTGGATCGGCGAACACCTCGGCCTGCGCGCAGCCCTGGCCTTCGCCGGCGCGGGTGCGCTGCTGCTCGTGGCGGTGGTGTGGAGGCTGCCGCTGATCCGCGGCGTGCGCGAACTGCCGGGGCCGGACGATCCGCTGCAGGATGTCGGGGCCGAGGCGGCGGTGACGCCGGTGGTGCGCTAGCGCCGCATCTGCCCGAATCTGCCCGCGCGGGCCGCCCTCATTTCGGGCGACGGCGCCGGGCGACGAAGCCGACTGCGCCCAGGCCGGCGAGCATCATGCCCAGCGTGCCGGCCTCAGGAACTGCCGTGATCGCGACCTGATCCAGGCTTCCCCCGAAGGTGTCGTCGATCCCCACGGCCTTGAAGCCGATGGTGTTGCTGCCCACATTGCCGTTCAGGGCCAGCGTGTACTGGATCCAGCTGGTGTTCGTGCTGCCGTTGGCGGGGTTCGGCGTGAGTCGGCTGCTCACGTTCTGCCCGTTCCACCACACCTCGATGCCGTTGGTGTTGGCGGCCGTGCCGGCGCGGGCCGCGTACCAGAAGCTCAGTTGCATCTGCGCGTTCGTGCTGGTGAAGACCTGCTGCATGAAGCTGTTGTTGCTGCCCGGTACGCCGTGCGAGTCGAGTTCGACGAAGTTGGTCCCGTCCTTGGCGGTGCCGGCGTAGTTGTCACGGATTTCAATACCCGCGCCTGAGACGGTGGTCCAGCCGGGAAGCGTCTTGAACACGGCCCACTGACCGGTGCTGACGTTGCCCGTGCAAGTGGTTCCCACCCCGGCTACGCGTGTGGCGCAGTCGGCGGTCTCGAAGCTGCCGTTATTCAGCAGGTTCTGGGCAGAGGCGAGCAGCGGAAGGGCGAGCGCACCCGCGACCAGGCTGCTCGCCATGAGCCGGAGGGTCTTGCGCGTAGAGAGGTATTGCATGCGTCCATTGTGTGGAGGCGCATGCGTGCGGCGTCACCCCTGACAAGGGGAGTGAGGTGTGAACTGCGTCACATCATCCGGGGCTGCGGGCGGACAAGCCCGGGCTGAAACGGTCCACGGCGTCGGTGACCACGCCGTCCACGCCCACGGTCTCGAGCCAGGCTGCGGTAGCGGGGTCGTTCACGGTGTAGACGAGTGCGCGCATGCCCTGCGCGTGCAGGCGCTGCACCAGCGGGGCGTCCATGAGGGCGTAGTGGGTGATCACGGCCCGGCACCCCAGGTGCAGGGCAACGGCCTCCCAGCCCGGCCACAGGGTGTCCAGCAGGAGCCCGCGCGGGATGTCGGGTGCGGTCTCGCGTGCGCCCTGGAGGGCCTCGGGACGGAAGGAGGTGAACACCGGTGGCCTTGCGTGGCCGGCCCACAGCCGCTGCACTTCGCGCCCGACGGCGCAGCCCGTGGCGTGCTCCTGGCCGGGTGTGGGCTTGATCTCGATGTCCAGCGCATAGCCGTTTCGAAGGACGAAGGCGGCCAGTGACTGCAGGCTCGGGATCGGCTCGCCCGCATATGCGCGGCTGTGCCACGACCCCGCGTCAATGCGCGACAGCTCCGACCACGGCCGCTCGCCAGCCACGCCGCGCTCGGCGGTCGTGCGATCCAGCGTGGCGTCGTGCAGCAGGAAGGGCACGCCGTCGGCGCTGAGCTTGACGTCGCACTCGAAGGCGCGGAACCCGAAGGACGCCCCCAGCCGGAAAGCGGCCAGGGTGTTTTCCGGCGCCAGGCGGCCTGCGCCGCGGTGCGCGATCCAGTAGGGCAGCGGCCAGTCATCCACCGCCAGCCTCCACGCGGGAACCGCTGGACGGGTCGAACCAGTGCAGGCGGTGGGCCGGTACCTGCAGCCGGACGGTTTCCCCGGGGCGCGGGGCCGGCAGCGTGGCGTCGATTCTCAGCGTGAAGGCGCTGCCCCCGAGCTGTCCGTATACCAGGCGCTCGGCACCCAGCGTCTCCACCACGTCGACGACCATCGGCCAGGTCCCCTGGGGGCTCATCGTCGCGTGCTCGGGCCGCACGCCCAGCAGCAGCGGGCCGCCGCGCGGAGCTGGCGTGGCCAGCTCCAGCAGGGTTCCGCCGGCATGGAAGCCCGCGTCCTGCGCGTGGCCGGGCAGCAGGTTCATGGGCGGCGCCCCGATGAAGCTCGCCACGAAGGTGGTGGCCGGGCGGCTGTAGACCTCGTCGGGCGTGCCCATCTGCTCGATGCGCCCGGCGTTCATCACGATCATGCGCTGTGCGAGCGTCATGGCCTCGACCTGGTCGTGGGTGACGAACAGGGAGGTGACGCCGAGCTCGCGATGCAGCTTCTGGATCTCCAGGCGCGTCTGCGCACGCAGCTTGGCGTCCAGGTTGGACAGCGGCTCGTCGAAGAGGAAGACCTGCGGCTGGCGCACGATGGCGCGGCCCATGGCCACGCGCTGGCGCTGGCCACCCGAGAGCTGGCGCGGCTTGCGATCCAGCAGCTCGCCGAGCTCGAGGATCTTCGCCGCCTTGTGCACCCGCTCATCGATCTCGGCCTTGGGCACCTTCTTGATCTTCAGCCCGTAGGCCATGTTGTCGTACACGCTCATGTGCGGATAGAGCGCGTAGTTCTGGAACA
>JBMOGN010000232.1:0-4845 GCA_049318345.1 Rubrivivax sp. | reverse complement strand
CACCATGCGCGTCACCGCTACCGAAGCCAAGAATCGATTTGGCAGCCTGTGTGCGCAGGCCAAGCGCGGGCCCGTGTTCGTGGAAAAGTCCGGACAACTCGACACCGTGATCCTCTCGGCCGAAACCTACCTGGCCCTGCAGGCCAACCATGACAAGGTGAGCCGCGCCGCACGCAAGAAGGCGTTCGAGTCGGAGTTCCGCGAATGGATTGCTGCCCAAAACGCTCGCGTCGACTCGCAAGGCATCCCAGGTGCCGCACGCGCTGTGTCCGGTCATCACCGTCAAGGGCAAGCGCCTGCACGCGCTGGCGCACTTTGCCGCCCCCTTGCCTGCCAAGGTCCTGCGGCGGCCGGTCGACAACGTGGCGGCGCCTGCTCGGGCCCGCCTCCGACGACACGAATCCGCCCCACGGGCCACCAGGTGAGAGCCGTCTTGAGCCAATTCGTCCCCTTGCTTTTGGCCTCGCCTGTCCTTTGATGCGCTCCTCGCTCGGCCTATGCTGAAACGGCCGAGTTCCCTCGGGGTTCCCTCGGGGAAGAGGCATCAATCCAGGAGACAAGATGGCTCGTCGTTCTCCCCTGCGCCACCGTGGTGCTGCACCGGCTGCGCTGACAGCGCTTGCCGCTGCCTGCACCGTCTGCGGCCCATCGTCTGCCCAGACCGTCAACGACCCCGCAGCGCTGGAGGTGGTGACGGTGACCGCCGAGCGGCGCGAAACCTTGCTCCTGAAGACGCCTGAGTCCGTGACGGCGCTGTCGGGAGAAGTCCTTCGCTTGCGAGGCACGGCGGGTCTGGATGACCTCAACGGATCGATCCCGAACTACACCTTCACCAGCAACCAAGGCGTCGCGCAGGTCTTCCTGCGCGGCATCGGCAACAACTTCATCACGCTGGGCGGTGACCCGGGGGTGGCTTTCTACGCCGATGGTGCCTACGTGTCTGACCAGACAGCAACCAACACCGGGCTGTTCGATGTCAAGCGCGTCGAGGTGCTGCGGGGACCACAGGGCGCGCTGTACGGCCGCAACGCCACGGGCGGCGCGATGAACGTCATCAGCAATTCGCCCACCACCACGTTCTCGGCGCGCCTGGGCGCCGCGGCCGGCAGCTTTGGCCGAGCCGAGTCGGAGGGGTTCGTCTCGGGGCCGCTCGGGGGCACGGACACGACCGCACGCCTGTCGTACCAGGTCAAGCACCTGGCCGGCTACACGCGCAACCGTCTGGCTGCCGTGGCGGGTGCTCCGGACCGCCTGGACGACCTGAGCTCGCAGGCCTTGCGCGCCCAGACGCTGACGCCCCTGCCAGCGGGCGGGCGCCTGCGCCTGCTTGCGCAGACCTTCCGCCAGGACGACAACGGCGCCTCCAGCTCGACACTGCCGGAGGCGGGCCCCACGCCCGGTTCTCTGCTGTATCGCGCCACCCCGACTGGCGACCCCTGGAACGTGAAGAGCCAGGGCGCATTCAACCGGCGCAAGGTCAACTCGGTGCAGGCGATCCTGGAGCAGCCCATCGCAGATGCGGATCTGTCCGTGAACGCAAGCTACCGCAAGGCCGCCCAGGGGTTCCGCGTGGACTGTGACGGCACCGAGGCGCTGCTGTGCAACCAGGTCTTCGACACACGCAGCCAGGAGTGGACCCTGGACGCGCACCTGGCCTCGGCTTCCGATGCCCGCCTGCGCTGGCTCGTCGGCGCCACGGCACTGCGCTTCCGGCAGGCGCAGGACATCGTCGTCGACTTCGCGGTTCCCGTGGGCTTCCTGGTCCCGGGCGGGCCGCTGAACGTGCCATTTCCAGGGACATTCCTGCAAGGCGGCGAAGTGACCAGCACCGCCTACGCCGTTTATGGCGACCTGCGCTATGCAATCAACTCACAGTGGTCGGCAGGCCTTGGCCTGCGTCACGGGACCGACAGGAAGTCGTCGACCGAGTACCAGACCGTGGCGGCCTTCGGCATCAATGGCCGAGGCAACCTGCGCGGAGACTGGGATTCGGCCCCCACCAAGCTGAGCCTGGAGGGGCAACTCGACAAGGAGACGCTGACCTACCTGCAGTGGTCTCGCGGCTTCAAGAGCGGCGCCATCAACGTGGGCGCGCTTCAGCCACAGGCCGTGCGCCCGGAGAAGGTGGCGAGCCTGGAGTGGGGCCTGAAGACCAGCTTCCTGCAGCGTCGGGGCCTGCTGTCCGCATCCTTGTTCAGCGCGGACTACTCTGACCTGCAGGTCATCCAGATTGTGGGTGTGGGCACGGCGCTGCAAAACGCGGCCAAGGCCCGGATCAACGGGATGGAGGTTGAGTCCCTCTGGCGCCTGAACCCGGCGTTGACCGCGAGCCTGAACCTGGCCTGGCTGGACGGCACCTACAGGCAGTTCAAGTCGGTTGACCAGCGGCACGCTCCCGCCGGGCCCGCGATCGATCTGGCAGGCAACCAGCTGGCCAACACCTCACGGCAGCAGGCCGCCGTCGCGCTGCAGTACGAAACGGCCTGGCCCGGCGCGGGGCGGCTGGCCATTCGCGCGGACTACTCCTGGCGCAGCAAGATCTTCTTCACCGAGTTCAACACGGAAGATGCAAGCCAGCGGGCATACGGGCTGCTGAACCTGTCCGCCTCGCTGGCTTCGAGCAACAACCGCTGGCGGGTGCAGGCATACGTCAAGAACGCGACGAACACCGTCGCGCTGGCGAGCATGACGGTGGTGTCCCCGCTGCTGGGCGCCACACGCACGGTGAACTACGTGCCGCCGCGCATGGTGGGGCTGGGCGCCGAGCTCCTCTTCTGACAGGCCACCGGCATGAACACTTCTGCACTGTCCCCCCTGCCGGGGCGCCCGGACCTGGAGCGCGTCTTCCAGCACCTGCGTGTCGCCGGCGCCCCGCCCGCGGGTACGCCTGCCGAGATGCTCGCCGCCTTGCGGGCCTTCGTCGACCGGGCTGGCGATCTCGAGCCGCGGCAGCCGACCCCGGGGGTGACCTGCCTGCCCGTGGCGGCCGGCTCGGTGCCTTGCGAATGGGCGATTCCCGACAGCTGTGACGAGGATTGCCGCATCGTGCTGATGCACGGAGGCGGCTGGGTTGCCGGCAGCCTCGTGTCGCATCGCGTCGTCGCGGCCGAGCTGGCTCTGCGCTCGGGCCGGCCTGTCTTGCTGGTCGGGTATCGGCTTGCGCCGGAGCACGCGTTCCCCGCTGCGCTGGACGACTGCGTCGCAGCCATGCGATGGGCGTGGAGCCATGGACCGCGAGGCACAGCAGCAGCCCGGGAGCTGGCCGTGGTGGGCGACTCCGCAGGCGGCAACCTCGCCGCCGCGAGCTGCATCCGCGCCGTGGAGGCCGGTGACCGCTTGCCCGGCCGCCTGGCGCTCTTGTCGGGCGTGCTGGATGGTCGGCCCGGGCAGGGCCGCCAGGCCGCCAGCGACACGCAGGTCAACGAAGAAGCCATCGCCGGCGTGCTGGCCATGTACCTGCAAGGCCAGGCACCCGCGGAGCACGCATGGGTGTCGCCGATGGTGGCGTCTTCCGAAACCCTGGCCCGGTTTCCGCCTACTTTGCTGCAAGCCAGCCTGCACGAAGCCTTGTACGCCGATGCCGGTCGCTTCTTCCAGCGCCTGCAGGAGGCCCGCGTGCGCTGCGTGCTGAGCGCCTGGCCGGGATTGCCGCACGGCTGGCACATGTTCGCCGCCCACTTGCCCGAAGCCCGAGATGCGCTGGCGGAGGTCGCCCACTTCTGTGCAGGATCTGGCTGAAAATCGGCGCGCCATGCCCGTCCCCGAGCCGCGTCCTGTCGCCGTGCCTGACCCGCTGCGCTCGCAGGGCCGCTGCTCCGCCCAGTACGTCACCGACCTGATCGGGTTGGCCGAGGCCCGTGAGGTCTGTCGCACCCTGGGCTTGCGCCTGCCCCGCAGTCAACTGTCGCGGCACAGCTACGACTACGTGACCTTGTGGAAGATCTGGGAGGCGAGCGCCGCACGCACGGGCGACGAAGGACATCGGCTCACCGAGGTCATGGTTCCGAGGGGCAATTTCGAGCTCCTCATCGCCAGCATGGTCCAGGGCGAGGACCTCAACGATGGGCTGCACCGACTGGCCGCCGGTGCCGCGCTGCTCAGGCCCGACCTGCGCGTGACGGTGAGCAACAACCGCTCTCGCCTGCACTTCACGGTCACCTGGAGCGGCCAGACCAGCCGGGCCCGGGAGATCTATGTGGAGGGCTTCATTTCCATGGTGCACTGTGTCGTGCGCTGGATGCTGGCCAGGTCGGTGGTGGTCCACGAGGTCCGTGCCAGCCGCATGCTGTCGGACGAGGATGGCTCGGTCCTGTTCGCACTGACGCGACGCCTCAGACGCGACGGGCTGGGCGTGACACTGGTCTATGCCCCTGCGGATGCGCGCGCCCAGTTCCAGCGGGTCGACTTCAAGAACTGGCAGAAATGCGCTTTCGAGGAGTGGATCCGCATGGTGGAGCCGTCCACGGCCGATGCCCCCGACCTGGCCGAGTCGACAGAGCCTGAACTGGTGCAGGAGCTGCGCCGCCTGCTCCTGATGGGCGTCACGCGGCAGACCACCGCAGCGGCTCGCCTGGGCATCAGCGTGGCCACCTTGAAGCGCCGACTGCAGGCGCGCGGGCTCAGCTTTCGGGCGATGCAGGATGCCGAGCGTCGCAACAAGGCCGCCGTCTTGCTGATGGGCGAGCGGCCGCTTGAGGACATCGCCATCGAGGTCGGCTTTTCGGAAGCGCGCGCATTTCGGCGGTCCTGCATCGCCTGGTTCGGGAAGCCCCCTTCGCAGGTACGACAGTCCTACGGCCAGCTTCGAGCCAGTGCTCGCTCGGGCAGTCACGCGCGTTGATCGGC
>JBMOGN010000231.1:0-4894 GCA_049318345.1 Rubrivivax sp. | reverse complement strand
AGGGCGACTGCTACGCCGGCGGCATGGGCCTGGCGGCCGTGTGCGACGTGCTCGTAGCGGCTCAGGGCGTGCACTTCTGCCTCAGTGAGGCCCGCCTGGGGCTGCTGCCGGCCACCATCTCGCCTTACGTGATCCGGGCGATGGGTGCACAGCAGGCGCGGCGCTACTTCCTCACCGCCGAGCGCTTCAGCGCCGAGCAGGCCCGTGCCATGGGATTCGTGCACGAGGTGGTGGTGCCCGAGGCGCTGGAGGCGCGCGTGGGCGAGATCGTGGCGATGCTGGTGGACAACGGCCCGGCCGCGGTGAAGGCCTGCAAACAGCTCGTCCACGACGTGGCCGGCGCGCCGATCACCGCCGAGCTCCGCGCCGAGACCGCGCGGCGCATCGCCGACATCCGCGCCAGCGACGAGGGCCGCGAGGGCGTGCAGGCCTTCCTGAACAAGCGCGAGCCCGCCTGGAGGGCCTGATGTTCGACAAGATCCTCATCGCCAACCGCGGGGAGATCGCCTGCCGGGTGGCCGCCACGGCCCGGCGCCTGGGCATCCGCACGGTGGCCGTGTACTCCGACGTGGACGCGCAGGCGCGCCACGTGCGGGCCTGCGACGAGGCGGTGCACGTGGGCGGGCCGGCCGCCCGCGACAGCTACCTGCGCTGGGAGCGCATTCTGGAGGCGGCGCGCGCCACCGGCGCGCAGGCCGTCCATCCGGGCTACGGCTTCCTGTCGGAGAACGCCGACTTCGCGCAGGCCTGCGCCGACGCCGGGCTCGTGTTCATCGGCCCGCCGCCCGGGGCGATCCGCGACATGGGCAGCAAGGCGGCCGCCAAGACCCTCATGGAGCGCGCCGGCGTGCCGCTCGTGCCGGGCTACCACGGCCAGGACAACGACCCGGTGCTGCTCGCGCAAGAGGCTGCGCGTATCGGCTTCCCTGTGCTCATCAAGGCCAGCGCCGGCGGGGGCGGGCGCGGCATGCGCCGGGTGGAGCGGGCGGAGGACTTCGCCGAGGCGCTCGCGAGCTGCCAGCGCGAGGCCCGCGCGAGCTTTGGCGATGACCATGTGCTCGTGGAGCGCTACGTCACGCGCCCGCGCCACATCGAGATCCAGGTCTTCGCCGATGCGCACGGCCAGGCCGTGCACCTCTTCGAGCGCGACTGCTCGGTGCAGCGCCGTCACCAGAAGGTGCTCGAGGAGGCGCCAGCGCCGGGCATGACGCCCGAGCGGCGTGCACGCATGGGCCAGGCGGCGGTGGCGGCGGCCCGCGCCGTGGGGTACGTGGGGGCCGGCACGGTGGAGTTCATCGCCGAGCAGGACGGGCGTTTCTACTTCATGGAGATGAACACGCGGCTGCAGGTGGAGCACCCGGTCACCGAGGCGATCACCGGCCACGATCTCGTGGAGTGGCAGCTGCGCGTGGCTGCCGGACAGCCGCTGCCCGTGTCGCAGGAGCAGCTCGCCATCCGCGGCCATGCCATCGAGGCGCGCATCTGCGCCGAGAACCCGGAGTCGAACTTCCTGCCCGCCACCGGGCGCCTGGAGGTGGCGCGCTGGCCTGCTCACGTGGCTTTTTCTCGCCACGCCCCCGGGGCTGGCGACTCCGCGCCGCCCGCGCCCGTGCGCGTGGACGCCGGCTTCGGCGAAGGCGATGCGGTGAGCCCGTACTACGACTCGATGATCGCCAAGCTCATCGTCTGGGGCGAGGACCGGGCGCAGGCGCTCGCGCGCCTGGACGCGGCCCTGGGCGCCACGCACCTCGTGGGGCCTCACACCAACGTCGCCTTCCTGCGGCGCATCGTGCGCAGCACCGCCTTCGCCACGGCCGACCTCGACACCGCGCTCATCGAACGCGAGCGCCCGGCCCTGTTCGGCGTGCCGGGGCTGCCGCTGCGCTGGGCGGCGGCCGGCGTGGTGGCGCACGCGCTGGCCCGCGAGGCTGGCCTGCAGGATGCCGATCCCTGGAGCCGTCGCGACGGCTGGCGCCTGGCGGGTGGCGCGCGCCGGCGCTTCGAGCTTGAGCTCGACGGCGCGCACCATCCGGTGCTGATGGAGCGCACGCCGGCGGGCGGCTGCACCATCGAGGTCGACGGGCAGCGGCTGGCGCTGGACTGGCACGGCCTGGGCGGTGGGCGGCTGGACATCACGCTGGCTGGCGAGCGCCGCACCCTGGACACCTACCCGGTGGGCGAGCGCGTGGCCCTCTTCGGCGACGGCGACCTCGGCTCGGCGCTGGTGGGCGAGTTCGACCTCGTGGCCCACGCCGGCGATCAGGCCGGGGAAGGCCGGCTCAGCGCCCCCATGCCCGGCAAGGTGGTGTCGGTGGCGGTACGCGCAGGCGAAGCGGTGCGCCGCGGCCAGGCCCTGGCGGTGATGGAGGCAATGAAGATGGAGCACACGATCCAGGCGCCGCGCGACGGCATCGTGGGTGAGGTCCTGGTGGCCCCGGGCGACCAGGTGCCCGAAGGCAGCGAACTGCTGCGCCTGGCCTGAGGAGCGAGGCACAGATGGCAAACCTGCCCAGCCGGGTGACGCTCGTGGACGTGGGCCCGCGCGATGGCCTGCAGAACGAGGCTGCACCCGTGTCCACCGCCGACAAGATCGCACTCGTGCACGCCCTGCAGGCCGCGGGCCTGCGCGAGATCGAGGTGACGAGTTTCGTGAGCCCGAAGTGGGTGCCGCAGATGGCCGACAACGCCGCCGTGATGGCGGGCCTGTCGCGCCAGGGCGGCGTGCGCTACTCGGTGCTCACGCCCAACTTGAAGGGCCTGGAGGCGGCGCTGGCCAGCCACCCGGACGAGATCGTCGTCTTCGGTTCGGCCAGCGAGGCCTTCAGCCGGCGCAACATCAACTGCAGCATCGACGAGAGCATCGAGCGCTTCCGCCCCGTGGTCGCCCTGGCGCAGGCCCACGGCGTCAAGGTGCGCGGGGCCATCTCGGTGGCGCTGGGCTGCCCCTACCAGGGCGAGGTCAGCGCCGACGCGGTGGAGCACGTGGTGCGGCTCATGAAGGACATCGGCGTGCAGCACTGTGGCGTGGCCGACACCATCGGCGTGGGCACGCCGCGCCGCGTGCAGGCGGCCATGGAGCGCGCCCTGCGCCACTACCCGCTGCACGAGGTGAGCGGACACTTCCACGACACCTACGGTCAGGCGCTGGCCAATATCTACGCCTGCCTGGAGATGGGCGTGCATGTCTTCGACGCGAGCGTGTCCGGCCTGGGCGGCTGCCCCTACGCGCGCGGCGCCACGGGCAACGTGGCCACGGAGGACGTGGTGTTCATGCTCGACGGCCTGGGCATCGACACGGGCATCGACCTGGAACGCCTGGTGGACGCGGGCGCGGCCGTCTCGGGCGTGATCGGTCGCCCGCCGGTTTCACGTGTTGCACGTGCCGTGCTGGCCAGGCGCAGCCCGGCATGAGCGTGCCCTCGCCCTGCATCGACGTGTGCCGCATGCACGCCCCCACGGGCTGGTGCGAGGGCTGCGGCCGCACCCTCGAGGAGATCGCGGCCTGGGGCTCGCTGCCGGACGCCGCGAAGTGGCGGGTGTGGAAGCTGCTGCCTGAGCGCCGCGAACACCTGCGTACTCTTCTGGCTTCACCCCCGCCGCCATGAAGTTCATCACCTTCTGGTTCGACCCGATCTCGCCCTATGCGTGGCTGGCCTTCGACCGCCTGCCCCAGGTGCTGGCCGGCGTGAGCCACGCGGTGGAGTACCGCCCGGTGCTCTTCGCCGGACTGCTGCAGCACTGGGGCCAGAAGGGCCCTGCCGAGATCGAGCCCAAGCGCGCCTGGACCTACCGCGACGTGCTGTGGCGCGCGCATCGGCAGGGCACGACGCTGGACCTGCCGGCCGCCCACCCCTTCAACCCGCTCGGGCTGCTGCGCCTGGCGCAGGCCTGCGCCCCGGCGGGCGGCACGCCCAACCGGCGTGTCGTCGAGGCCCTCTTCCGCCACGCCTGGGTCGGGGGCGAGGATGCCGGCGACGCGCAGCGTCTGCAGGCGCTGGCCGCGAGCCTGCAACCCGTACGTGACCCGGACAGCCACGAGGTGAAGGACGAATTGCGTGCCGCCACCGCCGCGGCGGCGGCCCAGGGCGTCTTCGGCGTACCCACCTTCGGCTGCGACGGCCGGCTCTTCTGGGGCGACGATGCGCTGCCGATGCTGCGCGCAGCGCTGACCGGCGAGGCCTTCTTCTCGGGCCCCGCCTGGGACGACGCGGGGCGTCCCCGACCTGGGGTCGTGCGCCGCGGCTGAGCCTGCGTGCGGTCCGCCCGGACCGCCATTCCGTGTTGTGCTGCGGGCACTACGGGTTTGTACTGAAGTTGCAAGTTTGGACCAAGTTTCGCGTCAGGGCTTGGTCAGAGCCAGTACCCAGAATGACCCTGTTTCAATTTAGGTCATTCTGAGGAGACAACCCCATGGCAACAACGACCGGCACCGCCTCGGCGCCGATGACCGCGGAGGAGAAGAAGGTCATCTTCGCCTCCTCGCTCGGCACCGTCTTCGAGTGGTACGACTTCTACCTGTACGGCTCGCTCGCGGCCTTCATCGGCAAGCACTTCTTTGCTGCCCTGGACCCGACGGCGCAGTTCATCGCCTCGCTGCTGGCCTTCGCGGCGGGCTTCATCGTGCGTCCCTTCGGCGCCCTCGTCTTCGGGCGCCTGGGCGACATGATCGGCCGCAAGTACACCTTCCTGGTGACGATCCTGATCATGGGCCTGTCGACCTTCGTGGTCGGCATCCTGCCGGGCTACGCCTCCATCGGCGTGGCCGCGCCGGTGATCCTGGTGGCGCTGCGCATCCTGCAGGGCCTGGCGCTCGGCGGCGAGTACGGCGGCGCGGCCACCTACGTGGCCGAGCATGCGCCGCACGGCAAGCGCAGGGCCTACACCTCGTGGATCC
>JBMOGN010000230.1:0-4938 GCA_049318345.1 Rubrivivax sp. | reverse complement strand
ACACAGGCAGGAGGGCGCATAGAGAGGGCCCATGAGTTGCCACGATGGAAGTCAACGCCTGCCCGTACGGCTCTCCGCTTGCCGGCGCCACAATGGCACATTTGCCTGTGTCGCCAACGCAAACAACAGGTGCCGCCACCCTGGACTCGCTCGCCATTCTCCTGGTCGGGTTCTCGATCTTCAGCGCCATGGCGCTTTCGCTGACGCACTTCCGCGGCGATCAGTACCGAGACCTGCCTACTGCTCGGGTAGCCGGCCTCGTGCTCCTGCTGGCCCTGTGCGTGCTTCAGCTTGCGCACTTCGCGCAGCTGCAGTTCGACCAGGCCTGGACCGGCACGGCGTGGTACCGGGTGACGCTCTTCGTCGTGGCGCCCGCGTTCTTCCTGTTCAGCCGCCCCATCCTGCAGCCACAACGGGGCGGCACGCCGGCCTGGATGCTCGGCCTGCACGCAGCACCGGCCCTGCTGGCCTGGGCGCTCCCGGGCCCCGGGGCCTTGCCGTTGGCGTTCGTCATCGGCGCGGGCTACCTGGGGTGGCTCGTGCGTACGCTGTACGCGCTGCGCGACGACCGTGCCGACTACCGGCTCGAACTGCTCCTGCTCGGTGCGGTGTTCGCCGTGGCCCTGTGCGTGGCGGTGCTGGGTGTACGGGCGGATGCGCTGTCCAACCGGCTCTTCCTGAGCCTGTACGGCAGCGCCATCGGCCTGGCCTTCTTCCTGGTGCAGGTCACGCTGGGCCTGCGCCCCCAACTGTCGGCCGAAGTTCGCGAGACCGCACAGGCCGCCTACGCCCACACCACACTGGCCAAGGTCGACTGCGACGACGCGTTGGCGCGACTGGAGGCGCTGATGGTCTCGCAGCGCCTGTATGTCGACCCCGAGCTCAGCCTGGCCGGCCTGGCGGGCCGGCTCGGCCTGAGTTCGCATCAATTGTCCGAACTGGTGAACAGCCGGCTGCGCAAAGGGTTCTCTCGCTACCTGCGGGAGCGCCGAGTCGACGCGGCCAAAGCCATGCTGCTGGCCGAGCCGAAGGCATCGGTGCTGTCGGTGGGCCTGAGCGTCGGATTCACGTCGCAGTCCAACTTCTACGAGGCATTCCGGGAGATCGAGGGCAGCACGCCTGGGCATTACCGCAAGCTCAACGCTGACGCTTCCTCGCCTTCGTAGGCCCTGGGGCCGGCCTCGCGGCCCGATTCTCATTCCGGAATGATCTTTTCGGGCCGGTTTGGGGTTCGATTCCTATCATTCAGGAAGAGTAATCCCCCGCTCCTGGCCAGACTGAGGACACCTTCACTTTGAACGGAGTCCTCCATGAATGCTTCCCTCCAACTGCTGGTGGCCGCGCTCGTCAGCGTGTCCATGAGCCTGGCTGTCCTGGGGTTGCTGTCGCGGCCCCTGGCCCGCGTCCTGACCCGCATCTGTCCTGACGAGGCCGCGGCCGCGTTCTGGCTGAGCTACACGCAGGTCATGCTGACCATCGCGCCACTCCTGGCGACGCTGGCGATCGACGGATACGCGCACACGGACCAGCCCCTGGTCGCCATCCGCCTGACCGTGATGGCCGCGCTGGTCGGGCTGCTGGTGGGCCTCTATGCCGTGGGGCGTCGCCTGGGCCAGTTCGTCCGCCTGCCAGACGCCAGGGCAGCCACGGAGGAGGGCCGGTCATGAGGATCCTGCTCACCGGCGCCAGCGGTTTCGTGGGCCGCAACCTGGCCCTGGCGCTGAAGACCCACGGGCACGACCTGCTTGCGGTGTCCAGGCGGCAGGGTCTGGACCTGTGCACGCTGCTGTCGCCCACGGACTGGCTCCCCCTGCTGGAGGGGGTCGACGCCGTGGTCAACGCGGCGGGAATCATCGGCCAGACGCGCACCCAGCGGTTCGAGCTCCTGCACACCCGGGCCCCGGTGGCCTTGTTCGAGGCCTGCCGCCAGGCGGGCGTGCGCCGCGTGGTGCAGGTCTCGGCCGTGGGCGCAGACGACACGGCGTTGTCGGCATACCACCTGAGCAAGCGTGCTGCCGACGCGGCCCTGCTGCAGCTGGACCTGGACAGCGCGGTGCTGCGCCCGTCGCTGATCTATGGCCGCGGCGGCACGAGTGCTGCGCTCTTCATGCGCCTGGCCGCGCTTCCGCTCATCCCCGTGCTGGAAGCGGGTGAGCAGGCGCTGCAACCGGTGCACATCAGCGATGTCGTGGCCACCATCCTGCACGCGCTGAGCGGGCCGGCACTGCGCCGGGCGCTCGACGTTGCGGGCCCGACGACGATTTCCTTTGCCGACTGGATGCAGACCCTGCGCACGGCCCAGGGCTTGCCGAGAGGGCGGCTGCTGCACGTGCCGTACTCGCTGGCATCGGCCCTGTTTCGGCTGATGCAGCCCGTGCATCCCCTGGCCGCAGCAGACAACCTGCAGATGCTGCGTCACGGCTACCGGGCCGACAGCCGGGCCGTCGAGCAGTTCCTGGGCCGCCCGCTGCTGCGGCCCGAGCCTTTCCTGCAGTTCGAGGACGCCTCGATCCTCTGGAGACAACCATGAGCTACACCACCGTCAAGACCCTCCACATCCTCAGCATGGTGCTGCTGTTCGGCACCGGCCTGGGCAGCGCCTACTACAAGTGGATGGCCGACCGCAGCGGCAACGTGCCCCACATCGCCATCACCAATCGGCACGTGGTGCTGGCCGACTGGATCTTCACGACGCCCACCGTGATCCTTCAGCCCCTGACCGGGCTGTGGATGGTCCACCAGGCGAATCTGCCGCTGAGCACGCCCTGGATCGCAGCCAGTCTTGTGCTGTATGCCGTGGCCGGCGCCTGCTGGTTGCCGGTGGTCTGGCTGCAGATCCGGATGCAGCGCATGGCGCAGGCGGCGGCGGCGCACCGGTTGCCCTTGCCGCTCGACTACGGGCGCCTGGCGCGGTGGTGGTTCTGGCTGGGCGTGCCGGCTTTCACCGCCATGGTGCTGGTCGTGGCGATGATGGTCACCAAGCACCTGCCGGGGAGCGCCTCATGAAGAGCCTCATGCAGCAGGCGCTCGGGGAGGCGTGGGACCGGCTGCCGCCGGCGCTTCAGGCGCACTACCTCCCCGGCAAGACGCTGGACCTCGGGCACCTGGACGTGGAGTACCCCGCCTTCATGCAGCCCGTGCTGTCCGTCCTGTCACGGCTGGGCGCGCTGGTGCGCCGTCGCGGCCAGGCGGTGCACACCCGTGTCGAGAAGGAGACGGTGGACCAGCGGCTGCACTGGTGCCGCACGCTGCGCTATGCCGACGGACACACCCTGCACTTCAACAGCGTGTGGGAGCTCCAGCCCGACGGCCAGGTGGTGGAGTTCGTGAACCCGTGGCTGGGCCTGCAGATGCGCCCCTTCGTGGTGGGCGAACAGTTGCACTACCGCGGCGTGCGATTCGTCGCCCGCGTCGGGCGGTGGGCGCTGCACATTCCGCAGTGGTGTGCGCTCGGCCACACCATCATCGTGGAGCGCGCCCTGGACGAGCATCACTTCGCGATGGACTTCCGCATGGTTCATCCGGTGTTCGGGCAGGTCTTTCGCTACTGCGGGACCTTCCGGGCAAATGCCGACACCGCAAGCGCCAGCCATCAGGGCGGAAGCCGGTAGTCGCCCGTCGAATCGTTGTCCATGCCCGCCTCAGCGGACAATCGCCCATGACCCGCCCCGACCCCTCGTTCGAGATCCTGCCTCTGCCGCCACCCCTGCAGGCCACGCTGCAGCAGCTGGGCTACCTGGCGATGACGCCGATCCAGGCGGCCAGCCTGCCGCTGGCGCTGGCCGGCCGTGACCTCATTGCCCAGGCCCGAACGGGCAGCGGCAAGACCGTGGCCTTCACGCTGCCGCTGCTGGTCAACCTGAACCCGCGACGCTTTGCCGTGCAGGCGCTCGTGCTGTGCCCCACGCGCGAGCTGGCCGGCCAGGTCACGCAGGAGATCCGCCGCCTGGCGCGCGCGGAAGACAACGTCAAGGCGCTCACGCTGTGCGGCGGCAGCCCCATCCGCAACCAGCTGGCCAGCCTGGAGCACGGCGCGCACATCGTGGTGGGCACGCCGGGGCGCATCCTGGACCACCTGGCGCGCGGCACGCTGGCGCTGGATGCGCTGAACACGCTGGTGCTGGACGAGGCCGACCGCATGCTCGACATGGGCTTCGCCGAGGACATCGCCCAGGTGGCCGAACGCTGCCCGAAGGCGCGCCAGACGCTGCTCTTCTCCGCCACCTACCCCGACGGCGTGGCCCGGCTCGCCGCCCGCTTCCTGCGCGAGCCCCAGGAGGTGAAGCTGGCCGAGCGCCACGCCGCCGGCCAGATCCGCCAGCGCTTCTACGAGGTGGCCGAGAGCGAGCGCCTGCACGCGGTGGGGCTGCTGCTGCAGCACTTCAGGCCCGTCAGCACGCTGGCGTTCTGCAACACCAAGCAGCAGTGCCGCGACCTGGTAGCGGTGCTGCAGGCGCAGGGCATCGTGGCGCTGGAACTGCACGGCGACCTGGAGCAACGCGACCGCGACCAGGTGCTGGTGCAGTTCGCCAACGGCAGCTGCAGCGTGCTGGTGGCCACCGACGTGGCCGCGCGCGGGCTCGACATCTCGCAGCTCGAAGCGGTGATCAACGTCGACATCAGCCCCGACCCCGCCGTGCACACGCACCGCGTGGGCCGCACCGGCCGCGCCGACGAAGCCGGCTGGGCCTTCAGCCTGGCCAGCATGGACGAGATGGGCGCCGTGGGCCGCATCGACGAGATGCAGGGCACGCCCGGCGCCTGGCACCCGCTGTCCGAGCTGACGCCGCCGGCCGGCGCCGAGCCGCTGCGCCCGCCTATGGTGACGCTGCAGATCCTGGGCGGCCGCAAGGAGAAGATCCGCCCCGGCGACGTGCTGGGCGCGCTGACCAAGGACCTGGGGCTGCCCGGCGCGCAGGTGGGCAAGATCGTCGTCAA
>JBMOGN010000229.1:0-4939 GCA_049318345.1 Rubrivivax sp. | reverse complement strand
CGTACCAGGCCACCACCTTGACGAAGGTGCGGTCCAGCGCGATGCCGGCCTCGGCATCGAAGACACTCGTGCAGGGCTCGCCGCGGAAGTCGGTGGCCACCACCTTGTCCTCGGTGTAGGCGAGCACGCCCTTCATGGCGCCCTGGCTGGCGGCCTTCATGGCCGCACAGATCTCGTCGTAGCCGGCTTCCTTCACGAGCTCCACCGTGAGGTCCACCACCGAGACGTCGGAGGTGGGCACACGGAAGGACATGCCGGTGAGCTTCTTGTTGAGCTCGGGGATCACCACGCCCACGGCCTTGGCCGCGCCGGTGGAACTCGGGATGATGTTCTCGAGGATGCCGCGGCCGCCGCGCCAGTCCTTGTTGCTCGGGCCGTCCACGGTCTTCTGCGTGGCGGTGGCCGCATGCACGGTGGTCATCAGGCCGCGCTTGATGCCCCAGTTGTCGTTGAGCACCTTGGCCACCGGGGCCAGGCAGTTGGTGGTGCAGCTCGCGTTGCTGACGATGGCCTGGCCGGCGTAGGTGGCGTGGTTCACGCCGTAGACGAACATCGGCGTGTCGTCCTTGGACGGCGCGCTCATGATGACCTTCTTCGCCCCGGCGTCCAGGTGCTTCTGCGCCGTCTCCTTCGTGAGGAAAAGGCCCGTGGCCTCCACCACCACGTCCGCGCCGACCTCGCCCCACTTCAGCTCGGCCGGGTCTTTCACGGCGGTGAGGCGGATGCGCCGGCCGTTGACGATGAGCGTGCTGCCCTCCACCGCGATCTCGCCCTTGAAGCGGCCGTGCACGCTGTCGTACTTCAGCATGTAGGCGAGGTAGTCGGGCTCGAGCAGGTCGTTGATGCCGACGATCTCGATGCCGGGGAAGTTCTGCACGGCGGCACGGAAGACCATGCGCCCGATGCGGCCGAAGCCGTTGATGCCAACCTTGATGGTCATGGAAATGCTCCTGGTGCTGAATCTCAACGCCGCGCGAGCACCGCTCGCACGGTGGCCGCGACGTTCGCGGCCGTGAATCCGAAGTGGGTGAAGAGCGCGCCGGCCGGGGCGCTTTCGCCGTAGCGGTCGATGCCCACCACGGCCGCGCAGCCGTACTTCCACCAGCCGTCGGTGACGCCTGCCTCCACCGCGATGCGCGGCAGACGGTCGGGCAGCACCGCGAGCTTGTAGGCGCGGGCCTGGCGGTCGAAGACGGTGGTGCTGGGCAGGCTCACCACGCGCACGGCCACGCCCGCCTTCGCGAGCTCGGCCTGCGCGTGCAGCGCGAGCTGCACCTCGCTGCCGGTGGCGATGATCACGGCCTGCGCCCGCTTCTTCAGGCCCACCTCGGCGGGCTCTGCCAGCACGTAGCCGCCACGGGCGATATCGGCCAGCGAGACCTTGGGCGCATAGGGCAGGTTCTGGCGCGACAGCAGCAGCGCCGTGGGCCGGTCGGCGGCGGCCAGCGCCGCCTGCCAGGCCACCACCGTCTCGGCGGTGTCGGCCGGGCGCCAGACTTCCAGGTTCGGGATGAGGCGCAGGCTCGCGGCGTGCTCCACGCTCTGGTGCGTGGGGCCGTCCTCGCCCAGGCCGATGGAGTCGTGGGTGAAGACGTGGACGACGCGGCGCTTCATGAGCGCGGCCATGCGGATGGCGTTGCGGCTGTAGTCGCTGAAGGTCAGGAAGGTGCCGCCGTAGGGGATGAAGCCGCCGTGCAGCGCCACGCCGTTCATGATGGCGGCCATGCCGAACTCGCGCACGCCGTAGTTGATGTGGCGCCCGCCGTTGGGCACGCCAGCGTCGTCCACGCGCAGCGCGGGGGTGGAGGCGGTGTTCGTGAGGTTGGAGCCGGTGAGGTCGGCCGAGCCGCCGAGCAGCTCGGGCAGCGCCTGCGTGAAGACCTCCAGCGCGAGCTGGCTGGCCTTGCGGCTGGCCACCGTCTCGGCCTTGGCATGGGCGGCGGCCAGCGCGGCCTGCGCCGTCTGCGCGAAGCCCGCGGGCAGCTCGCCGCGCATGCGGCGCTCGAACTCCGCGGCGAGCGCGGGATGCGCCGCGCGGTAGGCCTCGAAGGCCTGCTGCCAGGCGCGCTGCGCGGCGCCACCGGCGGCCTTGGCATCCCAGGCGGCGTAGACCTCGGTGGGGATCTCGAAGGGGGCGTGCGCCCAGCCCAGCGCCTCGCGCGTGAGCTGCACCTCCTGCGCGCCCAGCGCCTCGCCGTGCGCCTTGGCCGAGCCGGCCCGGTTGGGCGAGCCCTTGCCGATGGTGGTGCGGCAGACGATGAGCGTGGGCCGCGTGGCCGAGGCGCGCGCGGCGGCCAGCGCGGCGTCCACCGCTTGCACGTCGTGGCCGTCCAGCGGGCCGATGACCTCCCAGCCGTAGCCCTTGAAGCGCAGGCTCACGTCGTCCACGTACCAGGGCTTCACGGGGCCGTCGATGCTGATGCCGTTGTCGTCGTACAGGGCCACGAGCTTGTTGAGCTTCCAGGCCCCGGCCAGCGCACAGGCCTCGTGGCTGATGCCCTCCATCAGGCAGCCGTCGCCCAGGAAGGCGTAGGTGCGGTGGTCCACCACCGTGTGGCCCGGGCGGTTGAACTCGTGCGCGAGCAGCTTCTCGGCCAGCGCCATGCCCACGGCGTTGGTGATGCCCTGGCCCAGCGGGCCGGTGGTGGTCTCCACGCCCGGGGTGACATCCACCTCGGGGTGGCCGGGGGTGAGGCTGTGCAGCTGGCGGAAGCGCCGCAACTCGTCCATGGGCAGCGCGTAGCCGCTCAGGTGCAGCAGCGCATAGATGAGCATCGAGCCGTGGCCGTTGGACAGCACGAAGCGGTCGCGGTCGGCCCAATGCGGGTCGGCCGGGTTGTGCTTGAGGTGGCGGCCCCACAGCGCCACGGCGATCTCGGCCATGCCCATGGGCGCGCCGGGGTGACCGGAATTCGCCGCCTGCACCGCATCCATCGCAAGGGCACGGATGGCGTGAGCCATCAAGACGGTGGTGTCGGCGGTCTGTGACGGCATGGCGCGTAACCCGGGGCAGGAAAACCCTGAATTTTAGCCGCCCGCGCCAGCGGCCCCTGGGCGCGCCGGTGCCCCCGCAAAACCCCCGATGGTGACGGGTGGGCGCCTGCTGATAATCCGGCGTCCCAGGCCGCACCTACAGGCCTGCTTTGCCACCCATTAGAGGAGACTTCGCGTGAAGCCCAGCAAACTTGTGCTGACCCTGGGACTGGCCCTGGGCCTGACATCGGCCGCCCTGGCCCAGCAGATCACCATGCGCAACGCCATCTCGGTGGCGCAGAACTCCCACGCCGGCGAGGCCATCGACACGCTGGCCCGCGAGGTGGAAAAGCGCACCAACGGCCGCATCGTCATCAAGAACTTCTACTCGGGCTCGCTCGGCGGCGAGCGCGAGGTGATGGAGTCGGTGCAGCTCGGCACGCAGGAGCTGGCCCACAACTCCACCGGGCCGGTTCCCAATTTCGTGCCCGAAACGCGCATCCTGGACGTGCCCTTCCTGTTTCGCGACAAGGCCCACGCACGCGCCGTGCTGGACGGCCCCATCGGGCAGGAGCTGCTGTCCAAGTTCGAGGCCAAGGGCTTCAAGGCCCTGGCCTGGACGGAGAACGGCGTGCGCCACATGACCAACAACAAGCGCGCGGTCAACGAGCCCAACGACCTCAAGGGCCTGAAGATGCGCACCATGGAGAACCCGGTGCACGTGGCCGCCTACAAGGGCCTGGGCATCGTCACCACCCCCATGGCCTTCCCCGAGGTCTTCACCGCGCTGCAGCAAGGTACGGTGGATGGCCAGGAGAACCCGCTGTCGGTCATCATGGCGGCCAACTTCGACCAGGTGCAGAAGCACCTGACGCTGACGGGCCACGTGTATTCGCCTTCCGTGTTCCTGATGAACAAGGGCGTGTGGGACAAGCTCAGCGCCGGTGACAAGCAGATCTTCCTGGATGCAGCCAAGGAGGCCGCAAAGGCCAACCGAGCCCGCGTGGACAAGGACGATGCCAACGGCGTGGCCGAGCTGCGCAAGAAGGGCATGACCGTCATCGAGAACGTCGACAAGGCCAAGTTCATGGCTGCGCTCGGGCCGGTGTATGCCGAGTTCGAGAAGCAGTTCGGCAAGGCCAACCTAGATCGCATCCGGAACTACAAGTGAGTCGGGGCCCGTCCGCAGGGTCCTGACGCTTCCGACGCCCGACCGGTTCGCGCCGGCGGGCGTCTTGCGTTTTCCGAAGGCAGCCGGCCGATGAAACAACAGTTCCTGCGCTTCGAGCACTGGACCACCTCCGCCTCGATGGCGGGAGCCTGCCTCATGATGGCACTGGCCTCGTGCTTTGCCATCCACCAGATCGTCACCCGCTTCATCCTGGAGTCGCCTGCGGAGTGGACCGAGGTGCTGATCCGCTTCAGCCTGATCTGGATGGTCTTCCTGGGCATTCCCACCGCCTTTCGGCAAGGGGCCATGGTGAGCGTGGACATGCTCTACCGCATGAGCGGCGGGCGCATGCGCCGGGTGCTGGACACGGTGGTGGCCGGGGCAGCCCTGCTGCTGTGCGGCGTCATCCTGTGGTGGGGCTCGATGTATGCCCAGCGCGGCAGCGTGCAGTCGATGATCGGCCTGGAAGGCGTGTCGATGTTCTGGGCCTACCTCGCGCTGCCCGTGGGGGCGGTCTTCAGCATCATCGGGATCGTCGGCAACTGGCTCGACCCCAAGCGCATGGAACTGGAGTCTGCGCAATGAGCCTCGCGATGCTCGTGACGATGCTGCTGTGCTTTGCGCTCAGCATCTCGGTGGCCGTGTCGATCGGCCTGTCGGCCATCCTCGGCATTCAGCTGGCCAATGCGAACATGCTCATCTCCGTCAAGGAGATGTTCAACGCCATCAACAAGTTCCCGCTGGCGGCCATCCCCTTCTTCATCCTGGCGGGCAACCTGATGGAAACCGGCGGCA
>JBMOGN010000228.1:0-4967 GCA_049318345.1 Rubrivivax sp. | reverse complement strand
GTGCTGATCGACGAAGGCCTGGTCGATAGCGTGTTGCGACAACTCAAGAGCGGCAAGGAAGCCGAGGTATTCGTGGTGCGCTGCGGCGATGAAACCCGTGCCGCCAAGGTCTACAAGGCCGCCACCCACCGCAGCTTTCGCCAGGCGGTGGACTACACCGAAAACCGCAAGGTGAAGAACAGCCGCCAGGCGCGTGCCATGGCCAAGGGCACCCGATACGGGCGCGAGCAGCAGGAAGCCGCCTGGCAAAGCGCCGAGGTGGACGCACTGTTCCGCCTGGCTGCGGCCGGCGTGCGCGTGCCCAAACCCTTCCACTTCTTCGAGGGCGTGTTGCTGATGGAGCTGGTGGCAGACGCCGACGGCAACGCCGCCCCGCGGCTGAACGATGTGCCGTACACGCCCGAGGCCGCGCGCGAACATCACGCGCGGCTGCTGCGTGAGGTGGTGCGCATGCTGTGCGCCGGCGTGGTGCACGGCGACCTGTCGGAGTTCAACATCCTGCTGGCGCAGGACGGCCCCGTCATCATCGACCTGCCGCAGGCGGTGGACGCCGCCGGCAACAACCATGCCCCTCGCATGCTGATGCGCGACGTGGACAACCTGCGCAGCTTCTTCGGCCAGCACGCGCCGGAGCTGCGCCACACGCGCCATGGGCCCGAGATCTGGGACCTGTACGCCACGGGCCGCCTGAGCCCGGAGACCCCGCTGACGGGCCAGTACGAACCCAGGCCGGGCGCCGTGGACCTCGGCGCTGTGCTGCGCGAGATTGAAGACGCCCGGCGGGAAGCCGCCGAGCGCGACCTGCGCAGGGGTGCAGCGCCTTGAAGACCAGGCCGGCCCCGACGGCGACGCCGGATGAAGCGACGCCAGAGGCCGTGCCTGAACGCCGCAACCCCCTCAGCCCGAAGAAGCTGCTGCTGAGCAAATGGACAGCGATGCAGCCCCCACCCCAGCGCGCGACGGGTGGTCAGGCGCTTCTGCGCATTGAGCGTAGGTGCCTTCAGGGCAGTGTGATCACGGGGCTGGCGCTCCACAGCTTGGGCGCATTCGGGTCGCCGCCGCCGACGATGAAGCTGCCGGCCTCGCGCGCCAGCGGGCGCCAGGTGCCGTCCCAGTCCCAGGTGCTCACGAATATGCGGGCGCCGCTCAGGCTGGCCGGGTCGCCCAGTGCTTCGCTGGGGATGGTGAAGCGCACGGTGCGCGTGGCGGTGTCGGTGCTGATCTCGGCGGCGGGGGTGATGCTGCGGCCGTCGCCACGGGCATCGGCGCCTTCGGGCCCGAAGAGCGCGTTGCTCCAGCCGTGCGCGCGCAGCCGCAGGTGCCAGCGCATGCCCTGGGGCAGCTCGGCATCCTGGCCCGGCATCGCGCGGGCGCCGTCGCTGCGTCCGGGCAGTTCGACGAAGACCGAGAAGGCCACGTGGTCGAAGCCGTTGGCCGGACCCCACACGCGCGTGAGGTCGGCCATCTCCAACTCCAGGCGCAGCGCGCCGCCGGCCGACAGCACGCGCGTGCGCCGCAGGTCCATCTGGCGGGTGTAGCTCTCGTGCGTGGGGTAGACGTAGCGGCCTTGCGGGCCGCCGCCAGCGCCCTCGTTCGTCGGGGCTTGAGGCACATCGGCCAGCACGCGCCAGGGCAGCGCCACCCGGAAGGCGGCGGCCTCGCTCACGCCGGCATCGGCGGGCGTGCCGCTGCCCGTTGCGCGCAGCACCACGCGGTGCAGCAGGGCCGGGTCGGTCATGCGGCGGGTGTCGATGCGGGCGCTGAAGCGGCCGTCGGCCCCGGCCACCACGCGCTGCGCGCGGGCGCCATCGCCGTCGACGATCACGTCCAGCAGCGCGCCGGGCGCTGCGTGGCCGGTGATGTCGAAGTCACCCTGCACCGCCTCGTTGGGCAGCGGGTCGAGCTTCGGGCGCCGGGCGCTGGCGGGGCTCGTCGCTGCCGGGGCGCCTTGCACGGCCCACACCGTGCCGCTGCGCGGCGGCAGGCTCAGGTGCAGGCGGCCCTGGGCATCGGCCTGCAACTCCGCCGGCAGCGCGTCGGGCGCATCGGCGTGGATGTCGAACAGCCGCCGCAGCCGCGCCTGAGGCGCGCCGACCTCCAGGTTGTCGACAAAGCGCGGCGCGTCGGCCGTGTTGAACAGCACGATGCGCGTCTGCCCCTCGTGCACGCTGCGCCAGGCCAGCACGCCCGGCCCGGCGCCGCCGGCCTGCAGCGGCTGGGGCAAGGCGTGCGAGAAGCCGCGGTGGGCCTTGCGCAGGGCCACGGCTGCCTGCGTGTAGCGGAACAGCGGCGCTTGCGTGTCGAAGCGGTCGCGCCCGCCCGAGCCCCAGCCGGCGGCGAACATCGAGGCGCGCTGCGCCACCAGCCCCTGCTCGGTGCCGTAGTACAGCACCGGGATGCCCGGCAGCGTCATCAGCGCCAGCAGGGCCTGTTTCATCGCCGGCTCGCCGCTGACGGCCAGCCAGCGGTCGACGTCGTGGTTGTCGATGAAGCTGGGCAGCCGGCGCGGGTCGATGCCGCGCGAGTCGGCGGCCACCATGTCCTGCACGCGGCGCTGCAGCTCGGCCGGCGCGCGGCCGCGCGCGAACACGTCCACCAGCCCGGCGTAGAGCGGGAAGTTGAGCATGCCGCCCAGGCGCTTGCGGCCATCCTCGCCGCGGATGTAGCTCTCCAGCTTGCGCGTGTAGCGCGTCTGGCCCGGCGCGTCGATGCCAAAGCCTTCGCCGAAGGCGAAGAAGTCGCTTCGCCCGGTGCGCCTTGCCACCACCGACACGCCCGGGGCCTTGGGGTCGGTGGCGTGGAGGAAGTCTTCGAAGAACTCGGGCGGTACGTGGTACGCGGTGTCGATGCGCATGGCGTCCACGCCCACCTCGCGCACCCAGTAGCCGAAGCTGTCGCGCAGCGCGCGGCGCACGCGCGGGTTCTCGGTGTTGAGGTCGTCCAGGCCCGAGGTCTGGAAGTTCATCTCCTCGTCGCGCACGGTCACGTCGCGGATGTCCGGCGTCCAGTGGTAGATGCCGGCGCGGCGGTCTTCGGCGCGGCGCGGGTCGTTCAGGTGGAAGGGGGCCTGCAAGGGACGCGACATCGGTCGCGAGCCGGTGTTGGGGCGGAAGTCGGCTGTGGGGTCGTCGGCGCGCCAGCCCGGGCCGTAGCTGAAGAAGTTGCCGGTGTGGTTGACCACCACGTCCTGCACCAGATACATCCCACGGCGATGCAGCGCATCCGACAGGCGTTTGTAGTCGGCCAGCGTGCCCACGTGCGGGTCCATGCGCTTGAAGTGGCTGGCCCAGTAGCCGTGGTAGCCCCAGAAGCCGTGCGTGGTGTCGTGCCACTGGTTGAGCACCGGCGGGGTCAGCCATACGGCGGTCGCGCCCAGGGCCTGGATGTAGTCGAGCCGCCTGCGGATGCCGTCGAGGTCGCCGCCGCTGTACTTGTTGCCGTCGCGCGCGTCATGCTCGCCCAGGCCCTGGTCGTTGTTGCGCGGGTTGCCGTCGTCGAAGCGATCGGTGAGCACGAAGTAGATGACCTGATCGCGCCAGTCGGGTGAGGGCACGTGCAGCTTCAGGCCGCGTAGCTGCGCCGCCGCGGGCAGCACGACGGCCGCGAGCAGCGCCGCGCCGAGCAGGGTCTGCAGGCGCTTGTTCACCGTGCGGCTCCCACCTCGAGCTGGCGCGCCCGCAGCAGCGCCGCATGCGGCAGCGCCTTGGGATCCAGGCGCTGCCCGTCCAGCCACACGCCGGGGCGCCGGCCGGGCACGATGGTGAGCCGCGTGCCATCGGCCCGCGCCAGCGTGGCGCGGCGCACCAGCGTCGTGCCCGCCACGTAGGTGCCGGATGCCGGCACCACCGGGTACAGGCCCAGCGTGGACAGCACCAGCCACGCGCTCATCTGCCCGCAGTCGTCATTGCCGATGATGCCGTCGGGCCCGCTGCCGTAGAAGCTGTGCACGATGCGACGGATCAGCGCCGGCCCCTTGTGCGGCGACGCCGTCCAGGCGTAGAGGTAGGCGATGTGGTGGCTGGGCTCGTTGCCGTGGGCGTACTGGCCGATCAGGGCCTCCTGCCCCAGGTGCTGGTTGACGCCGGGTGCCTGCACGCTGAAGAAGCGGTCCAGCCAGGCCTCGAAGGCCGCCGCACCGCCCATCTGCGCCACCAGGCCCTGCGGGTCGTGCAGCGCCGGCGTCAGCGTGTACTGCCAGGCGTTGGCCTCGGTGTAGTCGCCGGGGTTGTTCATCGGGCTGGTGGGCACCAGCGGGTCGAAGGGCTCGCGCCAGCGGCCGGCGCTGTCCTTGCCGCGCATCATCTGCGTCTGCGCGTCCCACAGTTGGCGCCAGCCCTGGGCGCGGCGAGTGAAGCGCTCGGCCACCTCGGGCTGGCCTGCGGCACGCGCCACGCGGGCCACGGCGTCGTCGCCGATGCCGATCTCCAGCGTCTTGCTCACCGACTCGTTGGAGATCCGGTCCAGCGGGATGTAGCCGAACTGCTCGTAGACGTCCCAACTGCGCTGGGCCCACTCGGGCGCGCCCGGCCGCGGCAGCGTGGAGGTCTCGACCATCGCCTGCAGCGCGGCCTGCAGGTCGAATCCTGCGCCCTGGCGGTGCAAGCCCTTGGCCACCGCGTCGGCGATCACCGGCAGCGCCGGGTTGCCGATCATCGTGTGCGTCTCGCGGCCCCAGGCCGTCCACAGCGGCAGGTAGCCCTGCGCGCGGTGGTGGGCCAGCATCGTGTTGATGAAGCCGGGCACGCGCTCGGGCACCAGCAGCGCCAAGAGCGGATGCACGCCGCGGAAGGTGTCCCACAGGCTCAGGGTGCTGTAGTACACGCCGCCCGGCGCGGCCATCACCTGGCCCGTGGGGCCGCGCACGCGGCCGTCGGCGTCGGCGATGTCGCTGGGGTGCAGCAGCGTGCGGTACAGCGCCGAGTAGAAGATCTTCTTGAAGCGCGCGTCGGCGTCGATCCGGATGCGCG
>JBMOGN010000227.1:0-4973 GCA_049318345.1 Rubrivivax sp. | reverse complement strand
CGAGCAGGCACACGGCGGACGCGATGGGGGTCAGGACGGGCTTCATGGCGAGGGACTCCTTGATGCGACGGGAATCGGGAGGCGCGGGACATGGACGTAAGGGTCCATGTCGCGCCCGAGTCGCACACCGCTCACGCGGTGCGATCCCACGCTCTGTTCCAGTGGCCGGAGGTCCTGCCTCGCGAGTTGCAAGTATGCGCAGTAAGGCCTCGGCGCGCAAGACCGCCCGGGCTGTGCGGGCCGCCCGGCGCCCTTCAGCGCGGTCGCGAGAGCATCGCCACCCCCGCGAACACGAGCGCGCTGCCGGCTGCCAGGGAGGGCGTGAAGGGCTCGCCGAGCAGGAGAACCCCCATGAGGATGGTGCTCACCGGCCCGATCATGCCGACCTGGGTGGTCAGGGCCGAACCCAGGCGCTCGATGGCCATCATCGTCAGCAGCACCGGCGCGAAGGTGCAGGCGGTGGCGTTGAGCAGGCTGAGCCAGAAGACGGGCGCCGGCTGCGCGGCCACCGTGTCCAGCGGCTTGAGGAGCGCGTACTGCACGATGCACAGCACGCACGCCACGGCGGTGGCCAGGCCGGTCAGCCGCAGGGCCCCGAGCCGGCGCACCACCTCGCCGCTGGCGATGAGGTAGCCCGCGTAGGTGAAGGTGGAGACGAAGACCAGTGCGGAGCCGAGGGCGACGTCGCGCCCGCCCAGGCTGAGCTCCTGCCCGAAGACGACGATCACCCCGAGGTAGCTGATGGCCAGGGCGAGCAGCTGCCAGCGGCTGACGGTGCGGCCGAAGAGCACGCGCCCGAGCAGCAGCACGATGGTGGGGGTGAGGTACAGGATGAGCCGCTCGAGGCTCGCGGTGATGTACTGCAGGCCGATGAAGTCCAGCGTGCTGGACAGGTAGTAGCCGCTGAAGCCCAGTGCGGCCACCACGGCCCAGTCGCGCCGCGTGAGGGCGGGCTGCCCGCGCCCGCTCCACCAGGCCAGCGCGACGAAGAAGGGCAGCGCAAAGAGCATGCGCAGCATGATCAGCGTCAGGGGGTCCACGCCGTGGCGGTAGGCGAGCTTGATGATGATCGCCTTGCCGGCGAAGCACACCGCGCCGGCAACGGCCAGCAGCACCCCGGTGCGGCGGCTGGCCGCCGGCCCCGCGGCCGCGGACATCGGACTCAGAAGCCGGCAGCCTGGCCGTCGCGCCGCGGGTCGCTGGCCGCGGCGTAGCCCTCGACGGCGGGGTCGCCAAGGCGCCAGATGAACTGGCCGGCGCCGTAGTCCTGGTAGCTGTCGGCAAAGGGCTCCACGCGGTGGCCGAGTTCGCGCAGCCCTTGCGCCGTGGCGGCGTCGAAGCCGTTCTCGGCGTTCACGATGCCCGCGTTCACGCGCCAGCGCGGCGCGTCGCAGGCGGCCTGCGGCTGCTGGCGGTAGTCGAGCATGCGCACGAGCGTCTGCAGGTGGCCCTGGGGCTGCATGTCCCCGCCCATCACGCCGAAGCTCATCACGGGGGCGCCGTCCTTCGTGAGGAAGGCCGGGATGATGGTGTGGAAGGGGCGCTTGCCTGGGCCCACCACGTTGGCGCGCGACTCGTCGAGCGTGAAGCCGTGGCCGCGGTTCTGCAGGCTCAGCCCGTAGCCGGGCACCACCACGCCGGAGCCGAAGCCCATGTAGTTGCTCTGGATGAAGCTCACCATCATCCCGCTCTCGTCGGCGGCGGTCAGGTAGATCGTGCCGCCCTGCGGGCCGTGGCCCGGGCCGAACTCCTGCGCGCGGGTCGGGTCGATGAGCCGGGCGCGGCTGTCAAGGTAGGCGTCGTCGAGCATCTGCGCGGGCGTGAGCGTCATCGTGGTGGGCTCGCCCACGTAGCGGTAGACGTCGGCGAAGGCCAGCTTCATGGCCTCGATCTGCAGGTGCTGCGAGGCGATGCCGTCCACCGGCAGCGCGCCCAGGTCGAAGCGCTCGAGGATGCCCAGCGCGATGAGCGCGGCGATGCCCTGGCCGTTGGGCGGAATCTCGTGCACGGTGTAGCCGCGGTAGTCGCGCGAGATGGGCGTCACCCACTCAGGCTGGTAGGCGGCGAAGTCGGCGGCGGTCATCGCGCCGCCGTGCGCCCGCGCGTGCGCCTCCACGGCCGCGGCGATCTCGCCTCGGTAGAAGGCCTCCCCGCGCGTGTCAGCGATCAGCCGCAGCGTGCGTGCCGCCTCGGGCATGGCGAAGCGCTCGCCCACGTGCGGCGCGCGGCCGCGGGGCAGGAAGGTCTGCGCGAAGCCCGGCTGCGTGGTGAGCTCGGGCAGCGAGGCGGCGGCCGTCCACTTGTGCTGGATGATCACCGGCACGCCGTAGCCGCGCTCGGCCAGCTCGATGGCCGGCGCGAGCAGGTCGGCGAAAGGCAACCTGCCGTGGCGCCCGTGCAGCGCCACCCAGCCGGCCACGGCGCCGGGCACGGTCACGGAGTCCCAGCCGCGCTTGGGCGGGGTCTTCGCATCGGCGCCGTACTTGTCGCGAAAGTACCCGGGCGTCCAGGCGGCGGGCGCGCGGCCCGAGGCATTCAGGCCCTGCAGCTGCTTGCCGTCCCACAGGATGCAGAACATGTCCGAGCCCAGGCCGTTGCTGCAGGGCTCGGCCACCATCATCACGGCTGCCGCGGCAATGGCGGCGTCCACGGCGTTGCCGCCGGCCTGCATCATGCGCAGCCCGGCCTGCACGGCCACGGGGTGCGAGGTGGAGACGATGTTGCGGGCGAACACCGGCGAGCGCTGGCTCGGGTAGCTGGTGGTCCAGTCGAAGGCGTGGGTCATCTCGGGGCGGGGCAGCAGGCTGGGGAGCCGGATTGTCGCGGTTTTGCGGCCGCGGCGTGAGCTGCCGCGCCGGGCGGGCCGGCGTTCAGACCGGCGCGTCGGGCCGCTCGCGCATGGCCTCGCCCACGTAGCGCCGCGTCACCGGGGGCTCCGGGCCGAGGTGCAGGGCCAGGCGCTGCTCGCGCAGCTCGGCGTCGAACGCGGTGAAGCGTTCCAGCCGCCGCTGGTGCTCGAGCCAGTTCTCGTCGACGAAGTACTCCACGATGCGCCCGGGCTGGCCGGTGTCGCGGAACAGGCCCCAGGACAGCGCCCCCTGGCGCAACCGGGCCCGGCGGGTGCGCTCCATGATGCGGGAGAACTCCTCGGCGCGCTGCGGGTCGATGAGGTACTCCACCGTCACCATCACCGGGCCTTCCTCCGGGCCGACCTCGATGGCGGTGTGCGGCAGCACCGGGGGCGTCACGGGCGAGAAGTCCAGCTGCTCGCCTCCGGACACGATGAACCGGCGCGCCAGCACGGTGGCCACCAGGCCGAAGCCCGAGGCTGCCAGAACCGCCATGGGCACCCCCACCAGGCTGGCCACCTGGCCCCACGTGAGCGAGCCCGCAGCGGCCGCGCCCATGAGCGACATCTGGTACATGGACATGCCGCGCGCGCGCACCCAGTCGGGCAGGATGGTCTGCGCCGACACCGACAACGAGTTGGCCACCGAGATCCAGGCCATGCCGATGACGAACATGGCCGGCAGCGCCACCCAGATCTCCGGCCACAGGATCACCAGCGCCGCCACCAGGGCGTGCACGACGGTGCCCACGCGCACGAAGGTGTCGGGGTCGTGCTGGCGGCGCCAGCGCGGAAAGAGCATCGCCGCGGCGATGGCGCCCAGGCCCATGCAGGCCAGCATCACCGTGAAGGTGCCGGGCCCGCCGCCGTGCAGACCCTTGGCCACCAGCGGCAGCAGCGCCGTCAGGCCCGCGCTCTGGAAGAAAAAGAGCATCACCCGCAGCAGCACCGTCTTCAGCCGCGGCGACTGCAGCGCGAAGTTGAGCCCCGCGCGCATGGCGCCGACAAAGCGCTCGCCCGGCAGCGCGCTGGTGCGCGGGTTGCTGCGCCAGCGCAGCACGAGCACGAAGGCGCCGGCCGACAACACGGCATTCAGCGCGAAGACCGCCGCCGGGCTCACCGCCGTGATGAGCGCACCGGCCACCATCGGCCCGATCACCCGGGAGAGGTTCATCGACACGCCGTTGAGCGCCAACGCCTGGGGCAGCTCCTCGCGCGGGACAACCTGCGCGACGATCGCCGAGAAGGCGGGCCAGCGCAGGGCCAGGCCGACCCCGTTGGTGAAGGTCAGCAGCAGCAGCAGCTCGGCCGTGAGCGCGCCGGCCAACGCCAGCGCCGACAGCACCAGCGCGTTCACCGACACCCACAGCTGCGTGGCGGCGAAGTAGCGCCGGCGGTCCACGATGTCGGCGATCGCCCCGCTGGGCAAGCCCAGCACGAAAACCGGCAGGGTGGAGGCGGTGGTGACCAGCGCCACCATCACCGGGCTGGTGGTGAGCGAGGTCATCAGCCAGGCGGCCGCGACGTCGTTCATCCACATCGTCATGTTGGCCGCCAGCCAGGCCAGCCACAGCCCACGGAAGACGGGTCCGCGCAGCGGCGCGAGCGCCGCCGGCGTGTTCATGACGCGGCCCCGGTCACTCTTCCTGGAAGGCCTCTTCGCGCTTCTTCTTGATCGAGGGCAGCGACACGATCACGATGAGCGCCAGCGCCGCAATCAGGAGCGAGGCCGACAGCGGGCGCGAGATGAAGGTGGTCCAGTCGCCTCGAGACAGCAGCAGCGCACGCCGCAGGTTCTCCTCCATCATGGGCCCGAGGATGAAGCCCAGCAGCAACGGCGCAGGCTCGCAGCCCAGGCGGTAGAAGATGTAGCCGACGACGCCGAAACCCGCGGCCATGAAGACGTCGAAGTTGTTGTTGTTCAGCGTGTACAGGCCGATGCTGCAGAACACCACGATCGCGGGAAAGAGGAATCGGTAAGGCACCGTCAGCAGCTTGATCCACATGCCGATGAGCGGCAGGTTCAGGATGATCAGCATGAGGTTGCCCACCCACATCGAGGCGATCAGGCCCCAGAAGAGCTGCGGGTTGCTCGTCATCACCTGCGGGCCGGGCTGGATGCCCT
>JBMOGN010000226.1:0-4979 GCA_049318345.1 Rubrivivax sp. | reverse complement strand
GCCTGGACATGAGCAAGACCAACCCCAACGGCGGCGCCATCGCGCTGGGCCACCCCATCGGCTGCTCGGGCGCCTTCATCGCCACCAAGGCGATCTACGAGCTGCACCGCACCGGGGGCCGCTACGCCCTCGTGACGATGTGCATCGGCGGCGGCCAGGGCATCGCCGCGGTGTTCGAGCGGCTCTGATCGGGCGGTTGCAGCGCCTCAGTGCAGGACCTGCGCGGGCTGCCCGCCCGCACAGGCCGCGCCGAAGCGGTTGGCCAGGAAGGCGGGCAGCGCCACCTGCTCCTGGCGGATGAAGCCGCGGCGCGGCAACTGCCCCTCGCGGAAGAGATCCAGCGCCGCGCACAGCCCCGCGGCGGTGGTGATCTGGATGGCCGACAGCGGCCCGCCCGCGTGGCGCGCGGCGAAGATCTTGCGCGCGAACACCTCCTGCACGAGCGCGCCCTGACGCAGGCCGCTGACCGTCACGAAGACCAGCACGACATCCTGCATCGTCGAGGGGACGGCACGCTGCAGCAGCGCCTTCAGCGTGGCCGGCTCGTCGCGCAGGCGCAGCTCCTCCAGCAGCAGCTGCATCAGCGCGCGGTGCCCCGGGTAGCGCACGCTCTTGTAGTCCAGCGTGCGCACGCGCCCGGCCAGGGTCTCGCACAGCGTGCCCAGGCCGCCGCTGGTGTTGAAGGCCTCGTACTCCACGCCGTCCAGGCTGAAGTGTTCCAGCCCCTCCAGGGGCATCAGCGCCACCGGTTGCCCGTCGCGGATCGCCTCGCAGGGGTGGCAGTACTCGTTGACCAGGCCGTCCACGCTCCAGGTGAGGTTGTATTTCAGCGCGTTGGTCGGGAAGGTGGGCAGCGCGCCCACCCGCATCTTCACCTCGTGCAGCTCGTCGAAACCTTGCGCCAGGTGGTGCGCGACGATGCCGATGAAGCCCGGCGCCAGCCCGCACTGCGGCATGAAGGCGGTGTCCGCGCCCTCGGCCAGGGCGCGGATCTCCCGTGTCGCGGCCACGTCCTCGGTGAGGTCGAAGTAGTGGCAGCGTGCCTGCCGCGCGGCGCGCGCCGCGTCGGCGGCCAGGTGGTAGGGCAGGGCGTTGACCACCGCGTCGTGGCCGGCCAGGGCCCGCGCCAGGGCCGCGGGATCGGTGGAGTCCAGCACCCCGGTGGCCAGGCCCGGGAGCGCATCCGGCTGCAGGCGCTGCAGCGCCTGCGCGCTGCGGTCCAGGACCGTGACGGTGTAGTCCCCGCTGGCGGTGAGCTGGCGGGCGATGGTCTGGCCGACGTGGCCGGCTCCGAGCAGGGCGATCTTCATGCCTGCAAGGCTAGTCTCCGGAGATGTCGAAATAAAGCGCCACTTTGATGAAACGGCAGCTATATCTGTCATTTAGACTCAAACTTCTGTCGGTTCGACAGATTTCCGGCCCCTTGACCGATCAAGCCCCTGCCGATGTCCACGCTGCGCCCCCTGGACGAGACCGACCGCGCCCTGCTCGCCCTGCTGCAGGCCGACGCGCGCGCGAGCACCGCGGCACTGGCGCGCCGGCTGGGCGTGGCGCGCACGACCGTGGCCGCCCGGCTGGCGCGGCTGGAGCAAGACGGCGTGGTCGTGGGCTACACCGTGCGCCTGGCGCAGGATGAGCAGGACGCCGGTGTGCAGGCCTATGTGGGCATCACCGTGAGCCCGCGCGCGTCGCGCACGGTGCAACTGCGCCTGCAGGCCCTGCCCGAGCTGCGTCAGCTGTGCAGCGTCAGCGGCGAGTTCGACTACCTCGCGCTGCTGCGCGCGGCGAGCCCCGCGCGGCTGGACGCGCTGCTCGACGAGATCGGGCAGATCGAGGGCGTGGCCCGCACCCACACCTCTGTGGTGCTGGCCGTGCGCATCGACCGGCGGGCCTGAGCGCGCCGTCGCCAATTCCCCTGGGCCTGCTCAACTTTGTCCTAATGACAGGACAATGAGACGGTGAGTGCCGTCCTGCCCCTGCCGCTGCCCCTGCCGAAGTACCACCAGGTCTACCTGGTGCTGCGCGAGCAGCTCGATGAGGGCCGCTTCGCCCAGGGCCTGCCGGCGGAGATGCAGCTCGTCAAGGAGTTCGGCGTGGCCCGCGTGACGGTGCGCAAGGCGCTGGAGCGCCTGGCGGCCGAAGGGCTCATCGAGCGCGTGCCCGGGCGCGGCACGGTGCCGGTGGCCCCGCGCCGCGCGCAGGCCTCCCCCGGCGCCGCCACGCGCAGCCCGCCAGCGCGCGCCCAGCTCACCGGGCTGCTGGAGAACATCGTCAGCATGGGCCTGCGCACCAAGGTGCGGGTGGTCGACTGCGAGGTGCTGCCCGCGCCCGAGGCGGTCGCCCCGCGCCTGGGCCTTTCGCCCGGCGCGCCGGTGCACAAGGCCGTGCGCGTGCGCTCCACGGCGGCCGGCCCGCTGTCCCACATCACCACCTTCGTGCCGGCGGAGCTCGCCCGGGGCCTGGGCCGGCGCGCGCTGCAGGCCAAGCCCATACTGGTGCTGCTGGAGGAGTCCGGTGTGCGCATCGGGCATGCCACGCAGTCCATCACGGCCCGTCTGGCCGATGTGCCGGTGGCGCGCGAGCTCGGCGTGGACGTGGGCTCCCCGCTGCTGGCCGTCAGCCGCCTCATCCACGACGAATCGGGGCGCCCCGTGCAGTGGCTCAACGGCCTGTACCGCCCCGACCGCTACCACCTGGAGATGCAGCTCTCGCGAGTGGGCGGCATCGACGCGCGGGTGTGGGTGAGCCAGGACCTGGCTGCCCCCTTTCACTGATCCCCCCGACCACCCACAAGGAGACCCCCCATGAGCAACCGTCGCATCTTCATCCAGCGCTCGGCCGCCGCCGCCTCGACGCTGGCCTTCCCGCTCGTCGGCGGGGCGCAGCCCAAGGCCGTCAAGGTCGGCATCCTGCACCCCGTCACCGGTGCGCTCGCCTACTCCGGCCAGCAGTGCCGCGAGGGCGCGCTCATGGCCATCGAGGACATCAACAAGACCGGCATCAAGTCCCTCGGCGGGGCCAAGCTCGACGCCCTGCTCGGCGACGCGCAGAGCACGCCGCAGGCCGGCACGGCCGAGATCGAGAAGATGAACGAGGCCGGCTGCTCGGCGGTCGTGGGCGCCTTCGCCTCGGCCATCTGCCTGGCCACCACGCAGGCGGCGGCCAAGTACAACCTGCCCCACGTGGTGGACGTGGGCGTGGCCGACCAGATCGTGCAGCGCGGGCTGAAGAACACCTTCCGCTTCGGCCCGGGCTACGCCACCTGCGCGCAGGTGGCGGTGAACAATCTGCACGTGCTCAACACGGTGGCGGGGCGCCCGGCCAAGACCGTGATGATCATTCACGAGGAGAGCCTCTTCGGCACCGGCACGGCCAACCTGCTGGCCAAGGAGCTGCCGGGCTTCGGCTTCGAGGTGAAGGAGGTCGTCAAGCACGCCAACCCCACGCGTGACTTCAACAACATCGTGCTGCGCATGAAGTCGATCAACCCCGACATCGTGATCCCGGCCAACTACTACAACGAGTACGCCCTGCTCGTGCGCACGATGCAACAGCAGAAGGTGGTTCCGAAGGCGATCTACTCGGTGCTCGGCGGCGCGGCCTCGAGCTACAAGTTCGTCAAGGAGTTCCCCGAGGCGGCCAACGGCATCATCGACTGCAACCACTGGTTCAACCCCAAGGACAAGCGCAGCGCCGAGCTGCGCAAGCGCGCCGAGGCCAAGGGCCTGTTCTTCTCCTATGAGATGTTCATGACCTACACGGCGGTGCGGCTGCTGGCCGATGCGATCGAGCGCGCCAAGAGCGCCGACCGCGCCGCCATCATCGACGCGCTGGCCAGGAGCACCTTCAGCGACCACATCATGCCGTACGGGGCCACGAAGTTCGAGAACGGCCAGAACATGGGCGCGCAGCCGCTGATGACGCAGGTCATCAAGGGCGACATCCGCGTCATCGTGCCGCGCGAGTACCGCGAGGCCGACCCGCTGTTCCCGCTGCGCGGCTGAGCGTCCGGCGCCGCGCCCTGCGCCGGCACCCCCGCCCATGCTCGAGTTCGGCATCCTCTTCCCGTCCGTCCTCAACGGGCTGACCACCGGCGCGGTCTACGCGCTGGTGGCGCTTGGGCTGACGCTCATCTACGGGGTGCTGCACATCATCAACTTCGCGCACGGCGCGGCGCTGATGGTGGCGCTGTATGCGGCCTACCTGCTCAAGGCGCGGCTGGGTATCGACCCGTACCTGGCGCTGCCGCTGGTGGTGCCAGGCATGTTCGCGCTGGGCTACGTGCTGCAGCGCGGCGTCATCAACCGCGCGAGCCACGGCAAGGACGAGAACATCCTGCTCGTCACGCTCGGGCTGTCGATCGTGCTGGAGAACCTGGCGCTGCTCTTCTTCAAGAGCGACACGCGCACCATCGACACCGCCTACACGCTCACCACCGTGCCCATCGGCCCGGCGATGATCGCGCTGCCCAAGATCGTGGCCTTCTTCGGCGCGCTGGCCACCTCGGCGCTGCTGCTGTGGGTGGTCTCGCGCACCGACCTGGGCCGCGCCATCCGCGCCGTGGCCCGCGAGAAGCAGGGCGCGCGCCTGGTGGGCATCGACGTGGACCATGTCTACGCGATGAGCTTCGGCATCGGCCTGGCCTGCCTGGGCGCGGCGGCGTGCTTCCTGCTGCCGGCCTACTACGTGAACCCGCAAGTGGGCTCGGGCTTCGTGCTCGTGGCCTTCACGATCGTCGTGCTCGGGGGCATGGGCAGCTTCGCCGGCGCGCTCGTGGGGGGCTTGCTCATCGGCGTGGTGGAGTCGCTGTGCGGGCTCTTCCTGGGCGAGTCGCTCGGGCAGATCGGGATCTTCGCGATCTTCATCGCGGTGCTGTTGTTTCGGCCGCAGGGGTTGTTTGGGGCGCGGGTATGAGGGGCAGGCTCGTGCTTTCGGTGTCAGCAGACCCGGGTCTCCGTGACTTTGCTTGCCTGCCCCCG
>JBMOGN010000225.1:0-4995 GCA_049318345.1 Rubrivivax sp. | reverse complement strand
CGGACCGGGTTCGGGCCGGGGGACGTGCGTGACTTCCTGGACCTGCTGCGCGCGATGGCCACGGTCGTGGAACTCGGCCCCGAGGTGCTGGCGCAGGCCCAGGGCAGCGGCCTGCGCGACCCGAACGACGTGCCGGTCCTGGCGACGCTGATCGCCGCGGGTGCTGATTGCCTCGTGACCGGCGACAAGGACCTGCTTGCGCTATCGGCGCGATTTCCGGTCCTCACGCCGGCGGAGTTCTGCGCGCGACACGCGCCGTGATGCGCCGACGGGCGGGGTCGCCTGATGGCGACAACCAACGTCCGTCATGACTGTCAACGCTGGGCAAGCTGCTCGCAGCGAGCGGCGTCGATGGGGTGGCCGGCAACACGGAAACGCGCCGCGGCCGCCGCAAAGCGCGCGAGCGCATCGGCGCCGCCACCGCGCGCAGCCGCGATGTGCCCGCGCACCTCGTCGTGCGCGGCATACCAGGCCGGCAGGCGCATCACCACGTTGGCGAGATAAGCGCACTGTTCCTCGTGCTTGTCGGCCAGCTCCAACTCGCCGGCTCGCGCCGCGGCGATGGCCGCCGGCACGGCGAAGGTGATGCGGCAGCCCGGGCAGGTCTCCAGCGGGCCGCGTACCGAGACGCTGGCGTCTTCCATCACATGCAGTGCGGCGTCGGGGTCGTGGGCGTGCAGATTGATGCGCGTGCCGTAAATGCGGTCCAGCAGATGGAAGCCGATGTCCGTCTGGCGCGCCACGTCCAAGGCCTCGTCGATGAGCGAGCGCGCCTCATGGCGTTGCCCTTCGTGCAGCGCCACTTCGGCCAAGCGCTGCAGAGACAGTGCCTCGCCCACGGGCCCGCCGATGGCACGGTGCAACCGGGCACCTTCGCGCAGGTGGGTGCGCGCGGCGTCCAGGTTGCCATTGAGCCACTCGGCCTCGCCGCGCAGGGTGACGCCGAACGCATGGCCGCGCGCGGCACCCAGCCGCTGCGCCTCGATGGACAGCGACTGCGCGAAGGCGATGACCTCGGCATACGGCTTGGCGCCGTACAGAAACCGCTGCGTGATGCACAGGTGGCCGTCGAAGACGCGCAGCGCCAGGTGCGGAACGTTGCTGGTCTCGTGGAGATCGGCCCAGACGCTGTGGTGCAGCTCGCCGCGGGCATGGGCCGCTGCAGCCTGCGCCCATGAGGCGATGACCAACGAGGTGGTGTCGCCCGACCGCAGCGCCAGCTGCCGCGCCACGGCGGCTTTTTCGGTGCCGGTGGCAGGGTCGGCTGCGCCCAGCGCGGCTGCACCGCTCCATGCCAGGGCTTCGGCCAGGCGGCCGTCGATGCTGGTGGGTTTCAGACCCGCCAGAACCAACAGCGCGCCTTTGGGGTCGCCCAGCTTCACCTGAGCGAGGCCGGCCTTGGCCCGCAGGTTGTCGCTCTCGGGTTCGCCCGCGGCATCCGCGGCAGCGTGGTAGGCGGCCAGGGCCGCGGGCTCGCCCATCGCGTCGAGCGCCTCGGCGCGCAGCCGAAGGGCCTCCACGTGGCCGGGCTGGAAGCCGAGCAAGGGCTCCAGGTGCCGCAGCGCGTCGCTGAAGGCTGCCAGGCGCACGGCATCGCGCGCAGCGGCCAGCAGCCAGGGCAGGGCGTCGCGCGGGCGACCGGCGTCCAGCCAGTGGCGGGCGATGCCAGCCGGCGGCTGATCGAGCTCGGCCAGGCGCATGGCGATGGCGCGGTGCATCTTCAGACGCCGGTGCGGTGGCACCTGCTCGATCAGCGCCTGGCGCACCAGGTCGTGGCGGAAGCGGTAGTGGCTGCCTGCGGGCAGCAGCACGCCGGCAGCCAGCGCTGCATCCAGCGCGGCCAGGCTGGGCACCTGCGCCTCGACCGCCAAGGCCTCCACGGTGGCGACATCGAACTCGTCGCTTCCCAACGCCAGCCACTTCAGCAGCGCCAGCGCGCTGTCGGGCACATCGCACAGCCGCTCGGTGATGGCCTCGGCGGCGTTGGCCGGCAGCCGGGCATCGCTGTCCGCGGTGGCACAGCGCGCAAGCTCGATGGCGGCGAAGGCGTTGCCCTCCGCGGTGCGCACGATGCGCGACAGCACATCGTCGGACAGCACCGCCGAGGCGGCGCGTGCGATCAGCCGGCGGGCCTCGTCGTCGGGCAGCGGCGCCACGTCGAGCGCCTGCACGACGCCCGAGCGCTGCAGCCGAGCCAGCGCTCGGGCCAGCGTGGTGCCGGCCACCGGCGCGCGCGTGACGACCAGCAGGCAGAGCCCGGCGCCGGAGGCGGCCAGCTGCGTCAACACGTCGACATCGGCGTCGTCGGCGAGGTGGACGTCGTCAACGAGCAGCAGCACCTCATGGCCTGGCGCCGACGCCCGCAGCAGCCGGTGCACCGCGCCGACCACCTGGTGCCTGCCCAGCGGTCCCGGCAGTGGCTCGGCGGGGGCCGCCTGCGGGCTGAGCAGCGCCATCACCGAGCGGGCCTGCGCGCCGATGCGGTCGAGCACCCCGCGATCGGCGCTGATCAACTGTTCGGCCAGCGTGGCCATCACGGCGTAGGCGCGGCCGGTCTGCGACGCGTCGACGCGCCGCACGGCCCAGTTGCGCGCCGTGGCCTGCACGCCGATCTCCCGGGCCAGGGCGCTCTTGCCGATGCCGGCCGGCCCGCGCACCACCACGCCACCCGGCCGCTGCGCTGCCGACAGGCCGAGCCAGGCGATCACCTGCGCGCAGGCCTCGGCGCGGCCGATGAAGGCCGGCCCGGTCGCCTGAAGACCGGCAATGCAGCGCCCGTACAGCGCCTCGGTCTGCGCATCCGGCGCCACGCCCAGGCCCTGCTGCAGCGCCTCGCGCAGATGCGAATACCAGCGCAAGGCGGCGGCGCGGTTGCCGGCGGCCAGTTCACGCTGCATCAAGGCACGGTGGGCGGGCTCGTCTTCGGGCGCCAGCTGCGCGAGGCGTTCCCATTGACCACTGGCACGCAACAGTTGCAGCTGGCGTTCGTGCAGGCGCTCGCGTGCGGCCTCGGCCCAGGGCTCGAAGCGGGCGCCGGGCAGCAGGTCGCCGCCATAGCTGCCGGCGGCCTCGGCGCAGTCGGCGGGGTCACCCGCGGCCAGGGCGGCATCGGCGCGCTGCTCGAATCGCTGCGCGTCCACCGTCAGCGGGCGCTCGGGCCAGAGCAGCACTTCGCCGGCCTGCAGCACGATGCCGTCGTGCCGGCCCAGCGCCTGCCGCGCATGGTGTGCGGCCTTGCGCAGGTTGGCCGCACCTGCCTCCGCGTCGAGCTGTGGCCACAACGCGTCGATGACCTCGTCGCGCGTCAAGCGATGCCGCGCTTGCAGGCCCAGCAGCTGCACCAGTTGCGCGGCGCGCAAGCTGGGCCAACGCTCGGCCGGCACGTCCACGCCATCGATGGCCACCGCAAAGCGGCCGAGCAGGACGACCTCGAGGTGGGTGAGGGCGCCAGGCGGCACGGTGGGTGTGTTGAGGTCCATGGCGCGCAGTGTGGAGTGGCCGGCACCCCCCCACAAGCCCGGTTCGGGCCGGGAACGATCCGGGAACGCGAGCCCGGCACGCTGTGCTTCGGCCGTCATCACGGCCTCGGCGCCGCCGATCAGGCAGCCGACTGTCCATCCCGCCATGCAGGAGCATCCATGACCCCGCACCAGTTCGAACTGCCCGTCGCCGACGCCACGCCCGCGATCCTGACCCTGCCACAGCCGCTCACGGCACGGACCCTGCAGGCCCTCGAGACGGCACTCGTCGCCAACCTGGCCATGCTTCGCCGAGACCTGTGCGGCGTCAACGAGGCGGCAGGCCGTGCCGACGACGCAGACGTCACCGAGACCGCCGGCGAGCTCGAATACCGGTCATGGATGCCCGACGCGGGCGCGCTGGAGTACGCCTCGTGGACGGCCCACCTGCCGACGTCGCGGCGGTGACGCCCTCGTTGTAGCAGCGACCGAGCGGGAACGATTCAAGAACGCGGGCGCCCCAGCCTGCATCGCCACAGGTCCGAGGTCGGACCTGTTCAACGCCAAGGAGCACGAAGTCATGAGTCAAGCCACCCCCACCCTGTACGAGCGCCTGGGTCGCCGCGAGGGCATCACCCGCATCACGGCCGACCTGATGAAGAACCACCTCGCCAACCCGCTGGTGAATGCGCGCTACATGAACAGCGAAGACCTCGAGCGCGTGGAGCGCCGGGCCGTGGAGTTCTTCTGCGCCGGCACCGGCGGGCCCGAGGCCTACACCGGCCAGGACATGGTGGCCACGCACAAGGGCATGAACATCAACGAGCAGGAGTTCATGACCGTCATCGACGATGCGATGGACGCGCTGCAGAAGAACGGCATCGACGAGGCCACGCGCAACGAGGTGCTGGCGGTGCTGTGGTCGATGCGGCGCGAGGTGGTGCGGGTGTGAGTGCCAGCGGCGGGAGCGTGGGGCGAGCGCGCCTCACGCACCCGCCGCTGGCCTCGCCCTGCTCGTCAGGCCTTCACTTCGACCACCTGCTCGAACCCACCGAAGATCATGCGCTTGCCGTCGAAGGGCATCGGCGGATTGCCGGGGGTGGACGGATCCATGCGCGGGTCTTCCATCATCTTCTTCATGCCGGCGTCGCGCGTGGCCTTGTCCGGCCATTCGACCCACGAAAACGCCACCGTTTCCTCGGCCGTCGCCTGGACCGCGCGGCGGAAATCGGTGACTTTGCCGTCGGGGACGTCGTCACCCCAACCCTCGATCACACGGATCGCGCCCAGTTCGATGAATATCGGGTCGAGAAGACGTGCGTGCTCGATGAACTTCTGCTTGTTGGCGGTGGGTACCGCGATCACGAAACCGTCGATGTAGGACATGGTTGGGCTCCTGGGTTGTTGACCGGTCGAGGCACCCGGACGGGACAGCCTCGTACCGTGTCGACGAACGAGATGATGCCGATTCGACATGCCAGGTGTGGCGCGCGGGCGGTCGACCTATCGCGGCTCGGCCGAGCTCGAGGAGGGGGCA
>JBMOGN010000224.1:0-5004 GCA_049318345.1 Rubrivivax sp. | reverse complement strand
AGGTCCAGCCCGCGCACGCCGAGGTCGCGGCCCGACGCCGCCAGCTCGAAGCCCTGGGTGCGGATGCGGTCGACGTTCTGGATGTTGGTCACGTTGGGCGTGACGGTGGTGTTGGTCTGGCTGTAGAGCGCGTCGCGCGTAGCCTCGTGGAACAGCGTGGCGCGCAGCGACGAGCCCTTCGCCCAGGCCCACTCGCTGCTCAGCTCGGTGGTCCACGAGACCTCGGGCTTGAGGTTGGGATCGCCGTTGCTCAAGGCGCCGGTGCTGGCGTTGACGCCACCCTGGAACAGCTCGCTCACGGTGGGGAAGCGCACGGCCCGGCCGCTGGACAGCTTGAGCGACCAGTCGTCACGCGGCTGCCAACCCACGGCCAGCTTGGGGCTGGCGGCGCTTTCGCGGCGCGCCGGGTGGGCAAACGCCCCGGCGCCGTTGGTGGTGAGGCCGCGCTCGGCCTCCCACTGCTCCAGGCGCAGGCCCAGCACCGCCTTCCAGTCGGTGGCAAAGGCCCAGGCGTCCTGCGCCCACAGGCTAGTGAGCGTGGTGTTGCCCTCGAAGCGCGAGGCCGGGTTGCCGGCTGCGGGCGCGCCCGAGATCCAGTCCACCGTGTTCGAGACCTTGTTGCGCAGCTGGTGCGCATCGCGCTGCAGGCCGAACTCGACGATGTGCCGGCCGGCGGCCGCGCCATCGGCTCCGCCGGGCCGCCAGGTGCCCTTGGCAGACAGGGTGTTCCAGCCCGTGCCGGCCTGGTCGGTGATGCGGCCGCCGGCCGGGTTGGCGGCCGTGGTGGCGGTTGCGGCCACGGGCGCCCAGGCGCGGACCTCGTCCTTGGCGTAGTCGTAGAGGCTGGCCGCGAACTGCCAGTCGAACACCCCGCCCGTGCTCTGCCGCAGCGACAGGCCGTGCATCACGTGCTGCAGCCGCTCGCGCGTGCGGCCGAAGTCGGCGGCGCCCAGCGTGTAGCCGCGGCCGTCGATGCTGACGGCCCGTGTGCCGCCCACGCTGGTGGGGAAGTTGTCGGGCCGGATGTCGACGCGCTGGCCGCTGGCGTCTTCCAAGAAGCTCTCGGGCTGGCGCTCGACGGTGTTGTCCCAGAAGCCCAGCGTGTAGCTGGCGCGCAGCGTGGGCTGCAGGCGCCAGGCCAGCTTGAGCTTGGCGTGGTCCTGCACCGTGTGGGCCTGGCTGCTGGTGCCGATGAGCAGCCAGTCCTGGTTGAAGCGGTTCTTCTCGGCCACCGCGCCCGTCACGGCCACGGCGCCGGTGGCGGGCGCGGCGGTGCTGGGCGTGCGCGTGGTGTAGACGAGCGGGTGGCTCTCGCTGTCCTGGCGGCTCAGGTTGAACCACCACGCGAAGTTGCCCGCGCTGTTGCCCAGGCTGGCGGCGGCCTGGCCACCGCCGAAGCGCTCGTCGGTGCGGTACACGTCGTAGCGTTGCGAGAAGCCGGCCACCTTGGCGTGGGCCTCGAAGCGCGTGGGCATGCGCGTCGCGTAGTCCACCACCGCGCCGACGCTGTTGCCGGGGTAGGCGGCGCTGAACGGGCCGTAGAGCACGTCGACACGCTCGATCTCCTCGGGCGTGACCAGGCCCCAGCGCGGCGTGAAGCTAGCGCCGTTGCCCAGCAGGTTGGACAGCAGGATGCCGTCGGCATACACCAGCGAGCGGGCGCTGTTGCCCGTGCCGCTGGCGCGTGTGGACAGCACGGCGTGGTCGTAGTCGCCGATGTAGCGCTTGCGCACCAGCAGGCTCGGGAAGTACTTCAGCGCATCGGCGCTGTCGGTGGCATTGATGGTGGCGTCGATCTCGGCGCCGGTGATGCCTTCGATCGTGGTCGGGATCTGCGTCGGCAGCGAACCCAGCCGCGTGGCGGTGACTGTGACGATGCCGGCGTTGCGGCTGCTGGCCGCTTCGGTGGGCGCGGCGGTCTGGGCCTGCGCCGCGGGCGCGAACGAGAGAACACAGGCCAGGGCGATGGCCTGCCGGGGGAACGGCGGCCAAGTGGAAAGCGGCAGTTGCACGAAGATTGCTCCTGACGGCCAGCCGCCGCGCCAGGGGCGCGAGCGGACGACCGGAAACCCAAACAAGTCCTGGCCGCGTGCCGCCTGAAGACGGCCGCGGCAGGGTGGCGGCGAGGGGGTCAGCTCAGGAGCGGGGGGCCGCGGGGCTGCGCACGGCGCCACGCAGGCAGCGTGTGCGGCGCATGCAGGAAGAGGCTCGGCACGAAGGCCGGGCCCAAGGCCGGCTCTGGCAGCGCCGTCGCCACGGGCAGCGGCGGGGCGTCGTGCTGCAGCCGGCACAGGGGGCAGTGGTCGGTGTGGCTGGCCGTCGGGGTCTCGCCCGGCGCGGTTGTCGACACGGGCGCGGATTCGTCGACCGCCACCAGCGTCACCCAACGCAGGCCCTGTGGTGTGCAGATTTCGGCGCGCACGCTGCCCTCGGGCGCCGCGGCCGCGAGCAGCTGCGAGACCGTCGGCACCAGGCTCAGCGCCCAGATCGCCAACAGGGCGAACCAGGTGGGCAGGGCAGCGTGGCGGCGCAGCGTCGACATCGGAGCGCGATTGTATGCGCGGCCTGCGCCGCGGCGCCCGCCAAGCCCGACTCAAGGCTGCGCGTACTCTGGGCGCCCCCGCTTCGCCGCCTGCCAGCGCTGCCGCAACCGCTCCAGCTGTTGCAGCACCGGCGGCCACGGGCCGTGCCCCGATGCAGCGTTGACATGCCCGGCATCACCCAGGTCGGTGAGCCGCGCACCCCAGGCATGAGCCCAGCCCAGCGCAGCCTCGGTGGGCAGCCAGGGGTCGTTGCTGCTGGCCAGCACCGTGAGCTCGGCGCGGGTCACGCGCCGCATCAGCTGCGCTTCGAGCCCGAAGCGCCACGGGCTGGCCGGAGCGACGAGCAACGCGGCCACCACCGGCCGCTCGGCATCGACCTCGGGGCTCAGCAGGTGCTGCACCAGGGCCAGGCAGCCGAAGCTGTGGGCCGCGGCGATCCAGGGGCCTGGCGGCTCGGCTTGAAGGGTGTGGCGCAGGCGGGCCACCCAGGCCTCGAGGTCAGGCGTGCCCCAGTCCGATTGCTCGACCCGGCGGCTGCCCGGCGTTCGCCGTTGCAGCCAGCTCTGCCAGTGGTCGCTGCCGCTGCCGTGCAGGCCCGGCACCACCAACAGCCGGGGTCGGGGTGCGCAGCAGCCGCCCCCTGCCGATGTGGCGGCGATCGGCACGTGCGACGACAGGGGAAACGAGGCCAGGGTCTGCATGCAAGGGCTCCGCATCGGTCAGCCAGCGGAAGAAGCGGAAAAGGACGGGGCCCGCGATGCACAACCCCCGATGAAGCCGCTTGTTCCCTTCATCACGGGCCCCGAAATCAGCAGGGATCCGGCCCATGCCGGTGCCCCTTCCGAGGAGACACCTGCTGCACGACGAATGAAGCAGCAGGCCCGGCCACGATAGGCAGACTGCACCGAGGCGCCAACGAAGTTGTGCGCAACAGCTCATGCGGCCCGGCCGCATCAGCTGTTGCGATGTTCGTCGTGGTGTTGCGGGGTCTGCAGGCCTAAGCTGCCTGGCCCTGCTCACCCCGCGGGCAGCGTTCAACAGGAGCCAGCATGCCGACACTTCGCCTGGGCGACACCGCGCCCGACTTCGAACAGGCTTCGTCCCTGGGCCCCATCCGCTTCCACGAATGGTTGGGCTCGAGCTGGGGCGTCTTGTACTCGCACCCGGCCGACTTCACCCCCGTGTGCACCACCGAGCTGGGCCGCACGGCCCGGCTGAAGGCCGAGTTCGAGAATCGTGGCGTGAAGGTGATCGCGCTGTCGGTCGACCCCGTCGACTCGCACCTGAAGTGGATCGGCGACATCGACCGCACGCAGCACACCACGGTCGACTTCCCCATCATCGCCGACGCCGACCGCAAGGTGGCCGAGCTGTACGACCTCATCCACCCCAACGCCAGCACCACGGCCACCGTGCGCTCGGTGTTCTTCATCGACCCGGCCAAGAGGATCCGCGCCACCCTCACCTACCCGGCCAGCACCGGCCGAAATTTCGGCGAGATCCTGCGCGTCATCGATTCGCTGCAGCTCACCGACGACCACAGCGTCGCCACGCCCGCCGACTGGCAGCCCGGCCAGGACGTGGTGATCCTGCCCTCGCTGCAGGATCCCGAGCAGCTGAGGCACAAGTTCCCGCAAGGGTGGAATGCGGTCACGCCCTACCTGCGGCTGACGCGTTTGCCCCCGCACGACGGCCAATGACCCTGGTGCCTGGCGCGGATGCCGACGACGGCCTGCTGACGCTGCCGGCGGGGCCGGCCAGCGCCTTGTCGATCCGCGCCAAGGCCATGCTCTTCGAAGACCCGCGTTCGCTGCGCCTGCTGGCCGAGGTCGAGCGCGTGGCCCGCAGCGAGGCCACCGTGCTGATGATCGGCGAGACGGGCACGGGCAAGGAGCTCATCGCCCGCCACATCCACCGCAAGAGCGGCCGCCGCGGGCCCTTCCTGGCTGTGAACTGCGGCGCCTTCAGCGAGAGCCTGATCGACGCGGAACTCTTCGGCCACGAGGCGGGTGCCTTCACCGGCGCGGCCACGGCGCGCGCCGGCTGGTTCGAGGCCGCCGACGGCGGCACGCTGTTCCTCGATGAGATTGGCGACCTGCCGCTGCCTCTGCAGGTGAAGCTGCTGCGCGTGCTGCAGGAGCGGCAGGTGGTGCGCCTGGGTTCGCGCAAGGCCGTGCCGCTGGATGTGCGGCTGGTGGCTGCCACCAACATCGATCTGCAGCGTGCCGTGGACGCGCAGCGTTTCCGCGCCGACCTGTTCTGGCGCCTCAGCGTGGCCACGCTGGAGCTGCCGCCGCTGCGCGAGCGGCCCGGTGACGTGCTACCGCTGGCGCGCCACTTCGTCGGTGTCTACGGACCACGCCTCGGCCTGAGTGACGTGGTGTTCAGCGATGCCGCCCAGGCTGCAGTGAAGCGGTCGTGGATCTTGGCCCTCGCGGGCAGAGCCCCACCGGTGACCGCT
>JBMOGN010000223.1:0-5048 GCA_049318345.1 Rubrivivax sp. | reverse complement strand
TCATGGGCTTGTCCATCATCTCCAGCCCAGCCGGGATGATGCCCGCGGCGATGACCGCGGCCACCGCCTCGCCGGCCTGGCGGATGTCGTCGAAGCTCGCCATGATGCAGCGCGCGAGTTGCGGCCGCGGCACCAGCCGCACCGTGACCTCGGTGGTCACGGCCAGCATGCCCTCGCTGCCCACGAGCACCGGCAGCAGGTCCAGCCCCGGGCCGTCCAGCGCCAGCGAGCCGAACTCCACCGGCTCGCCCTCGACCGTGAAGCCGCGCACGTGCAGCACGTTGTGCAGCGTCAGGCCGTACTTCAGGCAGTGCACGCCGCCGGAGTTCTCCGCCACGTTGCCGCCGATGGTGCAGGCGATCTGGCTGCTGGGATCGGGCGCGTAGTACAGCCCGTGAGGTGCTGCGGCCTCACTGATGGCCAGGTTGCGCACGCCGCACTGCACGCGCGCCGTGCGAGCCAGCGGATCCACCTGCAGGATGCGGTTGAAGCGCGCCAGCGACAGCGTCACGCCCATGGCATGAGGCAGCGCGCCGCCGGACAGCCCCGTGCCCGCGCCGCGCGCCACCACCGGCACGCGCAGCGCGTGGCAGGCCGCCAGCACCGCGCCCACCTGCGCCTCGGTCTCCGGTAGCGCTACCACCAGCGGGCGCTCGCGGTAGGCGGTCAGGCCGTCGCACTCGTAGGGGGTGGTGTCCTCGCTGCGCCACAGCAGCGCGTGGGCGGGCAGCACGCGGGCCAGGGCAGCCGTGACGGCGCGCTGGCGCGCGTCGCGGTCGTTGGCCGAGATCGACTCCGGGGCATTCATGGGCCGGGCACTTTAGCGCCTTGCGGCCAACCCCGTCCCGCCAAGCCCTGCACCGCGCGGTCAGGACAGTCCTGACCCGGGTGCAGGCAAGCCCGGGCGCGAGGCGGCAGCCGGCTCAGGTCCGCTGGCCGCGGGGGGGCCCGCGCCTCTTCGGCGAGCCAGGCGTGGCTGGTGAGCCTGGCGAGCCGTTCGACCCCGTCGGGCCCTTCGCGCTCTTCTGCACGAGCGGCGCGGCCACGGCGGCACCTTCCTGCACGGCCTTGGCCGCGAGCTGGGAGAACTGCTGCGTGAGCGCGCCCCACCACTGCATCGGGTCCACCATCGGGGCGCTGCCGGCCGCATCGGCTGCATGCGCCGCCTCGCCGGACGCAGCCGCCTTGCGCGGGCGGGCCCGGGCGCCGCGCGAGCCCGGGGCTGCCGGCGGGTCGGCCGCGGCAGCCGGTGCCGCTGAGGCGGCCTGGGGCGCGCCTGCGCCGGGCATGCGCGCCTTGAAGGCGTCGGCCAGGTCGGCCACTGGCACGTTCATCGACTTCAGCGTGGACAGCGTCATGCGCTGCACCTCCAGGGCCTGGATGGTCGCGGAGAGCATGCGTGCGTTCTGCTCGAGCCAGAACTGCACCGTCTTGAGCTGCTCGATGCGCTTGTCCAGCTCCTGCGGATCCAGCGTGGGCGCGACCCACTGGCCCATGCCGGGCAGCGCGGCGCCTGCGCCCTTGAGCAGGCCCTGCAGGAAGTCGAAGCCCGGTACGAGCTTGGCGAAATCGGTGGCGCTGGCCATGTCGGGTCCCTCCTGGCATCCATCGTGGTGGGCGGCGCGTGTGCGCGCAGCCGGCTATGCGGGGCCATTGTCCGCCTGAGGCTGCCCCGGGGGAACCCCGAGAAAACCACCTGCGCCGATCAGGGCGGGAAAGCCACGCGCTCCACCGTGAAGCCGCGCTGCGCAAGCAGGCCGGGCAGCGCGCGCAGCCCTGTCATGTGCAGGGCGCCGACGGCCGCGAACACGCGCTTGCCCGCGCCGTGCAGCGCATCGATGCGACGGGCCAGCGTCGGGTTGCGGTCGTCGTTGAGGCGGCGCATGAGCTCGCGGTCCTGCTCGGTGTTCATGCACTCGCACCAGCGCTCGTACTGCTCGAGCTCGGTCAGCCGTCCCTCGGCCCAGGCCTGCGCCAGCCGCGCCGTGGTGCGCCGCGTCACCCCCGACTCCAGCTGCAGCAGCGTCTTGTCCAGCATGGCCCGGGCGGTGGCCTCGTCGGCGGGAATGAGGGCGCCCACCTGCAGCGCCACCGTCTCCAGCGAGATCACCTGCAGCCCGGCGGTGCGCGCCGCGCCGGCCAGCATGATCTCCTGCGCGTAGCCCGGCTCCAGACCCTCCCAGCGCCCGGCCAGCACCGTCAGCGTGATCGCCTGCATGAGCGGGTGCTGGTTCTCGAGCATCCCTGGCGGCAGGCAGGCGGCCTCGATCTGCCGCGTCAGCCGCCGCTGCAGCGTCTGCGACAGGGGCAGCGCGTCGGGCTGACCGGCCAGGCTGGCCTGCATGGCTTGCGCCATGGAGGGGTCCGCCAGGTCGAGTTCCAGGGCCAGGGTGTCGGTGGCCGCCAGCGCCGCGCGCACCACCGGCCCGGGGAAGATCCACTCCAGGCGACCGATGTGCACCGTGCCGTAGAGGTAGGAGACGCGGCCGTCGCGCGTCAGGCGCCACAGCATGCCGCGGTCGCGCGCCTGCTCCTGCGCAGCCTGCAGTTGCTGCGCGTCGGGGCTGCGCGGCGGCGGCGGGCACTCGCGTACGGGGCTGGCGCCGGCCGGGGCGGGGGCTGCGGCCTGGGCGAGCGCGGCACCGGGTGCGCTGGCGCCCAGCCAGGCCACGGCCAGCAGCGCCGGCAGCGCCGACAGCAGCCTCCGCAACAGGCGCCCGCCCATGCCCGCTCAGCCCGCTGCGCTGTCCACCGCGGCGGGCACCACGCGCTGCTCGATGGCGCCGAACAGGCTCTGCCCCGAGGCGTCCTTGACCTCGATGCGGATGGAGTCACCGAACTGCATGAACGCCGTCTTCGGCTCGCCGCCCTCGATGGTCTCGATGGCGCGCTTCTCGGCGATGCACGAGTAGCCGTGCGCCCAGTCGCGGTTGCTCACCGTGCCGGAGCCCACGATGGAGCCGGCGCGCACGCGGCGCGTCTTGCACACGTGCGCGATGAGCTGCCCGAAGTGGAAGGTCATCTCCGGGCCGGCCTCGCAGCGGCCCACGACCTGCCCGTTCCAGCTCGACTCCACCGTCAGGTGCAGCCGCCCGGCCTGCCAGGCGGCGCCGGCCTCGTCGGGCGTGACGGCCACGGGGCCGAACGCGGTGGCGGGCTTGCTCTGCAGGAAGCCGAAGCCCTTGGCGAGCTCGGCCGGGATGAGGTTGCGCAGGCTCCAGTCGTTGACCAGCATCAGCAGCCGCACGCCTTCGAGCGCCTGCTCGGGCGTGGCGCCCAGGGGCACGTCGCCCGTGACCACCGCCACCTCGCTCTCGAAGTCGATGCCCCAGTCGGTGCTGCCGAAGGGCGCGTCCTCAAGCGGGCCGAGGAAGTCGTCGCTGCCGCCCTGGTACATCAGCGGGTCTTCGTAGAAGGACGCCGGCACCTGCGAGCCCCGGGCGCGGCGCACGAGCTCGACATGGTTGATGTAGGCCGAGCCGTCGGCCCACTGGCAGGCGCGCGGCAGCGGGGCCATGCACATCTTCGGGTCGAAGGCGAAGGCATGGCGCGCCTTGCCGTCGTTCAGCGTCGCGTACAGGTCCTCCAGCTGCGGCGACAGGAAGTTCCAGTCGTCCAGCACCTGCTGCAGCCGCGTGGCCACGCCCGTGGCGAAGTGGGCGCTGGCGAGGTCGCGCGAGACGACGACGAGCTGGCCGTCGCGCGAGCCGTCGCGGTAGGTGGCGAGTTTCATGGGTCTGGTGCGCAGGAAGGCCGGGTGGCAGTATTGTGCGGTGAACGCCAGCTCGCCTGCCCTCGTCTTCCGCCCGGGTCCGCCGCCGCCGCCGCCGGCGGCGCCGCGCCATGCGCGCGAGTGGGCGCTCGCGCTGGCGCTGGCCTTGGCGGGGCACGCCCTCGTGCTGGCCACGTCGCCCCCGGGACCCGGCCAGGCGCGCCAACCCGGGGTCCCAGGCACCGGCCCCGCGTGCCGCCCCGGTGCTGGTCGTGCGGCGTATCGATGTCGCCGAGGCGTCGCCCGCCCCGGTTGCGGCACCGGCTGCTGCGCAGGGGGGCGCCCCGGCTGTCGAGCCGGTCGTCGCCCCGGCTGCGAACACCCTTGCGCGGTCCTCTGCCCAGGCGCCCGCCCACCTCACCGCCCCGGCCACCCCGGCCACCCCGGCCACACCATCTACCCCGGCCACCGCGGCTGCGGAGACCCTCCCCACGTCCCCGGCCCGCTCGGCGGACCCCGTCGCGCAGTCCGACGACCCGGAGGACGCCGCGCCGGCGGTTGCCTACGCCGGGCGCGCGCCGCCGGTGCTGCCCACGCGCATCGCGCCGGCCTTCGTCCAGGGCTACACCATGCGGCGTGGCGCCCAGGCCGGGCGGGCGGAATTGCGCCTGGAGCGCGGCGCCGAGCAGTACCGGTTGAGCCTGCGCGGGCGCGTGGAGGGCGGGCGGCTGCTCGAGCAGACCAGCCAGGGTGGCTTCGACGCCGCAGGCGTGGCCCCGGAGCGCTTTGTAGACCGCCGCCGCGGGCGTGCCGGGCAGGCGGCGAACTTCGACCGCGCCGCAGGCCGCATCATCTATTCCGGCCCGGGCGTGGAGCAGCCCCTGCATGCCGGGGCCCAGGACCGGCTGAGCTGGATCGTCCAGCTCGCCGCGGTGGTCCAGGCCGACCCCGGGCGCTGGAATCCCGGTGAGCGGCTGCCCCTGTACGTCACGGGTGCGCGCGGCGACGCGCAGCTGTGGCTCTTCGAGATCCGGGAGCGCGCTGACCTGGAACTGCCCGGTGTGCAGGTCGCGCATGCCCTGCGCCTGACACGCGAGCCGCAGCGCCCCTACGACAGCCGCGTGGAGGTGTGGCTGGACCCCGCGCGCCACCACCTGCCCGCGCTGCTGCGCTTCACCCAGGTTCCCCAGGGCGGCACCCTGGAGCTGCAGCGCGATCCCTGAGCCGCGCCCGCAGTACCATGGGGGCTCTTCAAGCAGCGGCCGCATCGGCCGATAACGAGGCATGGTGTCGGGCCTTGCAGTGTCCTGGTGGTGGCTGGTCGTGGCCGCCGCAT
>JBMOGN010000222.1:0-5052 GCA_049318345.1 Rubrivivax sp. | reverse complement strand
CCGTGCCGCTGGTGACCGAGGCGCGCGACTGGGTCGAGGGCGTGTACATGGCCGCCACCATGGGCAGCGAGACCACCGCGGCGGCCGCCGGCGCGCAGGGCGTGGTGCGGCGCGACCCCTTCGCCATGCTGCCCTTCATGGGCTACCACATGGGCGACCACTTCGGCCACTGGATCGAGATGGGCGAGAAGCTCGCCGCGCTCGGCGCGAAGCTGCCGCACATCTTCTGCGTGAACTGGTTCCGCAAGGGCGCAGACGGGCGCTTCGTGTGGCCGGGCTATGGCGAGAACATGCGCGTGCTGGAGTGGATGCTGCGCCGCATCGAGGGCCATGCAGGCGCGCAGGAGCACCTCTTCGGCCTGAGCCCGCGCTACGAGGACCTGCGCTGGGAGGGCCTGGCCTTCACGCGCGAGCAGTTCGAGGCCGTCACCGGCATCGACCCCGCCGCCTGGCGGGAGGAACTCGGGCTGCACGCGCAGCTCTTCGAGCAGCTCGCCAGCCGGCTGCCCGCCGCGCTGCCGGCCACCCGCGCCCGCATCGAGCAGCGCCTGGCGGCCTGAGCCTCTGACGTCGCGGACGGGGACGCGGCCCGCACAGCCCGCCGCGGCGGCACGGCTTCTTTGCTGGCGGACGTGGAGGCCCCGGTGGCCGCACGGCGGCCCGGGCCCAGCGGGCTGACCGAGTCCATCGGGCCGATCGGGCCCGCCTGCTCCATCGGGCCCGATGAGCCCTGACCGGTCCTTCGGCCGGACACCCACCCGGGCGCACGCTTCACGCTCGGGCCCGAAAGCGGCAGGAATTCACGCGCGCGGCTTTTCCGTCGGCGTCGACCCCTTGGACAGGGGGTCTTGACGCCCTCCAATCGGGGGTCCGGGATCGGCACATCGGTGTCCTCCCAAGGATCCCCCATGAACATCTTCCCGACTCCTCCCCGCGAACTCACCCGGCGCATCGTGCACGCGGCCACGGCGGGCCTTCTTCTTGCACTGGCCGCCGTGGGCGCCCAGGCATCGGCCCTGTCGCCCTTGTCGTGGATACCCCTGCCGCCGGCTCAGCAGGCCAAGGTCGCGAACGACCTGCGCAACTCGATGCTCGCCCCGAAGCTGCCGGACAACCACACCTGGGCCCGCGACATGGTCGGACCGGCCGGGCCCTCGTTCCCCACGGTGCGCTACGTGAAGGCGCTCGTCTTCTGCGACTGTGCGGACCCGACGATGGCCGACCTGCGCCAGGCCGTGCTGCGCGCCGGTGGCTCGGTCTACATGCGCTACCTGTCGGTGCGCGGCCTGTCGGTGATGCTGCCCGCCGCGGGCGTGCTGGAAATCGCCAAACGTGCGGAAGTCCAGAGCATCTCCCCGAACCGCCTGACCACGCGCAGCTTCAGCGTGCTCGAGCAGTCCGTGAACGTGTCCGCGGGTTCTATAGGTGTCCTTCCGATACGCGCGGCGCTGACCACCTTCGCGGTCGTGGGGGGCGTCCCCACCAGCTACCTCGGCCACACGGGAGCCGGCGTGGGCATTGCCGTCCTCGACTCGGGGATCATGCGCAACCACGACAACTTCCGCGACGCCAGCGGCGCCACGCGCGTGCGCCAGGCGGTGGACTTCACCGCCACCACCAACGCCAGCGTCATGGGCCTGCAGGAATGGAAGATCGGATTCGACCCCACGGCCGACCTGCTGACCCCGGGCTCCGCCACGCGCCAGGCCTACGAGGCGCGCATCAACAACTACGGCGGCCCCCCCGAGGTGGACGCCTATGGCCACGGCACGCACGTGGCCAGCATGGCGGCTGGCCGCGCCTGGGGCCTGACGCCCAACTCCACCGGCATCGCCCCGGGTGCGCTGCTGTACGACCTCAAGGTGCTGGACCGCAACGGCTTCGGCACCGTAAGCGACGTGCTGGCCGCCATCGACTGGGTGGTGCTGCGCGCACGGGAGCTGAATATCCGCGTGATGAACCTCAGCCTGGCGGCCGACTCCACCGAGTCCTACGTGACCGACCCGCTGTGCCGGGCCGTGCGCAGCGCCACGGCCATGGGCATCACCGTGGTGGTGGCAGCGGGCAACTACGGCAAGCGGGAAGCCTCGGCCGGCGCGCCCACGGAGGTCTACGGAACGGTGGGCTCGCCCGGCATCGAGCCCTCGGTGATCACGGTGGGTTCGTCCAACGGCCGGGACTCCGGGCGGCGTTCGGACGACCTCGTCAACCTCTTCAGCTCCAAGGGGCCCACCCGCGGCGTGTACGTGTCGCCCGCCGGACAGCGGCGCATCGACAACGCCCTGAAGCCCGACCTGGTGGCGCCAGGCAACAAGGTGCTGGGGGCCAAGGCGGTCACCGCCGCTGCCGGCGACGCCGACATCCCTGCCAGGAACCCGGGCCTCGTGCCGATGGGCTCGGGCAACCGCCCGGGCAGGACCTCCAGCCTGATGGTGCTCAGCGGCACCTCGATCGCCGCGCCCGTGGTGGCGGGCACGGTGGCGCTGATGCTCGAGGCCAACCCCGGCCTGACGCCGCCGCTCATCAAGGCGATGCTGCAGTACACGGCCGAGCCGCTGGCAGGCTTCAACCTGCTGCAGCAAGGCACCGGGATGGTGAACGCGCACGGCGCCCTGCAGCTGGCCCGCCTCATGCGGACCGACCTGATGCAGGCCGTCGAGGCAGGGAGCATCGTTCCGGGCGCGTCCCTGCTGGCCGGCGGCCGCCCGCAGCGCATCGACCGCACGGTGCCCAACAGCGAGCCCCCCGGCTCGAACCCGATGGACGGCGGCATCGGGCTGTGGAGCCGCATGGTCTACGCCGGCGGCAACCGCATCCTCAGCGGCGACACGCTCTTCACGCAGTACCAGCTCGCGTGGGACCATCGCGTCACATGGGGCGGCACCGTCGGCCCGAGGCGGCACGCGGTGGCGTGGTGGGCTGCCTCGTCGACGATGCCCGCCAACACCTTCCCCAGCAGCCTCACCGAGGCGCCGATCCCCGACCCGCGCGTCACGCTGTTCCAACCCAGCGTGCTCTTCGCCTCGAGCCTGCTGGGCGCGAGCTCGCTGAGGAACCGCACGGGCGTCTTCGCGCTGGCTTCCGCGTTGCCGGGCCCGCTGGCCGCAGGCGCCGGCACGGTGCTGCCCAGCGGCCTCGTGCTCGCCGAGGGCCTCGTCCTGGCCGAAGGCCTGGCGCTGGCAGAGGGGCTGGCGCTCGCCGAGGGCCTCGCGCTTGCCGAAGGATTGGTGCTGGCCGAGGGGCTGGCGCTGGCCGAGGGCCTGGTGCTGGCAGAAGGCCTGGTGCTGGCAGAAAGCTCGACGGGAGAGTGATCATGATGAAACTTCGTGTCCCTTCCGGTTCCGCGCGCCAAGGCGCGCGCCAGGCGCTGTACGCCCTGCTGGCGGCCGGCTGCCTGAGCCTGGCCCCGGCCCATGCCCAGAGCCCGGCCGCTGCGGCCGACCCGCTTGCGTACAAGGTCGCCAGCGACCTGCGCCTGGCCATCGATGCTGCCAAGCCGGCACGCCAGCCCTGGCTGCGCGAGGCCGCCGGCCAGCGCTGGGTGCGCGTGGTGGTCACCGGCCAGCGTCGCAGCGCCGACCTCGCCGAGGCGCGCAAGGACATCACGCGGCGCGGGGGCAACATCGTCTCGCACGATGCCTCGATCGCCACCGTCGTGGCGGTGCTGCCGGCGGCGCAGGTGCGCGCACTGGCGGCGCGCGCCGACGTGCTGCACGTGGCCCCGGACCGCACCATGGAGGCCGCCGCCAAGGCGCCGCCACCGGCCGCCGGATCGACCTACCTGGCCGCCTACGGCCTGGGGCCGAACTCGCCGCGGGCGATCAGCGACAAGGCCCTGCTGGGCGAATGACCTGAGGGGCCCGGCCCGGCGCGCCGCGGGCGGGCCCGGGCTGCCGTCGATCGAATCGGCAGCGCCGTGCGGCGCAGTTGATCCCCGGCAAGGAGAGGCCCTTGCAGGCTGCGCGATACTGCCAGCCTCACTTCCCGCGACCAGGAGCCTCCCGATGAAGATCCTCGTGCCTGTGGACGGCAGTCCCTACACCAAGCGCATGCTGGGGTACCTGGCCGCGCACGACGAGTGGCTGGGCGGCCAGCACGAGTACACGGTGCTGCACACCGTGCCGGCGGTGCCGCCGCGCGCAGCCGCCGTCATCGAGCGCGACACGCTGAAGGCCTACTACGACGACGAGGCGCAGAAGGTGCTCAAACCCATCCGCGCCTTCTTCGCCCGCCACCCCGAACTGCGCGTGAGCTACCTCGGCAAGTCGGGGCAGGTCGGCGACGTGGTCAGCGCCACGGCGTCCAGGGGCCGCTTCGACCTGGTCATCATGGGCTCGCACGGCCACGGCACGCTGGGCAACCTCGTGCTCGGCTCGGTGGCCACGCGGGTGCTGGCCAACTGCAAGGTGCCGGTGCTGCTCGTGCGCTGAGCCGGGCTCCTCAGGGCCCCGACTGGCGGCTGCTCAGGCCGTTGAAGCAGGTCTGCAGCACGTACTCGACGATCTGCTCGTCGCTGCACTGCCCGCCTGCCTTCAGCACCCCGGGCACGGGGTCGCAGGCGCGCGCGAACAGGGTGTAGAGCACCAGCTCCGGCGGCAGCCGGCTGTCCAGGTCGCCTGCGGCCTGCGCCTGCAGGATCCACTCGCCGAGCTGGTCGCTGAGCTGCATCAGCACCTCGAGGTAGCGTTTGTTGGTCAGCAGCTCCGCGCGCAGCGTGGAGTTCTGCGAGGGCAGCGTGGGCATCTGCCCGGCCAGCAGCACCCGCAGCACCCAGCGCGTCACCTCGCGCAGCCGCTCCAGCGCCGTGGCGCCCTCGCGGGCAGCCTGCCCGGAGATGACCTCCATGCCGCGCTCCATGACGCGCACCATCGCCGCTGCGGCCAGCGACTCCTTGGAGGAGAAGTGCTTGTACAGGCTCGCCTTGGCGATGCCCACGTCGGCGGCGACCTCGTCGACCGTCATGAGGTCGAAACCCTTCTCAGCGAGCAGGCGGTTGACCGACGAGACGATCGCATCCTCCCGCACGCGCAGCATCTGCTCGCGAAACGAACC
>JBMOGN010000221.1:0-5084 GCA_049318345.1 Rubrivivax sp. | reverse complement strand
CAGGGCGTGCAGTTCGAGACCTTTGCCACGCAGCGCATCCGCGGCGCCATGCTCGATGAGCTGCGCGGCAGCGACTGGATGAGCCGTGGCGACCGCCGCCACCAGCGCTCCATCGAGGCCGCCGTGCACCGGCTCGAGCAGCGCCTGGGCCGTGCGCCCAGCGAGGGCGAGATCGCCAAGGAGATGGGCCTGAAGCTCACCGAGTACCAGGAACTCCTGGGCAAGGTGCGCGGCACGCAGCTCGTCTACCTGGAGGACATGTCCGGCGACGACGGCGACGACGACTTCCTCGACCGCCACACGGCCGACGTCGAGGCCAACCCGCTGGGCCGGCTGTCGGACCAGAAGATGCGCGAGGCCCTGGTGGCTGCCATCGAGGCGCTGCCCGAGCGCGAGCAGTACGTCATGAGCATGTACTACGAGCACGACATGAATCTCAAGGAGATCGCGGCCGTGCTCGGGGTCACCGAGAGCCGGGTGTGCCAGCTGCACAGCCAGTCGATCGCCCGGCTGCGTACCCGCATGCGTGAGTGGTGAGGCCGGCAGGCTTCCACGAAAAAGGGGCCCGAGGGCCCCTTTGTCATGTCCAGCGCGCCGCGTGGCGGGCGCCCGTGTCGAGCGGGTTCAGGCCTGGACGGCCCCGGTGCTGGAGGCGCGCAGCGCGTGGCCGCCGGCGCCATAAGTCTGCATGGCCGGAGGCAGCAGGACATCGATGGCGCGGTCCAGGCTGGCGGTGGCGCGGGCGAGCGACTCGCGCTGCGCCGCCACCTGGGCGCTGGCCACCGCCAGGCGCTGGCGCATGGGCGAGGGCACGCCGCCGCGGCGTGCGGCCTGACGGAACTGGTCGACGGCGCTGGCCAGGGCCCGGTGCAGGTCGGCCGCGGCCTTCTCCAGGGCGCTCGCGTCATCGGAGCGCAGCGCAACCGTGAGCGCGGCGAGCTGGCCTTCCACGCGCGAAAGCGGCGCCTCCAGATCGGGCGCCGCGGCGTGGACGGGACGGTTCAGGACGATGAAATCGGACATCGGGCGACTCAGGCCTTGGGGCCGCTCAGGAGATCCTGGGCGTTGCCGATGAGCTTGTCGGCGATGGCGCCGGCGTTCACGCGAAACGAGCCGTCGCGGATCTGCTGGGAGATCAGGTCGACCTTGGCCTGGTCGAAGCTGGGCTCCGTGCCCACAGCCGAACGCATCGCCTGGGTGGAGGACAGGTCCACCCGGGCGCTGGGCCCCGGGCTGGCGGCCTCCCCCGGCTTGTCTGCCGTGGAGGCCTTGCGATCGGCGGCAGGCAGCGCGCCGAGAGCCTTGGGGTCGAAGTTTCCGATTTTCATGATGTGCTCCAGAGGAGTGACGGCTCGCACCGCACCCCTTGAGTCGCTCTATCGGGTGTCGAACGGCAGAACTTTAGTGCCGAAACGGGAAATCTGCGCACTCCCCCTCGAACAGGGGGGGGTCGAGGCGATCGCGGCCTCACAACTGCACCTCCACCCGCCTGTCGCCGGCGGCCTTGCCGCTGACGACCTTGCCGCCTTCGGTGCGCACGCGCACCAGCTGCCCTTCCAGGCCGGGGGTGAGGGCCACGCCCTCGCCGCTGATCGAAAAACCGTTGCCCACCACCACCAGGCGCACCGGGTCGCCGGCGTCGAACCACTGGCGCTTTCTCAGGTCGGACTCGCGCAGCGCCTGTCCGGGCGCCAGGGGCCGGGCCAGGGTGCGGCCGGCCACCGGGGCGGCCTCGCCCAGGGCGGGGGACTCTGCGGCGGCCCAGTCGACCTCGCCGGTTTCCAGGTGCTCGGCGCCCAGCACGGTCCCGGCCGACAGCGCCTGGCGCGCCACGAGCGCGGGTGCGAAGACCTTGACCGTGATCGGCATGGACACGTTCCACGCCACCGGGCCGTCGACGCAGCGCAGGCCTACCCGGGTGCGGCCCCAGGCGCGGTGGCCGGCGGGCAGATACGGTTGCACCTTGTTGCACGGCGCCAGGTTCAGGCGCGGGTCCAGCGTGCCGGGTACCACCTCCACGCGCATCGCCGATCGGCCGCCGAAGGCCGCCTGCGTGGCCGATTGCGCCAGCGGCGCGATCTCGGCCATCCAGGCGGGTTCGGTCGCGGTGGCCGCCGTGGGCGTCGTCGCCATCGCGGGCGACGTGACCGTGGCGAGGGCGGCAACCGCCAGCCAGGCAGCCGCCACCGGGGCCACGGCAGCCGCGGGCGCCAGCCGGAGCAAGGGGAGGGCAAGGATCGGCTTCACAGGTCCGAACTCTAGGCCTGCAGCTTGGATTCCAGGCCCCGAAATGCGCCGCCTTCCGCCGACTGTTCGAACCATCGTGCCGGTGCGCGCTGCCGACAATCGTCGCCCATCACCACCCCTTGAAGCCCGTGCCATGGCCCGGCGGGCTCAGGGGAGCCGGAGCCCCACGATGTTGAACCGCCTCACCGACAACCTTCAGTTCCAGACGCAGGCGCTGGTGCTGCGCTCGGAGCGACAGCGCGTCATCGCCGGGAACATCGCCAACGCCGACACCCCTGGCTACGTGGCGCGCGACTTCGACTTTTCGCGCGCTCTGCGCGACGCCACCAGCCCCGCCGGCCGCGACCGTCCCGCCGCCGCGAGCGATCTGGCGCTGCGCTACGCCCTGCCCGCGCAGACGAGTCTGGACGCCAACACGGTGGACATGGACCGCGAGCGCGCCTCCTTTGCCGACAACACCGTCAAGTACGAGGCCACCGTGCGCTTCATCAGCCGCAGCGTGCGCACCATGATGGACGCCATGAAGGGCCCGGGCCAGGCCTGAGCCCCCGCGAACCGATTAGGAGCACCCGATGAGCCTGAGCCGCATCTTCGACATCGCCGGCAGCGCCGTCAGCGCGCAGAGCCAGCGCCTGAACGTCGTCGCCTCCAACCTGGCCAACGCCGACACGGTGGCCGGGCCCGACGGCAAGGCCTACAAGGCCCGCCAGGTGGTCTTCCAGACCGAACTCATGGGCGCGTCCGCCTCCTCGGGCACGCCCGCGGCCGGGGTGCGCGTGACCACCGTGAGCGAGTCGCAGACCCCCGGCCGGCGCGTGCACGACCCCAAGCACCCCGCGGCCGATGGCGAAGGCTACGTGACCTACAGCAACGTGAGCACGGTGGAGGAGATGGTCAACATGATCTCCGCCTCGCGCTCGTACCAGAACAACATCGAGGTGATGAACACCACCAAGCAGCTGCTGATGAAGACGCTGCAGATGGGCCAGTGACGCGATGACCACCATCACCTCCACTTCCACATCCACCTCCGCCACCGGCTCTGCCGCTGCCGCGGCTTCTTCCGCCTCCGGCGCCGGCACCTCGGCCCAGGAGATGGGCGACAAGTTCCTGAAGCTGCTGGTCACCCAGCTAAAGAACCAGGATCCGCTCAACCCGATGGACAACGCCCAGCTCACCAGCCAGATGGCGCAGGTGAACACCGTCTCGGGCATCGAGAAGCTCAACGACTCCGTCAAGTCGCTGGGCACGCAGTTCCTGCAGGCGCAGACGCTGCAGGGCGCGGCCATGATCGGCCGCCAGGTCTGGGTGGAGGGCAACCGCCTGCTGCCCACCGACGGCGTGGCCCGCGGCGGCTTCGACCTTGCCGCCTCGGCGCAGTCTGTCAAGGTGGAGGTGCTCGACGCGGGCGACCGGGTGGTCGACACCCTGAACCTGGGCATCCAGGCGGCCGGGCGCGGACGCTTCGAGTGGAAGGTGCCGTCGGGGGTCGACGGCTCGCAGCTGAAGTTCCGCGTCGTGGCCACCTCGGGCGCGGCCAGCGTGGCGGCGCAGCCGCTGAGCGTGGACGCCGTGTCCTCCGTCTCCACCACCCCCAACGGGTTGAGCCTGGGCCTGTCGCGCCTGGGCGAAGTCGACTTCTCCAAGGTGAAGGTGGTCTCCTGAGGCTGCCCGCGCCGCGCCTGCCGACCCCCTGATTCTTTCCTCCCTCAACCGAAGGACGACCCATGAGCTTTCAGCAAGGACTCTCCGGCCTGAGCGCCGCCGCCAAGAACCTCGAGGTGATCGGCAACAACATCTCCAATGCCAACACCATCGGCTCGAAGTCCTCGCGTGCGGAGTTCTCCGACATGTACGCCAGTGCCGTGGGCGGAGCCGGCGCAGTGGGGATCGGCTCGCGCCTGACCGGCGTCACCCAGGACCACACGCAAGGCAGCATCACCACCACGGGTAGCAACCTGGACCTCGCCATCAACGGCAAGGGCTACTTCCAGGTGCAGGACCCGTCCTCGGCGGCCAGCGGTGGCGGCGACACGAGCGTGCTGTACTCGCGCAACGGCCAGTTCAAGTCCGATCGCGATGGCTACATCGTCAACAACGACGGCATGCGGCTGATGGGCTACTCCGCCGACGAGCTGGGCAGCATCCGCACGGGCCAGCTCGCCGCCTTGCAGGTGCCTGCCGGGCGCATCGACCAGAAGCCCACGAGCAAGGTCGAGCTCAGCTTCAACCTGGATGCGGCCGATCCCACCAAGCCCCTGGCCTTCGACGCTTCCGAGGGTGGCAGCTTCAATTACTCCAGCTCGATGAAGCTCGTGGACAAGTCGGGTATGGACGTCCAGGCGAGCCTGTACTTCAAGAAGACGGCCGCCAACAACTGGGACGTCTACGCCACCGCGAACGGCGTGTCGGTGCCCGCCGGGGCCACGCCGGTGAAGGTGGGCGCCATCGCCTACAACAACGCCGATGGCTCCGGGCCGCCGGCTCCCGAGACCTTCACGATCACCGGCGCGAACCTGCAGGACGCGCTGAACAACGACCCGAACAAGCCCGCCGGCGTGCAGTACGCCTTCGAGGACATCGCGGTGGACATGTCGGCGTCCACGCAGCGCGCGGGCAGCTACCTGGTGGGCACCATCAAGCAGGACGGCTACCCGGTGGGTACGCTCAGCAGCTTCAACTTCGACAAGTCGGGCATCCTGACGGCGCGCTACTCCAACGGCGAGGTGCGCCAGACTGGGCAGCTCGCGCTGGCAAGCTTCCGCAACCCGCAGGGCCTGAACCCCGCCGGGGGCAACGCCTGGGCCGAGAGCAAGGATTCCGGGGCCAAGAGCATC
>JBMOGN010000220.1:0-5137 GCA_049318345.1 Rubrivivax sp. | reverse complement strand
GCGACCATCGTCTTCATCGTCTGCGACCGCGGCGACCGCTACCTCTCCACGGGCGTGTTCCCGGCTTGAACCCCACCTGAGCCGGGCCCGCCGCCACCCGCCCATGCGCCACGAGACCCGTTTCTGCACCCACTGCGCCACCCCGCTGCAGCTCCGCGCGCAGGCCGAGGACGGCGGCATGAAGGAGCGGCTGCGCTGCCCGGCCTGCGGCTGGACGCACTGGAACAACCCCACCCCGGTGCTGGCGGCCATCATCGAGTGCGCCGACCGCGACGGCCACGTGCTCCTGGCCCGCAACGCGGCCTGGACGCACCGCTTCTTCGCGCTCATCACCGGCTTCATGGAAGCCGGCGAGACGCCCGAGGAGGGCATCTCCCGCGAGGTGGCGGAGGAGACCTCGCTGCAGGTCGAGGCGCTCAACCTCGTGGGCGTCTACGACTTCCAGCGCATGAACCAGGTGATCATCGCCTACCACGCGGTGGCGCGTGGCGAGATCCGGCTCTCGCCGGAACTCGTGGAGTACCGGCTGTTCGCCCCCCAGGACCTCCGCTGCTGGCGGGCCGGCACGGGCTATGCACTGGCTGACTGGCTGCGGGCCAGGGGCCACGAGCCGGTCTTCGTGGACCTGCCGCCCCGCCCGTCCAGCCCGGGGTCATCCTCGTAGAATGTCGGATTGACTTCTGCTCCCGCCCCATGCACCCCGACGTAGAACTCGACACCCGCGGCCTGAACTGCCCGCTGCCGATCCTCAAGGCCAAGAAGGCCCTGAGCGGCATGGAAAGCGGCAAGCTGCTGAAGGTGATCGCCACCGACCCCGGCTCGGTGCGCGACTTCCAGGCCTTCGCCCGGCAGACCGGCAACGCGCTGGTGGAGCAGACGAGTACCGACCAGGAGTTCATTCACGTCCTGCAGCGCCGCTGAAGGCGCCCGGCCTGCCTCAGAGCTGCAGCGCCTTCAGGTAGTCCCGGAACCCCGGCCCGAGCGCCGGATGCTCCAGCGCCAGCTCGATGTTGGCCTCCAGGAAACCTTCCTTGCTGCCGCAGTCGTAGCGCTTGCCCGCGTAGCGGTAGGCGAAGACCTTCTCCCGGCGCAGCAGCGCGGCGATGCCGTCGGTGAGCTGGATCTCGCCGCCCACGCCCCGCGGCTGGCTGGCGATCTCATGGAAAACCCCAGGGGTGAGGATGTAGCGGCCGGCCACGCCCAGCCGCGAGGGGGCCTGCTCGGGGGCGGGCTTCTCCACGATGCGGCTGATGTCCATGAGGCGGTCGTTCACGGGCGTGCCCGCGACGATGCCGTAGCGCCGGGTGTGGTCGGCCGGCACCTCCTGCACGGCCAGGATGGAGGCGCGCCACTCGGCGAACTGGTCCACCATCTGGCGCAGCACGGGGGGCTCGCCCACCATCAGGTCGTCGGCCAGGAGCACGGCAAAGGGCTCGTTGCCCACCAGGCGCTGGCCGCACAGCACGGCGTGCCCCAGGCCCAGGGCCTGGGCCTGGCGCACGTAGATGCACTCCATGTCGTCAGGCTTGACGCTTCGCACGACTTCCAGCAAGTCCCGCTTACCCGCCTGTTCGAGGGCTACCTCGAGCTCGAAAGTCATGTCAAAGTGGTCTTCGATGGGCCTCTTGTGCCGGCCCGTCACGAAGATCATCTCCCGCACGCCCGCGGCGTACGCTTCCTCCACCGCATACTGGATCAGCGGTTTGTCGACGACAGGAAGCATCTCCTTGGGCTGCGCCTTCGTGGCGGGCAGGAAACGGGTGCCCAGCCCGGCAACGGGAAAGATGGCTTTCTTGACCAGCATGCGAACCTGCTCGGGGAGTGAGGAAATCTGCGCCGATTCTGGCACGCGGAGCCCTGCGTGCGGCCCGCCGCCCGGGAAGGCTTGAGCGTGGACATCCTCATCGTTGAATCGATCGAGCCCGAGGTGTTGAACTGGCTGCGGGCGCGCCACGCCGTGCGCCACGCGCCGGAACTGGCCTGGGACCAGCGCGGCCTGCGTGTGGCCCTGGAGCAGGCGCGCTCGGTCATCGTGCCGGCCTCCGTGGCGCTGGACGGCCCGCTCGTGCGCGCCGCGCCGCTGCTGCGCGCCGTGGGCCGGATCTCCGCGGGCGTGGAGAACATCGACCGCGACGCCTGCTCCGCCGCGGGCGTGGAGGTGGTGCGCCCGACTGCGGCAGTGGCCGATGCCGAGGCCGAGTTCGTGGTCGGTGCCCTCCTGCAGATGCTGCGTCGGGTGCCGGTGCTGGCCGCCGAAGGCATGCTGGTGGGCCGCGAACTCGGCAGCTGCACGGTGGGCATCGTGGGCATGACGGCCAGCGCCAAGCCGCTGGCCGACCTGCTGGGCGCCTTCGGCGCCCGGGTGATCGGCTACGACCCGGGTACGCACCAATCCGATGCCCTGTGGACGCGCTATCGCGTCCTGCCCTACGCCCTGGCCGAGCTCATGGCGGCCAGCGACGCGGTGTGCGTGCTGCTGCCCTACTACACCCGCTACCGGGCGATCCTGGGCGAGAGCGTGCTGCAGGGGGTGCGCGAGGACCAGGTGCTGGTGTGCCTGAGCCACTCCGACCTGCTTGACGACGCGGCCCTGGCGCGGCTGCTGGTCAGCGGCCGCATGGCCGCGGCCTGGCTGGACGCGGCCGAGCCCGGGCTGACCGCTCCCGGACGCCCGCTGCACGGCATCCAGACTCTCATGACCACCCCCCGGGTAGCCGCCACCACGAGGCAGTCCCGGGCGCGTTCGGCCTGGTCGGTGGCCCGCCGCATCGACGAGGTGCTGACGCTGGGCCCGGCGCGGCCGCCCTTCAGGCAGACGACGTCAGCCTCGCCGCTTGGTCGCGCAGACGCTCCAGGCTCGTCGTGAACCCCTGCAGGCGCTCGCGCTCCTGCGCCACCACGGCCTGAGGCGCCCGGGCGACGAAGCTCTCGTTGGCCAGGCGGGCCTGGGCGCGGTCGATCTCGGCCTGGAGCCGGGCGATCTCCCGCGTCAGGCGCTCACGCTCGGCCTCGACATCCACCTCCACGTGCAGCGCGATGCGCAGCGCCCCGCAAACCGACACCGGCGCGGTGCGGGTGGCGGCGGCAAAGGCCGCCTCGTCCTCGAGCAGCCGCACCTCCTGCAGCCTGGCGAGGCTGCGCAGCACGTCCTCGGCCGAGCGCACGAAGGCCGCGTCGCCGTGCACGATGAGCGGCACGCGCTGCGCCGGCGAGAGGTTCATCTCCGAGCGCAGCGCCCGGCAGGCCGTGACCAGCGCCTTGAGCTGGGCCACCCAGGCGTCGGCCGAGGCGTCCACGCGTTCGAGCTGCGCCTTCGGGTAGGGCGCGGCGATGACGCCCAGGGTATCGCCCGCGGGCTTGCGGCCGGCCACCGGGGCCACGCGCTCCCAGAGCTCGGCCGTGATGAACGGGATGAGCGGGTGCAGCAGCCGCAGCGCGGCTTCCAGTGTGCGGATGAGGGTGCGACGCGTGGCGCGCTGCACGGAGTCGTCGCCGGTCTGCAGCTGCACCTTGGCGATCTCGAGGTACCAGTCGCAGTACTCGTCCCACACGAAGGTGTAGAGCGCCTGGGCGACAAGGTCGAGCCGGTAGTCGGCAAAGCCTTGTTCGACGGCCGCCTCCACCCGCTGCAGCTCGCTGCTGATCCAGCGGTCGGCCGCGGAGAAGCGCATGTAGCCGTGGAAGGCGCCGCCCGGCGCGCACTCGGCCTTGCTATGCTCGGCCAGCCCGCAGTCCTGGCCCTCGCAGTTCATGAGCACGAAGCGCGTGGCGTTCCACAGCTTGTTGCAGAAGTTGCGGTAACCCTCGCAGCGCTGGGTGTCGAAGTTGATGTTGCGCCCGAGGCTCGCGTAGCTGGCCATCGTGAAGCGCAGGGCGTCGGCGCCGTAGGCGGGCATGCCGTCGGGGAACTCCTTCTTCACCCGTGCGGCCACCTTCGGGGCGGTCTCGGGCTTGCGCAGGCCCACGGTGGACTTCTCCACGAGCGTGGCCAGGTCGCGGCCCTCGATGAGGTCCACCGGGTCGAGCACGTTGCCTTCCGACTTGCTCATCTTGCGGCCCTCGGCGTCGCGCACCATGCCGTGGATGTAGACGTCGCGGAAGGGCACCTTGCCCGTGAAGTGGGTCGTCATCATGATCATCCGGGCGACCCAGAAGAAGATGATCTCGTAGCCGGTCACGAGCACGGTGGAGGGCAGGAAGAGCTCGAGTGTCTTCGTCTGCGCCGGCCAGCCCAGAGAGGAGAAGGGCACCAGCGCCGAGGAGTACCAGGTGTCCAGCACGTCGGGGTCGCGCTGCAGCGCGCCCGTGTAGCCGGCGGCTGCGGCCTTGGCGCGCGCCTCATCCTCGCTGCGGGCCACGAAGATCTCTCCCCCGTTGCCGTACCAGGCCGGGATCTGGTGACCCCACCACAGCTGGCGCGAGATGCACCAGTCCTGGATGTTGTTCATCCACTGGTCGTAGGTGTTGACCCAGTTCTCCGGCACGAAGCGCACCTGGCCCGAGGCCACCGCGTCGATGGCCTTGCCGGCGATGCTGCGCCCGTCGGGCCCGGGCTTGCTCACCGCCACGAACCACTGGTCGGTGAGCATGGGCTCGACGATCTGGCCGGTGCGCGCGCAGCGCGGCACCATCAGCCGGTGCTTCTTCGTCTCCACCAGCAGGCCCAGTGCCTGCAGGTCAGCGACCACGCGCTTGCGCGCCTCGAAGCGGTCCAGGCCGCGGTAGGCGGCGGGCGCCTCGTCGTTGACCGTGGCGTCCAGCGCCAGCACGCCGATCATCGGCAGGCCGTGGCGCAGGCCCACCGCGTAATCGTTGGCGTCGTGCGCGGGCGTGACCTTCACCACGCCGGTGCCGAAGGCGCGGTCCACGTAGGCGTCGGCGATGACCGGGATCTCGCGGTCGCACAGCGGCAGCCGCACGCGCCGGCCCACGAGCGCGGCGTAGCGCTCGTCCTCGGGGTGCACCATCACGGCCGTGTCGCCGAGCATGGTCTCGGGGCGGGTGGTCGCCACCACGACCGAGCCGCTGCCATCCTCGAGCGGGTAGCGGATGTGCCAGAGGAAGCCGTCCTCCTCCTCGCTCTCCACCTCGAGGTCGGAGACGGCGGACTTCAGCACCGGGTCCCAGCTCACCAGGC
>JBMOGN010000219.1:0-5240 GCA_049318345.1 Rubrivivax sp. | reverse complement strand
CGCGCTGCTGGCTCATGAGCCCCCAGGCGTCCATGTCCTCGCGCCGGTAGCCGAACCGCTCGGTCAGGTTCTCCGCCGTGTCGCCCATGAGCTCGCGGGTGAAGGGGCAGCGGTAGATGTAGTCCAGCCCGTCCACGAGTTCGCTCGGGCCCCGGCCCGCCCCCCATCGCGTGGTGTGCGACAGGTAGGGCACGCGCGAGTAGTTCTCGCCGCCCGCGGCCACGGCGATCTCGCTGTGGCCCGAGACGACCTGCTGTGCGGCGCTGACGATCGCCTGTGAGCCGGTGCCGCAGGCCCGCACCACACCCAGGGCGGAGCTGTCCTCGGGCAACCCCGCCAGCAGCGCGATCTTGCGGCTGAGGAACAGGCCGTCATGGTCCACAGGTGCCGTGTTGCCGAAGACGAGGTGGTCCACCTTCGAGGCCTGGATGCCGGCACGCGCCAGGCAGGCCTGAACCGCATGCACGCCCATGCGGTGCAGCGGCACGTCGCGCAGGGACTTGCCGAAATCGCCGAAAGGCGTGCGCGCTCCGCTGCTGAGGATGATGTCTTCGGGTTTCATGGCGACAAGTCTCTGCGTAGGCCTGCTCACTGGTGCTAACCAGTATAGGCGCGATGCCCCGTTAGCAAAACAATCGTTTGGCAAATGGACGAGGTCTACATCATCGGCACGGCGTGCACCGCCTTTGGCAAGCACCCGCAGCGCAGTTTTCACGACCTGGTGCGCGAGGCCTACCTCGGCGTGCTGGCGGATGCCGGCCTGGGCCCGGACAGCGCCACGCTCATCGAGCAGGCCTGGTTCGGCAACTGCGGAATGGGCCAGTGGGGCCAGGGCGGCATCCGTGGCCAGGTCTGCTTCACGCCGCTGGTGCAGGAGGGCCTGTTTCCGGAACGGGTGCCGATGATCAACGTCGAGGGCGGCTGCGCCACCGGCTCGTTCGCCTTCCATGGTGCCTGGAAGGACGTGCTGTCGGGCCAGGCCCGCGTGAGCCTGGCCGTGGGCGTGGAAAAGCTCGTCAGCCCCGACGATCCCGACCGCGTGGCCGCGATCTTCGGCACCGCCATCGACCAGCTCGAGCCGCAGCGCTGGCTGGACTATTACCGCGCCGCCGGCCAGAAGTGCGGCAAGCCCTTTGCACCCGGGCCCGGGCGCACGGTGTACATGGACACCTATGCCATGCAGGCAGCCTGGCACATGAAGGCGCACGGCACCACGCAGCGGCAGATCGCCGCAGCCGCAGCGAAGAACCACTGCCATGGCAGCCTCAACCCGCTGGCGCAGTACCGATTCGAGATGACGGTGGAGGAGGTGCTCGCCGACCGGGAGGTGAGCTGGCCCCTCACGCGCGCCATGTGCTCGCCGCTGGGCGACGGGGCGGCGGCGGCGCTGCTGTGCTCACGCCAAGCCCTGCAGGACTTCCCCCCGAGCGCCCAAGCGCGGGCAGTGAAGATCCGCACGAGCCAGCTGTCCGGAGGCAAGTACCGTGAACTGGATGAACCGGGCCTGTCGCGCGTGGCCGCGCAGAAGGTCTGGTCGCGCACCGGCCTGAAGCCCGCCGACATCGACCTGGTGGAACTGCATGACGCGACCTCGTTCTGCGAGATCTACCAGCTGGAAATGCTCGGCCTGTGCGAACCCGGGCGCGGGGGTGCTTTCGTGGAGTCCGGCGCCACCGCGCTGGGCGGCCGCTTGCCGGTGAACGTCTCCGGCGGACTCGTCTCCAAGGGCCACCCGGTTGGCGCCACGGGGCTGTCGATGGTGCACGAGGTGGCGCTGCAGCTGCGCGCCGAGGCGGGGGCCCGCCAGGTGCGCGGCGCCTCGATCGGGCTGATCGAGAACGGTGGCGGCGTCATGGGCTTCGACGAGGCAGCGTGCGCCGTCACGGTGCTCGAGAAGGACCGCTGAGACCATCGCCACGGCCGCCCTCTGCGGCCCCGACCCCAACCCCACACCGATCACGATGACCGCAATCGACTGGCATCCCGAGGATCCGGCCACGCTGGCTGACCCGTATCCCATCTTCTCGCGCCTGCGCGAGGAGGATCCTTGCCACTGGAGCCCGCGCCTGAAGAGCTGGGTGCTCACGCGCTACGACGATGTCAAGGCGGTATGCCTGGACAAGGAGCGGCTGTCCTCGGACCGGCTTCGCCCCTTCTTCGCCTCGCTGCCACCTGCCGAGGCCGAGCGCATCGGCCAGATCATCCGCTACCTGTCGCAGTGGATGGTCTTCAAGGACCCGCCGGACCACACCCGGCTGCGCCGGCTGACCAGCCGGGTCTTCCACGCCCGCTCCATGCAGGCGATGCGTCCGCAGGTGCAGGAGATCGCCGACTGGCTCCTCGACGATCTGGACGGACACGACGAGTTCGACTTCATCGCGCAGTTCGCGGGCCCGCTGCCCTGCCTGGTGATCATGGCCATGCTCGGCGTGGAGCGGCACGAGCTCGCACACGTCAAGCGCATGAGCGACGACATGGCGCTGTTCATCGGCTCGTCCAGGACTTCGCCGGAGAAGTACGACACCGCCGAATCGGCCACGCAGGAGATGGCCGCATTCTTTCGCGGGCTCATCGCCGCACGCCGCCGCGAACCCCGCACCGACCTGCTCAGCGAACTGGTGCATCTGCAGGACGAGGACGGCGACCGCCTCAGCGAGGACGAACTCGTGGCCACCTGCATCCTGCTGCTGTTTGCCGGGCACGAGACCACGACCAACCACATCGCCAACGGCATGCTCGCGCTCATGCGCTTTCCGGACCAGATGCGCCGGCTTCGCAGCGATCCCCTGGCGGCGAACCCGGCGGTGGAGGAGCTGCTGCGCTACGACGGGCCATCGGGCGCACAGGTCCGGGTCGTCAGCCGCACGCACGAGCTTCATGGCCGCACGCTCGAGCAGGGCCAGCGGGTGTTCATCATGCTCAATGCGGCCAACCGCGATCCTCGTGCCTACGAGGATCCCGACCGCCTCGACCTGGACCGAAACGGCCCGCCTCACCTCACCTTCGGCTTCGGCACGCACATCTGCCTCGGGTTTCCCCTTGCAAGAACAGAGGGACAGGTCGCCTTTCCGGCCGTCCTCGCACGCTTCAGCCACCTCGAGCCAGGCAGCGACTCGCAGGCGTGGATCAATTCCCTGGTCTTCCGAGGGATGACCGCCTTGCCGGTGCGCGTGAAACACGCTTGAATCCGCCGCCAGCTGGGATCCTTGGAACACGACTTCCCGATGTCAGACGCCCCCCACAGCGACGCGGCCCTGCTCCAGGCGGAAGATCTTCACCTGGCCTTCGGTGGCATCCAGGCGCTGTCGGGCGTCTCGCTGCAGGTACGCCCGGGCCTCATCACTGCCGTCATCGGCCCCAACGGCGCGGGAAAGACCAGCCTGTTCAACACCCTGTCGGGCTTCTACCGGCCCCAGCGCGGACGCGTACTCCTGCAAGGCAGCGACATCAGCCGGGTCAGCGCCGACCGGCGCGCGGCCATGGGCCTGGCGCGCACCTTCCAGAACGTGGCGCTGTTCCGGGGGATGACGGTGCTGGACAACATCAAGCTGGGCGGCCACTGTCGGCTGCGGGCCCATGCGCTCAGCGCCCTGTGGTACCGCGGAGCGGCGCAGCGCGAGGAGAGCGCGCTGCGCCGCGAGATCGAGCGCGAGGTCATCGACTTCCTGGAAATCGACCACATCCGCCATCTGCCGGTGGCGGGCCTGCCCTACGGGCTGCAGAAGCGGGTGGAACTCGCGCGGGCCCTTGCCATGCGCCCCAAGGTGCTGATGCTGGACGAGCCGGTGGCCGGCATGAATCGGGAGGAGACCGAGGACATGGCGCGCTTCATCCTGGACATCCAGGAAGAGCGCGGCATCACCGTGCTGCTCATCGAGCACGACATGGGTCTCGTGATGGACATCTCCCATCATGTGTCGGTGCTGAACTTCGGCCGCGTCATCGGCCAGGGCACGCCGGCGCAGGTGCGTGCCGATCCGGAGGTGGTGCGGGCCTACCTGGGCGAGCAGGCCGCCCGCAAGGCGGCGTGAGGGCGTGCAGATGAACCCGGGCTTCGACTGGATCGCACTGGCAGAGTTTGCTGCCATCGGGCTGCTGTCGGGCGGGCTGCTGGCGCTCATCGCGCTGGGCTTCGTGCTGATCTACAAGGGCACGGGCGTCGTGAACTTCGCGATGGGAGAGTTCATGATGCTCGGGGCCTACTTCTTCTACACCGCCAACGTCATGTGGGGCCTGCCGATGTGGCTGGCGCTGGTCGCCACGTTGATGGCGGTGGCAGGCTGTGCGGCCGCCATCGAGCGAGCCATCCTGCGGCCGCTCTCGGGCCAGCCGGTGATCTCCGTCCTGATGGCCACGATCGGGCTGGCCAGCGCGCTTCACGGCGGCGTGGACGCCATCTGGGGCGGACGCAACTACGACATGCCGCAACTGCTGCCGCGCAAGCCGCTGATGCTCGGAGAGGTGATGGTGCCGGGCAAGGTGCTGTGGAGCTTCCTGCTGGCCACCGTCATCATCGCCGCCTTCACCCTGTACTTCCGCCGCTCGCGCACGGGCGTGGCGATGCGCGCGGCCGCCAGCGATCCGGTAACGGCCTACGTGCTGGGCATCGACGTGCGCGCCATGCAGCGCCTGACCTGGGTCTTCGCCGGCCTGGTGGGTGCCGTCGCCGGCATCGTGGTGGCGTCGATGACCAGCCTGTCCCCGGCCCTGGGCGGGGCCGCGCTCGGGGTGCTGGCCGTGATCATTCTCGGCGGGCTGGACAGCATTGCAGGGGCCATCGTGGCCGGTCTGATCGTCGGGCTGCTGGAAAGCCTGACCGCAGGCTATCTGGGCGGCAAGGTGCGCGACATCGTGCCCTACATGGTCGTTCTCGTGATCCTGCTGGTTCGGCCCTACGGGCTGTTCGGCACCCGCCAGATCGAGCGGCTGTAGGCATCGGCAGGCAGCACAGGCCATGCGCATCCGGGACTTCCGCGAATCGTACGAGCACGATCAGGCGCTGTGGCCCACCGCCGTGCAGCGAGTTTGGCTGGCCCTGGCGCTGCTTGCCCTGGCCATCTTCCCGCTGCTGGGCGGGGGCTACCTGGTGGGCCTGATGTGCATGCTCGGCATCCATGTGATCGCCGCAGCCGGACTCAACATCATGACCGGCTACACCGGCCTCATCTCCCTGGGGCACGCGGCATTCATGGGCGTGGGCTGCTACACCGCGGCCTGGCTGGCGCAGCGCGGCGTGCCCT
>JBMOGN010000218.1:0-5290 GCA_049318345.1 Rubrivivax sp. | reverse complement strand
GACCGCGTGGTGCTGATCGACGACCTGATCGCCACCGGCGGCACCATGATGGCGGGCCGGCGGCTGCTGGAGAAGCTGGGCGCGCAGGTGATCGAGGGCGCGGCCATCGTCGACCTGCCCGAGCTCGGCGGCTCGGCCAGGCTGCGCGCTTCAGGCCTGGAGGTCTTCACGCTGGTGGACTTCGCGGGGCACTGAGCGGCGGGGCGGCCGCGCGCAGCGCCCGGGCCAGCACCACCGCGGCGGCGGCCGGCACGAGCGCGGCCGCGCCATAGCAGGCCGCATAGGGCACACCCAGGCGCAGCGCCTCGCCGAAGGCCAGCGGCCCGAGCATGCCGCCGCCGAAGGTGAAGAACTGCGTGGCGCCGGCCACGCGCGGCAGGTCGTCCTGCGTGACCTGCCGGGCCAGCGCGCCGAAGAACACGCCGTTCCAGCCCATCGCGGTGGCCGCGCAAGCCAGCGAGGCCCCCATCACCGCCAGGCGCGAGGCGTCGGGCCCGGGCGGGGTGAAGGCCGCCGCCACGCCCAGCAGCACCAGGGCCAGCGCCATGGCCGCGCCCACGCCCGCGAGCACCAGGCCCGGTTTCCCGGTGGAGTCGCCCAGCGCGCCCAGGGCGATGCGTGCGGCCACGCTCAGCGCCTGCGACAGCGCCAGCACGCCTGCGGCGGCCGCCAGGCTCCACTGCAGGTGCAGGTGCAGCATGGCCACGAGGAAGGTGACGTACACCTGCTGCGACACCGCAAAGGCCACCGACGCGAGGCTCATCGCGCGCAGCACCGGCGCGCGCCACACCCGCGCGAGCAGCGCGCGGGTGCGCTCTTCCTGCTGCCCGGGTGACAAAGCACGCGGCGGCTCCAGCCGGGCGCGCAAGCCGGCCAGCACCAGCAGCGCCACCAGGCAGGCTGCCGCCAGGCACGCGAGCGTCGTGCGCCAGCCCAGGACGGCCAGGCCCGCGGGCAACAGCAGCCCGGCCAGCCCCACTCCCAGGGGCACCCCGGACTGCTTGATGGAGAAGTACAGCCCGCGCGAGCGCGCCGGCCAGGCAGCCCAGCAGCGCCGCCAGGTTCAGCCGCATCGCCCCGAGCCGCGCCACGCCCGTGCCGCTTCGCAGCCCCGTGAGCATGGCGCACAGGTAGGACACGGCCGCGTACACCCCCAACCGCTCGGGCGCGAAGCCGAGCTCGGGCGCCACCGCCGGCGCGAGCACGGGCGCCGCCGCGCTGGCCAGGGCCACGAGCGTCTGCACGAGCAGCATGGCGGCCAGGGCGAGAAGCGGGCGCGGCATGGGGAGATGATGCCTGCACCGCGGCTGGGGCCCGGGGCGTCGATAGACTCGGCCGGTTCACCCGTTCAACCTTTCGGCTCAGCCCCTTGCCCCCCGAGTTTCCGCCCGCCCTGCAGCGCGAGCTGCGCACCGACCACGCCGGCGAGGCCGGGGCGGTGATGATCTACCGCGGCGTGCTCGCCGTGGCGCGTGACGCCACCGTTCGGCAGTTTGCCCAGCACCACCTGGCCACCGAGGCGCGCCACCTCGCGCTCATCGAAGGCGTGGTGCCGCCTGCGGGCCGCAGCCGGCTGCTGGCGCTGTGGCGCGTGGCGGGGTGGCTGACGGGCGCGCTGCCCGCGTGCCTGGGCCCGCGCGCGGTGTACGCCACGATCGAGGCGGTGGAAACCTTCGTGGACCACCACTACGCCACGCAGCTGGCGCAGATCGACGCCCTGCTGCCCGGTGCACCCGCCCCCGAGCAGGAGCGGCTGCGCACCCTGCGTGCGCTGCTGGCCGACTGCCGCGAGGACGAACTCGCGCACCGCGACGACGCGCGAGCCCGCCGCGGCGCGGCTGCGCGCAGCGGCCCCGCTGCCTGGGCTGGCCGGGCCTGGGTTGCGGTGGTGGGCGCTGGATCGGCTGGGGCGGTACGGGTCAGCCGTTGGGTGTGAGGGGGCGGGCGCGAGGCTTGTCCCGGGCGAGGGGGCGACTGCCGGCCCCACCTACTTCCCAATACAGAACCTCAAGATCGGCCGCAAACCCTTGTCGCTCCTGGGCCTCGGCGCGGCGAGGGCGTCCTTGTGGGCGCGCACGTGTACACGCCGTGGGCGAGAAAGTGCCGCTGGCTATGGCACCACCGCGCCGAGTATCTGGCCGACCGCGTGGTGATGATGCCGGGCCATACCTTCCTGTGCCTCGCACAAGGACGCGTCCTCCCTCCTTGTTAAACGCAGACTATCATATGGGCCCGTTTTGGCCCCATGTGAAAGGCAGCGATACGGATGGCCAGCAGCCCGGAGTCATCGACGCGAGCAGGACGGTACATCTCCCAGCCAACGGGGTACCGCGCCTTCATGCCTGCGCCGCTGCCGCCACAGCCCGCCATCGACCTGACGGGCGAGTTACCCGCGCTGCTGTCGGCGGCCGACCGCGCGATGGGGCGGCTGGACGGCTCCGTGCTGACGCTGCCGAACGCGGACCTCTTCGTCTTCATGTACGTGCGCAAGGAGGCGGTCCTCTCCAGCCAGATCGAAGGCACGCAGAGCTCGCTGCAGGACCTGCTGTCGGCCGAAGCGCAACTCTTCGACGAGCACCTGCCCCGTGATGTGGACGAGGTGGTCAACTACGTGCGGGCGATGAACCATGGCGTTGCGAGGCTCCCGGACCTGCCGGTCTCGGTGCGGCTGATCCGCGAGATCCACGCTGAGCTGATGCATGGGGTGCGCGGTGGACGGCTGCAACCCGGCGAACTGCGCACCACCCAGAACTGGATCGGCCCGGCGGGCTGCACGCTGAACACGGCGGCCTTCGTACCCCCGCCGCATCATGCCGTTGCGCAAGCGCTGGGTGACCTGGAGAAGTTCCTGCACGGGGACGACTCACTGCCTCCGCTGGTGAAGATCGCGCTGGCCCATGTGCAGTTCGAGACCATCCACCCATTCCTCGACGGCAATGGTCGCGTCGGGCGGCTGCTGATCACCTTCCTGCTGACCGAGGCGGGCGTGCTTCACAAGCCGGTGCTGTACCTGTCGCATTACTTCAAGCAGCACCGGCAGTCGTACTACGAGCACCTGCAGGCGGTGCGCGACCACGGAGCGTGGGAGGCCTGGCTCGCCTTCTTCCTGCGGGGAGTGATCTCGGTCGCTGGCGAGGCTGCAGAAACGGCGCGACGCATTCTCCAGTTGCGCGAACAGCATCGCGCAGCGATCACCGAACAGCTCGGCCGCGCCGCCGGGAACGGCCACAAGGTGCTCGAATCGCTGTTCGACCGTCCGATCGTGTCGGTCAGCGACGTGCAGAAAATGACCGGCACCACCTATGCTGCAGCCAACGGTCTGGTCTCACGCCTGATGAAGCTGAACGTGCTCAGCGAAATGACGGGCTACGCGCGCAACCGGCGCTTTCGCTACGCACCCTATATCGCCCTCTTCAACGACATGGGGCCGGGCGAGGACGCTCCACAGGGGGGCACATGACCAACGAAGCCTTCGCCCGGGTCAAGATCGACGCGTTGTTGGCGGCGCAGGGCTGGAACACCCGGGCCCCCCCCTACTTCCCAATACAAAACCGCCCAAAGATCTCCCCCAACAGATCCTCGCTCGTGAACACCCCCGTGATCTCGCCCAGCGCGTGATGCGCCAGGCGCAGCTCCTCGGCCAGCAGGTCCAGCGCCGGGGCGGTTGAATCCAGGTGGGCGGCGGCGGCCTCGAGATGTTGGGCCGCCTCGCGCAGCGCCTGCACATGCCGCGCGCGCGCAATGGCCACGCCCTCGGGCGCGGCGTGCCAGCCGGCCTGCTCGAGCAGCGCCGCGCGCAGCGCGGCCAATCCCTCTCCGGTGCGGGCGGACAGGCGCAGCGCAGGGGGGTTGCCGCCCGGCGCCTGCGGCGCACCCACCGCATCGGCCTTGTTCCACACCTCGATCACCGCCACGCCCTCGGGCAGGCGCGCCGCAATCTCGGCCTCGCCCGCGTCATAGGCCGCATCGCACCCCGCCCGCGTGAGGTCGTGCAGGAAGAGCACCACATCGGCCCCTTCGATCGCCCCCCAGCTGCGCCCGATGCCGATGCGCTCCACCTCGTCGGCGGCCTGCTCGTCGGGGCGCAGCCCTGCCGTGTCGGTGATGTGCAGCGGCACGCCCTCCACCTGGATGGACTCGCTCACGCGGTCGCGCGTGGTGCCGGGAATGGGCGTGACGATGGCCAGTTCCGCCCCGGCCAGCGCGTTGAGCAGCGAGCTCTTGCCCACGTTGGGCTGGCCAGCAATCACCACGCGCAGGCCTTCGCGCAGCAGCGCGCCCTGGCGCGCGCCGTCGAGCACGGCGCGCAGCGCCTCGTCGATGGCGCGCAGCTGCCCGCGCGCGTCGGCCTGCTGGAGAAAGTCGATCTCCTCCTCGGGGAAGTCGAGCGTGGCCTCCACCAGCGTGCGCAGCCGCACGATGCGCTCGGCCAGCGCATTCACGCGGCGCGAGAAGTCGCCCTGCAGCGCGCGCCCCGCGGAGCGCGCAGCGGCCTCGGTGCTCGCCTCGATGAGGTCGGCCACGGCCTCGGCCTGTGCGAGGTCGAGCTTGTCGTTCAGGAACGCACGCTCGGTGAATTCGCCGGGCCGCGCCAGGCGCGCGCCGGGCAGGGCCTGCAGGCAGCGCGCGAGCAGCAGCTGCAGCAGCACGGGCCCGCCGTGGGCCTGCAGCTCGAGCACCTCCTCGCCCGTGTACGAGTGCGGCGCGGGGAAGTGGATCGCCAGGCCCCGGTCCAGGGCGTAGCCGCGCTCGTCGAGAAAGTCCACGAGGGTGGCGCTGCGCGGCGCGAGCGCGCGGGCGCACACCGCCTGGACCAGCGCCGAGAGATCGGCCCCGGAAGCCCGCACGATGCCCACCGCACCGCGCCCCGGCGCGGTGGCCACCGCCACGATCGGGTCCAGGCGCACGGACAGGCTCGGGGCGGTCATGGGCCGCATTGTCGCGGCTCGCGCTCCCCAAAGAAGAACGCCCCGCGTGCAAGCGAGGCGTCTTCCGGTGTTGGCGCGGGTGGAGGGTGGGTTCAGGTTCGCATGAACCCGGCCTGGTGGCTCCTGAGCCGGCTTGTGATCGCCGGGTCGACCCGCATGGCTGCATGTTCGGCCGGTGGCGGCCCGCCATCAACCCCTAGGCTGCAGCAAAGCGGGGGCTGCCGTGATGCACCGCACATGGTGCAGTGCGTCAATGCGGGGCCCGGCCACCCGGGCCCGCCTGCGCTACTTGCCCAGCACCCCCAGGCGCTTGTTGATGAACCACTGCTGCGCGATGGACAGGATGTTGTTCGTCAGCCAGT
>JBMOGN010000217.1:0-5307 GCA_049318345.1 Rubrivivax sp. | reverse complement strand
GCAGCAGCTGCGCGCGCTGACGCCGCGCCGGGTCCTCCACCTGCGGTGGCGCCCCGCGCGCGGCCGCCGGCCCTGGGCTGCCCGGTCCGGGCCCGCCCTGTCCGGCTGGTCCTTCTCGTCGGGCCCGTTCGCCGGGTCCTCCGCGTCCGCCTCGTCCGACGGGTGCACCGGGTCTGCCAGGTCTACCGGGACCGCCGTGTTCGCCGGGTCTACCGGGTCCGCTGGGTCCGCCGGGACCTCGCTGTCCATCGCGTCCATCGCGCCCGCCCCGGGCACCCCTTCCGGCTCGTCCTTCCGGACCGCCCGGCCGGTCCGCGGGGCCAGCGAGTTCGCCGCTGGCCGGCCCGGATGAGCCCGCCGCGGGTGCCGGTCGGTCTCCAGCCTGCGGCGGCGTGCGGGGCGGCTGTTGTGCGGCGGCGCCCGTCGGCCCGGCCTTGGCCCGGTGCACGGCGCGGCGGCGCTCGAGCTCCTCCCGTGCCGCCTCCCGGTGTTCCGGCGCGATCTCGCCCGCGGGCTGGCCGTCCAGGTCGAAGCGGTGCGGCGCCTGCACCAGCGCCTTCAGGTACGCGTTGCCGGTGGTGTGGCGGCTGAGGAAGACCGACAGCACGCGCTTGGAGAAGACGCCCGGCGCACGCGCCTGGATGTCGGCCTGGATGCGCAGCTTGATCGGGCGCACCGGCCCGGGGCCAGCGAAGAGTGCCGGGAAGCGCTCGGCCAGCAGACGGCCGCACGCCGCGGGAGAGAGCTCAGCAGGCTTGGCGGCGTCGCCCGCCTGGCTCGTCTCGCTCGCCTCGCTCGGCTCGCTCACCCCACCGGCGTGGCCGCCAGGGTCGGCTGGGGCAGGGGCCTGCTCCTGCGCAGCATCCTGAGTATCCTGAGCCGACTGAGCCAAGTCGGGTGCGTCAGCCGCAACCACCTCCGAGGGCTGCCTCACCTCCAAGAGCGGGTCTACGGCCGGGTGGGCGAGTGCGTCGGCGGGCGCCACGCCAGTTGGGCCCGATAGGTCAGCAGGGCCAGATGGGCCAGATGGACCAGATGGATTGGCGGATGGGTCGGCCGCGTGCGCCGGGGGCGCGGGCTGCTCTTGTTCTTGTTCCTGCATCGGGTGGGCTTCGGTCCGTCGGACGCACGTGCCGGGCACGCGCGGGGTGCCCATTGTCGCCGCGCCAGGCGTGGCCTGCCCACCCCCCAGGCAGGTCCCGTGGCCGTGTGGCCGCGCGCCGGATAGGCTTGCGGGCATGAAGATCGCCGTCATCGGGGCCGGGCTGGCGGGCCTGAGCGCGGCCTGGCTGCTCGCGCGGCCCCACGCCCAGGGCGTGCACGAGGTGGTGCTGTACGAGCGCCAGCACGCGCCCGGCTTCACCGCGAGCTCGGTGTCGCTGCCGGCCGAGGGCCGCTGGCCGGCGGCGCGCGTGGACGTGCCGCTGCGGGTCTTCTACCCCGGCTACTACCCCACCCTGAGCCGTTTGTACGAGGAGCTGGGCGTGCGCAGCGAGCCGGTGAGCTACGACTCGTCGTTCGTCGATGCGGCCGGCCGGCTGACCTTCCGCTACCGCAACCTGCTGCTGGGCGCGCGGTCTTTCAGCTACCTCGCGCCGGCGGATTTCCTCGCGCCGCAGGCCCGGCCGATCGTCGCCGACGTGCTGCGCTTCAACCGATGCGCGGCTGCCGACCTGCGCGCCGGTCGGCTGCAGGGCCGCACCATTGGCGAGTACGTCGGGCGCGGGGGCTACAGCGCCGCCTTCGTCGAAGGCTTCCTGCTGCCGGCCGTGTGCACGGTGTGCACCTGCCCCACGGCGATGGCGCGCGAGCTGCCGGTGCCGGTGGTGGTCGACTACCTCGTGCGCGGCCTCACCCGGCAGGCCGTGCGGCGGGCGCTGCACGGCGCCGACGACGTGCAGGCGCGGCTGCTGCAGGGCATCGCCACGCTGCACGCCGGCCGGGGCATCGAGTCGGTGCGCCGCGACCCGGCCTCGGGCACGGTGAGCGTGCACACCGCCGACGGCCTGCAGGCGCCGTTCGACCACGTCGTCTTCGCCACCGCGGCGCCGCACGCGCTGCGGCTGCTGGCCGATGCCTCGCCTGCCGAGGCCGCGATGCTGGCGGGCTTTCGCTACGCGCCGGTGGAGGTCCTCACGCACCGAGACGCGAGCTTCATGCCTGCACGCCGCGCCCACTGGTCCAGCGTCACCCTGCGCGTGGACCCCGCGCAGGAGGCGCCCGAATCGACGATCTGGATCAACGCCGTACAACCCGCGCTGCGAGGGGCCGCGGATGTCTTCCAGACCGTCGGCCCGCACCGCGCATCGCGCCCGGGCACGGTGCTCGGCCAGGCCCGCTTCGAGCGCCCGGTGGTCAGCGCGGGCAGCCAGGCCGCGCTGCAGGCGCTGACGGCGCTGCATGCCGAGCCCGCTCGGCGGGTGTGGTTCTGCGGCTCCTATGCGCAGGCCGGGGTGCCGCTGCTGGAAAGCGCGGTGCGCTCTGCCGCCGATGTGGCGCAGGCGCTGGGCGCCGCCTGGCCGCCGCACCGCGCGGATTCAGCGCGCGGCTGAGGCTCCCTGCCCGGGCCCTGCGGGCCGGGTCCCGGCCAGCAGCACCATGCCCAGCCCCGCGGCGCGGCAGGCCGGCACGAGCCGCGCGGTGACGGCCACGCGGCGCCAGGCGCGCTCGGCCGCCTGCCGGCCCAGCCGGGCCTGCTGCTGCCGCGCGAAACGGGCAAAGCCGTCGAGCACGGCCTCATCCAGGCGCTGGACATGCACATCGGTGAACCCGGCTTGCGCCAGGCGGGCGGCGCCGGCCTGGCTGTCAAGGAGGTCGTCCGGCTGCACACCGGCCAGCCGGGCGCCCAGGCGCAGCGCCATGCGCGCGGGCCAGCGGGCCGTGCTTGGCGCCAGCGGCTCCACCACGAGGTCGGTGAAGGCCAGTCGCCCGCCCGGGCGCAGGGCCCGCCATGCGGCCTCCAGGAAGGCCGAGCGCGGGCTGAAGTGGTAGGCCGCATCCACGCAGACGACCGCATCGTAAGCATCCGCTTTGTCGATAACGGAAGTAAGCGCAAACCACGGCAGTTGCTCCACGCGCACGGCGGCCCCTGCGAAACGCGCGGCGGCTGCCGCCGATCCCGCCTCGGGCTCGAGGCCGAGCACGTGTGCCGCCCCGAACTCCTGCACCCACAGCGCCAGCTCGTCGCCGGCGCCGCAGCCCACGCTGAGCACCCGGCTGCCGGCCTGCAGCCCGGCGGCCTGCCCCACGCAACGGGCCAGCGCCGCGCAGGCCTGCGCGTAGTCCGGCGCCGGCCACAGCCCCAGGTTGCCCCAGGTGCCGGGCGTGCCCCCGGCGTGCAGCAGCGCGCGCTCGCGCATCCGGGGGTCGGGCCGCGGCGGTGGCGGGCTTGCCGATGGGGGGTCGCCGCTGCGCATGGGGCCATACTGTGCGGCATGAACACCGACTCCTCCCCGGATGCCGCCCGACCCCGGGTGGCGCTCCTGACGGCCGCGGGCAGCGGCATCGGCGCGGCGGCGGCGCGCCGGCTGGCGGCAGAGGGCTGGCAGGTGGCGATCCTGTCGTCCTCGGGCAAGGGCGAGGCGCTGGCCGCCGAGCTCGGCGGGCTGGGCCTCACCGGCTCGAACCGGGAGGAGGCCGACCTGCAGCGCCTCGTGCAGGCCGCGCTCGCGCGCTGGGGCCGCATCGACGCGGTCGTCAACAGCGCGGGCCACGGCCCCAAGGGGCCCGTGCTCGAACTCACCGACGCGCAGTGGCTCCAGGGCATGGAGGTCTACCTGCTGAACGTGGTGCGCATCGCCCGGCTCGTCACCCCGGTGATGCGCGCGCAGGGCGGGGGCTCCCTCGTCAACGTCTCCACCTACGCGCTCTTCGAGCCCGAGGCCGACTTCCCGACCTCGGGCGTGTTCCGTGCGGGCCTGGCGGCCTTCACCAAGCTGTACGCCGACCAGCATGCGGCGCAGGGCCTGCGCATGAACAACGTGCTGCCGGGCTTCATCTCCAGCCTGCCGGAGAAGGCCGAGCGGCGCGCCCGCATCCCGATGGGCCGCTACGGCACGCCTGCGGAGGTGGCCGAGCTCATCGCCTTCCTCGCCTCGGACCGCTCCTCGTACATCACGGGACAGAACATCCGCATCGACGGCGGCATCACGCGCTCGGTCTAGGGTCGCCCCGCTGGAAGTAAGGCCCATGCCAGCCGCATCGGTTCAACTGAGGGTTTACGCCTAGACTTCACAAACCCCAAGAGGAGACGGACATGAGCAAGCGTGATGTGGTGGTGCTGGGTGCAGCACGTTCGGCGATCGGTTCTTTCGGCGGCTCGCTGTCGGACATCGAGCCGGCTGAGCTGGCCGGCACCGTGATGAAGGCGGCGGTGGAGCGCTCCGGCGTCGACCCGCAGGTCATCAACTACGTCACGGTGGGCAACACCATCCCCACCGAGAGCCGCTTCCCGTACGTGGCGCGCGTGGCCGCCATCCAGGCCGGCCTGCCCATGGACAGCGTGGCCATGTCGGTCAACCGCCTGTGCTCTTCCGGCCTGCAGGGCATCGTCACCACGGCGCAGAACATCCTGCTGGGCGACTGCGACTACGGCATCGGCGGCGGCGTGGAGGTGATGAGCCGCGGCGGCTACCTCTCCCCCGCGATGCGCACCGGCGCGCGCATGGGCGACACCAAGCTCATCGACACCATGGTGGCCACCCTCACCGACCCCTTCGGCGTGGGCCACATGGGCATCACCGCCGAGAACCTGGCCGCGAAGTGGAACATCACGCGCGAGGAACAGGACGCGCTGGCCGTGGAGTCGCAGCGCCGCGCGGCCGCAGCCATCGCCGAGGGCCGCTTCAAGAGCCAGATCGTGCCCATCGTCAAGCCGTCCAAGAAGGGCGATGTCGTCTTCGACACCGACGAGTACGTCAAGGCCAGCACCACCATGGAGACGCTGGGCAAGCTGCGTCCGGCCTTCAAGAAGGACGGCACCGTCACCGCCGGCAACGCCTCGGGCATCAACGACGGCGCGGCCTTCTTCGTGCTGGGCGATGGCGACACCGCGGCGAAGGCCGGCTACAAGCCCATGGCGCGCCTGGTGTCCTACGCCGTGGCCGGCGTGCCCAACGACATCATGGGCGAGGGCCCGATCCCGGCGTCAAGGCTCGCGCTGAAGAAGGGCGGCGTCACGCTCGACCAGATGGACGTCATCGAGTCCAACGAGGCCTTCGCCGCGCAGGCCATCGCCGTCTCGCGCGGCCTGGGCCTGGACATGAGCAAGACCAACCCCAACGGCGGCGCCATCGCGCTGGGCCACCC
>JBMOGN010000216.1:0-5324 GCA_049318345.1 Rubrivivax sp. | reverse complement strand
GCGATGGAAAACTCGATGCTCACCGGTATGCGCGCGATGGACACCGAAGGACGGGTCAGCTATGTCAACCCTGCGTTCTGCGCCATGACGGGTTTCACCGAAGACGAGCTGATCGGCCGCCTGCCACCCTACCCCTACTGGCCGAATGAACGCATAGACGAGAACACCAGGCTGCTGCAGCAGGAACTGCAAGGTCGCAGTCCGGCCGGCGGCATCGAGGTCAAGGTGATGCGAAAGAACAGCACATTGTTCGATGCCAGGATGTACGTCTCGCCCTTGGTCGATTCGCGCGGCCAACAGACCGGATGGATGACCTCGATGACCAACATCACCGAGGCCAAGCGGATACGCGACCAACTCTCGGCCTCGCACGAGCGCTTCACCACCGTGCTCGAAGGCCTGGAGGCAGCGGTCTCGGTGCTGTCGGTCCAGCAAGGCGAGTTGCTGTTCGCCAACCGATCGTACCGCCTGTGGTTCGGCGCCGATTCGCTGGGCCATGCCCTGCTGGCCAGCGGCACCGCGCTGACGCTACCGATCACGCTGAACGACAACGACGGCGAGGACAACCTGTCCGGCCTGCCAACACAAGAGCTCGCCGGCCTCGGCGCGAATCCGCGCGAGGTCTACGCAGCGTCACTGGACAAGTGGTTCGACGTTCGGGCACGCTACCTGCAGTGGACCGACGGCGGTCTGGCACAGATGTTGATTGCCACCGACGTCACCGCGCGACGACGCGCCGAGGAGTTGTCAGCGCACCAGGCTGAAAAGGCCCAGGTTTCGAGCCGCTTGATCACGATGGGCGAGATGGCCTCCTCGGTGGCGCATGAGCTGAACCAGCCGCTGACCGCCATCACCAACTACTGCAACGGCATGGTCAGCCGGGTGAAGGCCGACACCATCGACCGCGACGCGCTGCTGGCCGCGCTGGGCAAGACCGCCCGCCAGGCCGAGCGCGCCGGCCAGATCATCCACCGCATCCGCGCCTTCGTGAAGAAGAGCGAGCCGCAGCGCCAGCCCTCGGAGGTGCGCGGCGTGGTGGAGGAGGCGGTGGAGCTGGCGATGATCGAGCTGCGTCGGCGAAACGTGGCCATCCGCACCTACCTGGCGCAGCGGCTGCCCACCCTCATGATCGACCCGATCCTCATCGAACAGGTGCTGCTGAACCTGCTGAAGAACGCGGGCGAGGCGATCGACTCCGCGGGGCTGCCGCCTTCGCGCCGCCATGTGGAGCTGCGCGTCGTGCCGCGCACCGTGCCGGGCGAGGGCGAGGTCATCGAGTTCAGCGTCACCGACGCCGGCCCGGGCCTGAAGGAGGAGGTCGAGGAGCGCCTGTACGAGGCCTTCTTCTCCACCAAGCCCGAAGGCCTGGGCATCGGGCTGAACCTGTGCCGCTCCATCGTGGAGAGCCACCAGGGCAGGATGCGGGCGCAGAACCTCTACAATGGAACGGTCGTCGCCGGTTGCGTCTTCTCCTTCACGCTGCCCGTGCGGGATGCGGCGCACGGCGAGCCCTCAGCGGCTGAGGCCAGCCCGGTCGCGCCCCCCTCCACCAACCAGAGTGTCGCGCTGTCATGAGCCTGATCCCCAAGCGAGGAACCGTCTACGTGGTCGATGACGACGAGGCCGTCCGGGACTCCTTGCAATGGCTGCTGGAAGGCAAGGACTACCGCGTGAAGTGCTTCGATTCAGCCGAGTCGTTCCTCGCACGCTTCGACCCGCGTGAGGTGGCCTGCCTCATCGCGGACATCCGCATGGAAGGCATGAGCGGGCTGGACCTGCAGGACCGCCTGATCGAGCGCAAGAGCCCGCTGCCCGTGGTTTTCATCACCGGCCACGGTGATGTGCCGATGGCGGTGACGACGATGAAGAAGGGCGCGATGGACTTCATCGAGAAGCCCTTCAAGGAAGCCGAGCTCCTCGGCCTGGTGGAGCGCATGCTCGAGCAGGCGCGCAGCGCCTTCACGCAGCACCAGGAGGCCGCCAGCCGCGATGCGCTGCTCAGCCGCCTGACCACGCGCGAGGCGCAGGTGCTCGAGCGCATCGTCGCCGGCCGCCTGAACAAGCAGATCGCCGACGACCTGGGCATCAGCATCAAGACGGTGGAGGCGCACCGCGCCAACATCATGGAAAAGCTCAACGCCAACACGGTGGCCGACCTGCTCAAGATCGCCCTGGGCGCCCAGGCCAAGGGCTGAGCGGCGCCCTCCCCGTGCCCGCGCAGCTGATCGACGGCAAGGCGCTTGCCTTGCAGACCCGCCTTGAAGTCGGCCGCCGCGCCGCGGCGCTGGCCCGTGCGGGCATGCAGCCGGGGCTGGCCGTGATCCTCGTGGGTGACGACCCGGCCAGCGCCGTGTACGTGCGCAACAAGGTGCAGGCCTGCCAGGAGCAGGGGCTGCACTCGGTGCTGGAGCGCTACCCGGCGAGCCTCGGCCAGGCCGCGCTGCTCGAGCGCGTGCGGGCCCTGAACGCCGACCCGCGCATCCACGGCATCCTGGTGCAGATGCCTCTGCCGCCGCACCTGGACCCGCACGCCGTGATCGAGGCCATCTCGCCGGCCAAGGACGTGGACGGCTTCTCGGTGCACAGCGCCGGGCAGCTGCTCACGGGGCTGCCGGGCCTGCGCCCGGCCACGCCGGCCGGCTGCATGCGGCTCATCGAGAGCACCGGCCAGCCCGTGCGCGGGCGCCACGCGGTGGTGATCGGCCGCAGCAACACCGTGGGCAAGCCGATGGCACTGATGCTGCTGCAGGCCCACGCCACCGTCACCGTCTGCCACAGCGCCACGCCCGACATCGGCCTGCACACCCGCCAGGCCGACATCGTGGTGGCCGCGGCCGGGCGGCGCGGCATGCTGCACGCCGAGATGGTCAAGCCCGGCGCCATCGTCATCGACGTGGGCATCAACCGCGGCGAGGACGGCAAGCTGTGCGGCGACGCCGACTTCGAGGCCGTGCGCGAGGTCGCGGGCTGGATCACGCCGGTGCCCGGCGGGGTGGGTCCGATGACGATCGCGATGCTGCTCGTGAACACGCTGGAGGCGGCCGAACGAGCCGCCGGCGACTGACCCCAGGGAGAACCATGGACGCGCCCGCACCGAACCCTCTGCTTTCCGACGGACCCTTCCCGGCCTTTCGAGACATTCAGCCGATGCACGTGATGCCGGCGGTGGGGGCGCGCCTGGAGCGCGCCGAGGCGGCGCTGGAGGAGGCCGTCGGGCCCCGGATCCCCGCCGACTTCGACGCCGTGTCGAAGGTGCTCGACGTGGCCACCGAGGCCCTGGAGCGCACCTGGAACCTGGCCACCCACCTCAACGCGGTGGCCAACACGCCCGAGCTGCGCGCCGCCTACAACGAGGCGCTGGGCCCGGTGACCGCCTTCCACACGAAGCTCGGGGCCGACGCGCGCCTGTACGAGAAGGTCCGGGCGATCGCGGTGTCCGGCGCGGCGCATCCGCCAGCCAGGCAGCGCGCGTTATCCAACGCGGTGCGCGACTTCGCACTGTCCGGCGCGGCTCTGCAGGGCGCGGCGCGCGAACGCCACGCCCGTATCCGGGCGCGCCAGGCCGAGCTCTCGCAGGCCTTCTCCGAACACGTGCTCGACGCCACCGACAGCTACACGCTGGACGTGCCCGAATCGCGCCTGGCGGGCCTGCCGGCCGACGTGGCGAAAGCCGCTCGGGCGGCGGCGCAGGCCGCTGGCCTGGAGGGCGCGCGCCTGACGCTGCACGCACCGGTCTACATCCCGGCGATGCAGCACCTGCAGGACGCCTCCCTGCGCGAGGCCCTGCACGTGGCCTATGTCACGCGGGCGAGCGAACTCGGCGCGGGCGAGCTCGACAACTCCGCCCTCATGACCGAGCTGCTCGCCCTGCGCGAGGAGGAAGCCGCGCTGCTGGGCCACCCCGACTACGCGACGGTCTCGCTGGTGCCCAAGATGGCGCCCTCCACGGCGGCCGTGCTGGACTTCCTGCGCGACCTGGCGCGGCGCGCCCGCCCCCAGGCCAACCGCGATCTCGCCGAGCTGCAGGCCTTCGCCCGGGACGAGCTCGGCATCGCCGAGCTGCAGCCCTGGGACGTGGCCTACGCGGCCGAGCGCCTGAAGGAGGCGCGCTTTGCCTTCAGCGAGACCGAGGTCAAGTCGTACTTCACGCTGCCTCGCGTGCTGCATGGCCTCTTCCAGATCTGCGAGACGCTGTTCGAGATCGCCATCACCCCGGAGACCGCCGAGGTCTGGCACGACAGCGTGCAGGTCTACCGCATCAGCCGCCGCGACACGCCCTCGCAGGCCCTGGCCCACTTTTACCTTGACCTGCACGCCCGCCCGGGCAAGCAGCCCGGGGCCTGGATGTCGCCCGCGCGCGGCCGCTGGGCGCGCCCCGAAACGGGCGGGCAGCTGCAGACACCGGTGGCCTTCCTCGTGTGCAACTTCGCCTCGCCCCAGGGCGGGCAGCCCGCGCTGCTGGCGCACCGCGACGTCATCACCCTGTTCCACGAGTTCGGGCACGGTCTGCACCACCTGCTCACCCAGGTGGGCGAGCTCGCCGTGGCGGGCATCTCCGGCGTGGAGTGGGACGCGGTGGAGCTGCCCAGCCAGTTCATGGAGAACTTCGCCTGGGAGTGGGATGTGCTGCGGCGCATGACCGCTCATGTGGAAACCGGGCAGGCGCTGCCGCGCGCACTCTTCGACCGGATGCTCGCCGCGCGCAACTTCCACAGCGCGCTGGCGCTGCTGCGCCAGGTGGAGTACGGCCTGCTCGACATGCGCTTGCACACCGAGCCGGGCAGCGGCACGCGCGTGCAGCGCATCGCCGAGGAGGTTCGCCAGGAGGTGTCGGTGCTGCCGGTGGCCCCCTGCAACCACTACGCCCACTCCTTTGCGCACATCTTCGCCGGCGGCTACGCGGCCGGCTACTACAGCTACAAGTGGGCCGAGGTGCTCAGCGCCGATGCCTTCGCCGCCTTCGAGGAAGCCGGCGTGCTCGATGTCGACACCGGCCGGCGTTACCGGCGCGAGATCCTGGAGGCCGGCGGCAGCCGCCCGGCCATGGACAGCTTCCGCGCCTTCCGCGGCCGCGAGCCCACGCTGGACGCGCTGCTGCGCCACCAGGGTATCGGCTGACCGACGGCAGCGCGCGATGAAGGCTGGCACCACGCTCCTGGCCGCGGCCCTGGCGGCGTGGGTGCTGCCGGCCTGGGCGCTGTACAAGGTGGTGGGCCCGGACGGGCGCGTCACCTACACCGACCGACCGCCCGCCGATGCGCGCGCCGCGCGCGTGCCCGCCGTGGAGCCGCCGGCCGTGGCGCCGGCCGCCGAACGGGCCCGCT
>JBMOGN010000215.1:0-5492 GCA_049318345.1 Rubrivivax sp. | reverse complement strand
GGCATCGCCAGCGGCGAGGTGTGGTGGAGCCAGGGCTACAGCGAGCCCGGCTCGGGCTCGGACCTGGCCTCGCTGAAGACGCGCGCGGAGCGCCGCGGCGACTACTACATCGTCAACGGCCAGAAGACCTGGACCACGCTCGGCCAGTACGGCGAGTGGATCTTCTGCCTCGTGCGCACCAGCAACGAGGGCAAGCCGCAGACGGGCATCAGCTTCCTGCTCATCGACATGAAGAGCCCGGGCATCACGGTGCGCCCGATCATCACGCTGGATGGCGAGCACGAGGTCAACGAGGTCTGGTTCGACAACGTCGAGGTGCCGGCCGACCAGCTCATCGGCGAGGAGAACAAGGGCTGGAACTACGCCAAGTACCTGCTCGCCCACGAGCGCACCAACATCGCCGACGTGAACCGCGCCAAGCGCGAGCTGGAGCGCGTCAAGCGCATCGCGCGCACCGAGGGCGTGTGGGAGGACGCGCGTTTCCGCGACCAGGTGGCCCTGCTGGAGGTGGACATCGTGGCGCTGGAGATGCTGGTGCTGCGCGTGCTGTCGGCCGAGAAGAGCGGCCGGCAGAGCCTGGACATCGCGGGGCTCCTGAAGATCCGCGGCAGCGAGATCCAGCAGCGCTACACCGAGCTCATGATGCTGGCCGCCGGCCCCTACGCCATCCCCTTCCTGCGCGAGGCGATGGAAGCCGGCTGGCAGGGCGACCAGGCACTGGGCGGGCTCTTCCCCGGCGAGGCGCTGCACTGCGCGCCACTGGCCGGCACCTACTTCAACTACCGCAAGACCAGCATCTACGGCGGGTCCAACGAGGTGCAACGCAACATCGTCGCGCAGACGGTCCTGGGGAGCTGAGGCATGGACTTCGAATTCACGGACGACCAGGCCTCGCTGCGCGACGCGGTAGCACGCTGGGTGGAAAAGGGCTTCGGCTTCGAGCGGCGCCTGGCGCTGGCGCGGGCCGGCGGCGCGAGCCGGGCCGTGTGGGAGGAGCTCGCCGAGCTGGGTCTCACGGCCCTGGCCGTGCCCGAGGCGCACGGCGGCATGGGCTTCGGCGCGGTCGAGGCGATGGTGGTGATGGAGGAGCTCGGCCGCGGCCTGGTGAGCGCGCCCTACGCCGCGGGTGCGCTCGTGGCGCCTGCGCTGCTGCGCGAGGCGCCCGAGGCTGTACAGGCCGCCTGGCTGCCGCGCATCGCCTCGGGCCAGGCCCTCGTGGTGCTGGCCCACCAGGAGCGCGCGGCGCGCTACCGGCTGCACCGCGTGGCCACGCGGGCACGCGCGGCCGGCGGCGGCCACCTGCTGGACGGCGTGAAGAGCGTGGTGCCGGCCGGTGACGAGGCCGACGCCTTCATCGTGCCGGCGCGGCTCTCGGGGGCCGAGGACGACCTGACGGGCATCGGGCTGTTCCTGGTGGAGCGCGGCGCCGCCGGCCTGACCGTGGGCGGCCACCCCACCCAGGACGGCGCGCGCGCGGCCGAGCTCACGCTGGTCGGCACGCCGGGCACGCTGCTCGCTGCCGAGGCCTGGCCGCTGCTGGAGCTGGCGATGGACACCGGCATCGCCGCGGCCTGCGCCGAGGGCGTGGGCCTGATGGAGCGCCTGCTGGCCATCACGGTGGAGTACATGAACACGCGCCGGCAGTTCGGCGTGCCGATCGCCAGCTTCCAGGCGCTGCGTCACCGCGTGGCCGACGTGAAGATGCAGCTGGAGCTGGCGCGCTCGATGAGCTACTACGCGAGCCTGAAGCTCGGCGAGCCGCCGGCGCAGCGTCGGCGCGCGCTGTCGCAGGCCAAGGTGCAGCTCGGGCGGAGCATGCGCCAGGTGGGCCAGGAGTGCATCCAGCTGCACGGGGGCATCGGCGTGACAGACGAGTACGTGGCCAGCCACTACTTCAAGCGCCTGACGGTGCTGGAGCTCACCTGGGGCGACACCCTGCACCACCTGGGCGAGGTGAGCTGCCGCATGCAGGACACGGCCGGGGTCTTCGCGTGACCCTCGCCGGCTCGATCACGGATGTGGCCGGGCTGAAGGTCGGCCACTGCACCGACACGCGGCGGCCCACCGGCTGCACGGTGGTGCTGTGCGAGGCCGGCATGACCTGCGGCGTGGACGTGCGCGGCGGCGCGCCCGGCACCCGCGAGACCGACCTGCTGCGGTCGGAAAGCACCGCGGAGGCGGTGCACGCCGTGCTGCTGACCGGCGGCAGCGCCTTCGGGCTGGCCGCCGCCGACGGCGTGGTGCGCTGGCTGGAGGAACGCGGCCACGGGCTGCGCGTGGGCCCGGTGCGGGTGCCGCTGGTGCCCACCGCGGTGCTTTTCGACCTGTGGGTGGGCGACGCGTCGATCCGCCCGGATGCCGCGGCCGGCTACGCCGCCTGCGAGGCCGCGCGCGCAAACCCGCCGGGCATCGGCCGCGTGGGCGCGGGCGCCGGCGCCACCGTGGGCAAGCTCTACGGGCCGGCCCGATCCTCCCCCGGCGGCATCGGGAGCGTCTCGCTGCGGGTGGGGGCCTTCACGGTCGGCGCGATCGTGGCCGTCAACGCCGTGGGCGACGTGCTCGACGAGACCGGGCAGGTGCTGGCCGGCGCGCGGCGCGAGGACGGCACGGGCTTCATGGAGACCACGCGCGCGCTGCTGCGCGGAGAAGGCGCGCCGCGTCTGCTGCCGGGCAGCGCCACCACCATCGGCGTGGTGGCCACCGATGCCGCGCTCACCAAGGCGCAGGCCAACAAGCTCGCGAGCCTGGCGCACCACGGCCTGTCGCGCGCCATCGACCCCGTCACCACCCACGACGGCGACACCCTCTTCGCCCTGGCCACCGGCAGCGCCGGGCCGGTGGGTGAGCTCAGCGGGCTGGGCGCGGCGGCGGCCGAGGCCGTCTCGCGGGCCATCCGCCAGGCCGTGCGCGCGGCGGCGCAGGCCGGCTGAGGCGCAGCCCGGCCGCGCCTGGGCGACCCGCGCGCGGCTGGCGTAGCCCCCTGCCCTGACTGCCCTGACTGCCCTGAGGACCCTGACAGCCGTGCCACCCGCGATGCGCCTGGCCCGGATCCTCCACAGCCAGGGCTTCGGCAGCCGGCGCGAGTGCGAGGCGCGGGTGCTTGCCGGCACGGTGCAGGTGGGCGGACGCACCTGCGAGGACCCCGACGAGGAATTCGAGCCGCAGGGCCTGGTCTTCACCGTGGACGGCCGCCCCTGGCCCTGGCACGCCCGGGCGCTGGTGCTGCTGCACAAGCCCGCCGGCTACGAGTGCTCGACGCGCCCGCGCCACCACCCGAGCGTGCTGTCGCTGCTGCCCGCGCCGCTGCGCGTGCGCGGGGTGCAGCCGGTGGGGCGGCTGGACGAGGACACCACCGGGCTGCTGCTGCTCACCGACGACGGCGCGCTCATCCACCGGCTCACCTCGCCGAAGCGGCACGTGCCCAAGGTCTACGAGGTGACGCTGAAGCACCCCGTGGACGCGCGCCAGGTGCAGGCGCTGCTCGACGGCGTGGTGCTCGACGACGACCCCGCGCCGGTGCGCGCGGCGGCCTGCGAGGCCACCGGCGTTCGGGCGCTGCGCCTGACCCTCACCGAGGGGCGCTACCACCAGGTCAAGCGCATGGTGGCGGCCTCGGGCAACCGGGTGGAGGCGCTGCACCGCAGCGCCCTGGGCGCGCTCACCCTGCCGCCCGAGCTCGCGCCCGGGCAGTGGTGCTGGCTGGACGCGGCCGAGCGGCCCTGGGACGCGCCGGACCCGGCCTCGGGCCCGCCTCGATAATCCGCGCCCATGCAAGTGTTCCGCGGACTCCCCCCCGCTGCGGCGCGCACGCCCTGTGCGCTGACCATCGGCAATTTCGACGGCGTGCACCGCGGCCACCAGGCGATGCTCGCGCTGCTGCGCAGCGAGGCCGGCCACCGCGGGCTGCCTTCCTGCGTGCTCACCTTCGAGCCGCACCCGCGCGAGTTCTTCGCGCGGCGGCTGGCCCAGCCCGAGCTCGCCCCGGCGCGCGTCTCGACGCTGCGAGACTGCATCGGCGAGCTCGCCCGCTGCGGAGTCGACCGGGTGGTGATCCTGCGTTTCGACGAGGCCCTGGCCGCGCTCGCGCCGGCGGACTTCGTCACGCGCATCCTGCAGCAGGGCCTGGCCGCCCGCTACGTGCTGGTGGGCGACGACTTCCGCTTCGGGGCCAGGCGCGCGGGCGACTACGCGATGCTGGACGCCGCCGGGCCGCAGGCCGGCTTCGACGTGGCGCGCATGATGAGCTACGAGGTGCACGGGCTGCGCGTGTCGAGCTCGGCCGTGCGCACCGCCCTGGCTGCGGGCGACATGGCGCAGGCTGCGGCTCTGCTGGGCCGGCCCTACAGCCTCAGCGGCCGCGCCATCCACGGCGCCAAGCTTGGGCGCGAGCTGGGCTTTCGCACCCTGAACCTGCGCCTGCGGCACGCGCGCTCGGCCGCCATGGGCATCTTCGTGGCACGCGTCCATGGCCTGTCCGACACCCCGCTGCCGGCGGTGGCGAGCCTGGGCGTGCGCCCCACGGTGGAAGACGCCGGGCGCCTGCTGCTGGAGGTGCATTGCCTGCAGTGGCCCGAAGCCTTGGGCACCGAAGGCGGCTACGGCCGCTGCGTGCAGGTGGACCTGCTGCACAAGCTCCACGACGAACGCAAGTACGTCTCGCTGGAAGCGCTGCGCGAAGGGATCGCGCAGGATGTGGCTGACGCGCGGGCGTGGTTCGGACGCTGAGCGCGCGGCGGCGCGCGCGTCGGATCCGGCGCGGTCAGAACCGCCAGGCCAGCCCCGCCGAGGCACCGGCGGCCAGCGGCTGGCGCGTGAGGGGGCTGCGCGCGGGCGAGCCCAGCAGGCGCGACGCGTCCACCCCGACATAGCCTGACCAGGCCGGGCCGAACTCGTGGCGGTAGGTGAGCGAAGTCGAGACGCCGCGCAAGCCGCCGCCGGCCTCGTACACCGGGTAGCCCGAGCGCAGCGACTGTTCGCTCGTTACACCGTGCCAGGCCTGCAGGTAGCGGGCGTCGGCCACGGACAGGCCGGCGCCGGCGGTCAGGAGCCGGCCGTGGCCGAAGTCCCACTGATGCGACACGCCGGCATCGGCCACGAGGCCGCCCACGCGGTTCAGCACGTCGGCGCTCACCGAACTGGTGACGCGCCAGCCCGGGGCGGCGTCCCAGTTCGCGCCCAGGCGCGCGCGCAGCGTCGAGGGCACGTTACCCATGCCGGCGAGCTGCGGGCTGTCGGCCTGCGAGCGCCCGCCGTCCAGCCGCAGGTTCAGGCTCACGCGCAGGTTCTCGCGCCGCAGCACCTCGGCCCCGAAGCCGCGCTCGACCTCGGTCTGGCGCCGCGTGGTGAAGCCGCCCGCGCCGGTGAGGGTGTAGCGGCCCCAGCGGATGAAGCCGCCCGGACGCAGCGAGGTGCTGAAGTCGGAGGAGCCCGCGTAGGTCGCCCCCCGGTGCGCCACCAGGCCGATGGCGCCTTCCCACATCGGGTCGCCGTTG
>JBMOGN010000214.1:0-5515 GCA_049318345.1 Rubrivivax sp. | reverse complement strand
CACAGGCAGGTGACGCGCGGCGGCGAGGCATTCGAGCAGTTGCCCGAAGAAGAGCAGCACCAGCTGCGCAAGCGACTAAAGCGGCTGCGATACCTCGCCGAATTGGTCGGCGCCATGTGGGCCCACAAGGCGACGCTGCGCTACCTGCATCGCCTGTCGCCTGCGCAAGATGCGCTTGGCCACCACCACGACGTGACCGTCGCGGCAGCGAAGTTTCTTGCCGATGCACAGCAAGATCCGAAGTCGCTCTTCGCTGCCGGTTACCTGAAGGCTCACGAGGCGGTGACGGCGCGCCAGGCGCACGCTGCGCTAGCCCAAGTCACTCGTGCTCGATGCTTCTGGAAGGATTGATAGGGGCCCCGCGCAGACAGCGACATCTCGTTGGCTACGGGTCCAAACTGCTCGATGAGGCAAGTGCGGCGGCCACCTGCTTGGCGTGTGTGAGCTGCAGGTTGTGCTCTGCATCCGCGATCTCCAGATACCGGTGACTTGGCAGCAGGTCGCGAACGCGGGCGATGTCGTGCAGCGGAATGACTCGATCTGCGGCGCCAGCGACAACGACGATCTCGCGCTCGCCTGAGCGCAGCCGCCGGTAGCGTTCGCTCTGGTCACCGAGTGTCCGGTTTGCGAACATGGAAGCGAGCGCTTCGGCGTACCCCGATGCGCGGGCCTGGGCCACAAACCGGGGGGTCAGGTGTTCGGCCCCGATGGCGGCATACCGTCGCTTGCGTCGGCGCTCAAGCGCGGGGCGGCCGATCCAGCCCATGAGCGGACTGCCGATTCGCGGCAGAGCAAAGACTTTCGCCCAGACAGAACCCACCATGAAGTTGAGCAATGGGGCGACAAGTACCAGCCTCCCGACGAGGGTGGGACGCACGTTGGCGATCTCAGCCGCCAGGGCCGCCCCGAACGAGTGCCCGAGGATCGTGATGGGGGCAGTGGCATGGAGGGAATCGAGTACTGCCAACGCCTGTTGAAGGAACAGGTCGAAGTTGTACTCAACCGCAGGGCGGTCCGATAGCCCGTGACCGAAGAGATCGAAGCGCACCACCCGCAGCCCGGCCGCGCGCAAGTGCGGCACCAGGCGGTCGAACTCCCAATGCGGCACGGTCGCGCCGTGCACCAGAACGATGGTTCCTGTCTGGTCTTGGCCTTCGTCGACAAGGTAAGTCAGGCCTGAAGGGAGCGGCAGGAAGCGCCCATCGGCCTCACGCCTCAAATCGCTGAGTGACGACATCTACGCGACTCGCCCTGCCTTCCAGCCCGACCAGAAAGTGCTCATCGCGGCTCTGATGTGCCAACAGGCGTGGCGGGCCCCACCAATTCAAACGCAAAGCGGCCGCCAGGTTGCACGGTCACGCGCACTGCACGGATGTCCCGCTCACCAGGGACGATCAGTCGGGTGATGTGGGCCAGTGGCTTCTTGTCCAGGGTGAAGGGCTGATCAACCCGAAACCGGTGGCTGTCGCCGTGGACCATCAACACGGGCTTGGCCCATTGGCTGGCCAGTGGCAAAAGCGTCTCGCCGATCACACGGCGAAAGCCCGACCATGCAGGATAGTCCTCCCAAGCGTTGCGGGTCTCGAACACGTCCGCCTGAAAGGCCAGCACCAGGGCCTCGGCGTTGGTCTGGCGGGCCTGTTCAAAAGTGGACTCCAGCCAGGCGACGTTGGCCGCGTCGCGCTCGAAGAACTCCCGAACCGCGGCGGGGTCACGAACTTCGAAGTTGTTGTTGCTGCCCGTGACATGCAAAGTGGCAAACAGCACGCCCTGATGTTGCCAACGCTGGTTCTCCACGTACCGGCCGTGTACGGGCTGCTGCCTGGACTGGTTCTCGACTGCAACAGGGCGCTGGCCCAGCGAGCGGCCTTCCGTGAAAAAGCGCTGACGCAATGCGGCCAGGCGTTCGAGCGGATCATGCGCGCCGTTGTTGGCACGGTGGCAATCGGTCCACTCGTTATCTCCAGGGGTGTAAACCAAGGCTCCGGCAAAGCGCTGGAAATGGGCCAACTGACGCGAGAACTCTTCGTCGCTGCAAGCCGTTGAACCGGATTTGAAGTCGCCGACGTGGATCGAAAACGCGGGCGACAGCTGGTTGATGCGTTCGATCAGCGCCTGATAAGGGGCCTGTGAAGCGGAGCCGTAAGGTAAGTCGCCTAATGCGACGAACTGGAATGCCTGGGCCTGCGCCAGATTCGGGGCAAACCAGATGGGCAAGGCCAAGACCGCGGCCACGCGCGCCGTCAGGTGCACGGCCAAGCACGCGCCCCCAAGCGCAGCCCGCAGATGACGGAGACGATCAGGCAAGACAACATCCTTTGGAACGGCTCGGTGCGAACCTTAACCCAGGGCAGCTGCTGGGGTGTCCGGCCGCGCTTCTTGCTGCCGGTCATGCTCGACTGCTCAGTGACGGCCGTGATCGGAACCGGTCTTTGGCGGGTCCGCGGTTCGGATGACCGCTGCACCGTCGAGAGCGGTCAGTGGCACATGCCGGCCGGTACCACGGCACCCGAATGACTCCTTCTCCCCGCGGCGTCAGGTCTCACTCGACCCTCAGTCCTCCTTCGAGCGTCCCGCAAGGTGCCGGACAGACAAGCCTTGTCGCTTCGCGTTTCGCGGTGGCCAGGAAGCTGACGCTCGTGTACCCCAGGAGCCGGCCATGACCAGTCGTCGGGATACACACGCTCCCCATCGTCGTGACCCCCCTCCCCGGAGGACTTGTCAAGCGGGATATGCTGGTGCCATATCCCGCTCGAGATTCCGCGATGAGCATCACGTCCGTCTTCACCATCAACCGTTCGCAGGCCGTACGCTTGCCGGCGGACGTGCGGCTGCCCGAAGGTGTCAAGAAGGTGCAGGTGCGCGCCCGCGGCGTGGACAGAATCATCTCCCCGGTCGGGCACACCTGGGACGAGTTCTTTCTGAACGGGCCGCAGGCCTCCGATGACTTCATTTCCGGGCGTGCGTGCCAACAGCAGGCCGGGCGCGAAGCCCTCTGAGCGACCGCATGCTCAAGTACCTGCTCGACACCAACATCGTCACCTACGTCATCAATCGGCGGCCGGTCGAGGTGCTGCCCTACACCGCCAAGGCCTCGCAGCACTATGGAGCGGTCCGATCGGCCCTGGAGAAGGCAGGGCGCCCGATCGGGGTGAACGACCTGCACATCGCGGCCCACGCGCGCAGCGAAGGACTGACCCTGGTCACCAACAACCTCACCGAATTCGAGCGGGTACCTGGCCTGTTGACGGAAAACTGGGTGGGCGCGGTGGCCTGATTGCGGCAGGCATCCGGGGGATGGCGAATGTCGCTGCCGGGTCGCCCGGAGTACGTTGCGCCGCAGGAGACCAGCCGTCAGGGTGGTCCGGCCAAGCAGCCGAGACCATCGCCTTCTATCCTTCGCATCGCCGACGCTCGCGGCTGGCACGGCGTGTAGTCTGAGTATCGGCTTGATGCCACTCACCGTGAGTTCGCATCCGGATGGTGACCGGCAGCAACCGCTGCGGAGCCGACAGACGTGACTACAGTTGCAGCCGATCATGCTCGTGCATCCCGACTTCTCTCTGCGCGCCACCGTGACGGCGGCTGAACTTCGCTGGGTGGCCTCGCCGCAGCCCGGCGTGGAGCGGGTATTGCTGGACCGCCTGGGCGCCGAGCGAGCGCGGGCCACCAGTCTGGTGCGCTATGCGCCCGCATCGGTCTTCCCCGCGCACGGTCACCCGGGCGGCGAGGAGATCCTGGTGCTGTCCGGCACCTTCTCCGACGGCAGTGGCGATTTCGGGCCCGGCTGGTACCTGCGCAATCCGCCAGGCTCGGCACATCAGCCGTCGAGCGCGGACGGCGCGCTGATCTTCGTGAAGCTGTGGCAGATGGCGGCGAACGACACGCGCACCGTGCGCGTCGACACCCGCGATCCATCAAGCTGGCGGACCGATGGCCGTCACCCAGTCTGTGCGCTGTACGCCACCGATCACGAGCAGGTGAGCTTGATCCGCTTGCCGCCGGGCCATACGCTGCAGCTGGACACGCCAGGCGGTGCCGAACTCCTGGTGATCGAAGGCCGGTCGATCGTCGGCACCACCGTGCTCGGAGCGCTGAGCTGGCTCAGGCTTCCGCCCGGCGACGCCCCCGAGATCCATGCGGGCGACGCCGGGACCACCGTCTACCTGAAGACGGGTCACCTGGCCGGGCTCGCTGCGTGACGACGTTCCAGGCCCGCATCGCCGTCGTCGGCGGGGGCCTGGCGGGCTTGGTGGCTGCGTGGCGGCTCGTGCAGCAAGGCGTGCGCGACATCGTGCTGCTGGAGGCGCGCACCACCTTGGGCGGCCGCATCCTCTCGGTCGACGCCACAGGATCGCTCGTGGACATGACCGACTCCGCGCTCGATCGCTTCGACCTCGGGCCGAGCTGGTTCTGGCCGGCGTTGCAGCCGCAACTCGACCAGCTGGTCGCCGAGCTGGGGGTCCAGCGCTTTGCGCAGTTCGAAGACGGCGACCTGCTCGTCGAGCGCTCGGCGCGAACGCCGCCGCTTCGCACGCCGGCGTATGCCAGCGAGCCGCCGTCGATGCGACTGGTGGGTGGCACGGGCGCCCTTGTCGCGGCCTTGCACGCCCGGCTCGATCCGGCCATCGTCCGCACCGGACAGACGGTGCGGCGGCTGCGCCGCGAGGCCCATCGCGTCGAGTTGACGGTTGACGATGCAGCCGGCACGTCCATGCTCTGGCACGCCGAGCAGGTGCTGCTGGCACTGTCTCCGCGGATCGCCGCGACCCGCCTGCAGTTCGATCCACCGCTGCCGGCCGAACTCGCGCGCCGCTGGCGGGCCACACCGACCTGGATGGCGCCTCACGCGAAATACGTGGCCGTCTACGACACGCCCTTCTGGCGCGCGCAGGGCCTCTCCGGCGGCGCGCGCAGCAGCGTCGGCCCGATGGGCGAGGTCCACGACGTCTCGATGCCCGGCGGCCATGCCGCGCTGTTTGGCTTCCTCGGTGTGCCGGCGCAGGTGCGTCGTCAGGTCAGCGACGAGGTGCTGCGTGCCCACTGCCGCGCGCAACTCGTCCGGCTGTTTGGCGAGCGCGCCGGCTCACCGGTAGGCGATGCCTTGAAGGACTGGGCCGCCGACCCGCTGACCGCGACCGACGAGGACCAGGACGCTGTGGGCCACCATGCCTCGGCCCCTTCCCGCAGCGCTGATGAGGGCGCATGGCAGGGCCGGCTGGTCGGCATTGGCAGCGAATGGTCACTGCAGTTCCCGGGCTATCTCGCCGGGGCGGTCGATGCTGCCGAAAGGGGCCTGCGGGAAGCTCTATCCGAAATGGCACGTCCGACGCAGGCGCCGGCCGAATGAATCGGCGCTCCATAGAGCTGAGCGGCAGGCGCGGCAGAGCGGTCGCTGGGGTGCCGAAGTCTGTGCAAGACTGGATGCGGCCGTTCAGTGTCGGCAGTTGGAAGGCGGCAGAGTCCGAGCGCGGTCACTCGCCCAATGCCGCCGGCGGGCAAAGGAGCGAATCAG
>JBMOGN010000213.1:0-5575 GCA_049318345.1 Rubrivivax sp. | reverse complement strand
AGCGCCGCGCCGCCGCGCGAGTCGCCGTCGAGCTTGGTCAGCACCACGCCCGTCAGCGGCAGGGCCTCGCGGAAGGCGCGCGCGGTGTTCACGGCGTCCTGGCCCTGCATCGCGTCGACCACGAAGAGGGTCTCCACCGGCCGCAGCAGGCCGTGGAGCTCGCGGATCTCGGCCATCATGGCCTCGTCGATGCCCAGCCGGCCGGCGGTGTCGACGATGAGCACGTCGAAGTAGTGGCGCCGGGCGTGGTCCAGCGCGGCCAGCGCGATGTCGCGCGGCTTCTGCGCCGGCTCGCTCGGGAACCACTCCGCGCCGGCCTGCTGCGTGACCGTACGCAGCTGCTCGATGGCCGCCGGACGGTAGACGTCTGCCGATACGGTGAGCACCTTTTTGCGCCGACGCTCCATCAGGTGCCGGGCGAGCTTGGCGGTGGTTGTCGTCTTGCCGGCGCCCTGCAGGCCGGCCATCAGGATGACCGCGGGTGGCTGCACCGCCAGGTTCAGGTCGGCCACCCCGCCGCGGGAGGCGCCGGTTTCATCGACATCGCCCATCGTGCGGGCGAGTTCCTGGTGGACGATGCCGACGAAGGCCTGACCCGGGTTGAGTGAGCCCGCTACCTCCTGGCCGAGCGCCTTGTCCTTGACCCGGGCAATGAAGTCGCGCACCACCGGCAGCGCCACGTCCGCTTCGAGCAGGGCCATGCGCACCTCGCGCAGCATGTCCTGGACATTGCTTTCGGTGATGCGCGCCTGCCCGCGCATCGTCTTCACGAGGCGCGACAGACGATCGGAAAGGGTGGACGCCATGCGGTGCGGCGAAAGTAAACTGTCGGGATGATTCTATCCGTCGCACCAGCGGGTCCCTGGGCGCTGCTGCTGGCCCTGGCAGCCCTGGCTGGTTACGCGCTGGCGGCCTGGCCTGGCGATGCCACGAACCGGCACGCACCGCGCCTGCTGGGGCTGGCGATCGTCCTGCACGCGGCGCTGCTGGCCACTGAAATCGCAGGCGCCGGGCCTGGTGCGGTGCGGCTGGGCTTCGGGCCCGTGCTGTCGCTCACCGTGTGCCTGGTGCTCGTCGTGCACGCCTTCGACAACCGCCTGCTGCCGTCGCCGCGCGTGCGCCGTGCGCTGGCGCTGCTGGGTGCGGCCGCGGTCGTGCTGGAGCTCCTGTTTCCCGGCGATCCGCGCGCCCTGGGCTCGCGCTGGGGCTCCCTGCACTGGGTGCTGGGGGTGGGCTCCTACGGCCTGTTTGGCGCCGCGGTGCTGCACGGCCTCATGCTGGACAGTGCCGAGCGGCGGCTGCGCCTGCGCAAGGGGCTGACCGGGCCCTTCGGGCTGCCGCTGCTGCAGCTCGAGCGCCTGACCTTTCTCTTCGTGAAGGCCGGCTTTGCCGTGCTCACGGTGGCCATCGCGCTGGGTGTGCTGACCACCTCGGCCTGGCGCTGGGATCACAAGACCGTGCTGTCGCTGCTGAGCTGGGTGATCTTCGCCTGGCTGCTGGCGGGCCGGCACTGGCGCGGCTGGCGAGGCCAGCAGGCCACCCGCTGGCTGTACGCCGGCGTGATCCTGCTGCAGCTGGCCTACGTGGGCTCGCGCTTCGTGCTCGAGGTCCTGCTCGAGCGCAGCGCGGCCTAGACGCCAGGAGGGCCCCCATCTTGAAGATCGTCCTCGTGCTCCTGGTGGTGGCGGTGGCGCTGTGGGCCCTGCTGGGGCGTCAGTCACGCCGTGGTGCCCGACCCGGCGAACGCGACGAGGCGCAGGCACCCGGTGCTCCCCGTGCCGGGCCGCAGGAGATGATCGGCTGCGCTCACTGCGGCGTGCTCTTCCCCGCTGGCGAGGCTCGTCGCCACGACGGCCGCAGCTACTGCAGTCAGGACCATCTCAAGGCCGGCCCGAGCGGCTCATGAACGAGGCGGACGCGGCCCGCGATCGACGCGCCAGCGACCGGCGCCGCGGGGACCGCCGCCAGGCCGAGCGCCGCCACTCCAGGCTGCCGGCCGGTGCAGCATCGATGCTGCGGGACGAGGAGTTCGAACCGGCCGTGGACGAGCGGGCGTCAGGCCCGCGCGGGCTGATGTCCGGCGAGCCGACGATCCGTCGCATCGTGCGCGTGTACGTGGGCGCGCGCGTAGTGGTCGGGCTGTGCCTGATGGCGGTGCATGCCGGCGGTGTCTGGCTGGGCCTGCCCACTCCGGCGGTGTTGCTCCTGGCCAGTGCCTTGTACACGCTGCAAGCCTTCGTGCTGTGGCTGCTGCCGCCGCTGCGCGCATTCATGGGTCCGCCCGCGGGGGACCGCCACACCCAGGCGCAATGGCTCGCGACCATCGGGGTGGACCTGGCGGCCTTTTTCACGCTGCAGGTGGCGCAGCCCGACTCCAGCCTCAACTATGTGGCGCTGCTGGTGCTGCCGGTGCTGATGTCGGGGGTGCTGACCACGCGCGTGCTGGCGTTGGGGACGGCTGCTGCGGTGGCCCTCATGCTCCTGGCGGTGGGCTGGCGCACATCGATGAATGCCACCGACGGCGTCATCGTGCTGGCCCAGCAGGGCGTGGCGGGCATTGGGTTCTTCCTCATCGCGGCGGTGACCAGCGAGCTTGCCGCACGCCTGAGTACCGAGGAGCAGACCGCCCGGGGGCGGCTGGCGGTGGCACGCACGCAGGCCCGGCTCAACCGCCTCGTGCTGGAGGAGATGACCGAAGGGGTGCTGGTGGTGGACGACCTGCTGCGGGTGCGGGCCGCGAACCCGGCGGCCCGCCAGCTGCTCGCCCCGGCGGGCACGCCCGCGGCGCCCTTTCCGCTTACCGCCCAGCCGGCCTGGGCGCCCCTGGCCGAGCTCGTGCGCCAGGCCTTCGAGACTGGAGGCGGCTCGCAGGCCGGGCGCACGGTCGAGCTGCAGTTCGACTCCGGCCAGCGCCGGGTGCTGCTCGTGAGGCTGCGCTTCACACGCAGCCGCGTGGATGCAGGCGAGCAAGCGACTGGCCAGGAGACCTTCTGCGTGCTGTTCCTGGAGGACATGCGCGAGGTGCAGGCGCGCCAGCGCACCGACAAGCTCGCGGCCATGGGCCGCATGTCTGCCGGCATCGCGCACGAGATCCGCAACCCGCTGGCGGCCATTGCGCAGGCCAACCAGCTGCTGGCCGAGGACGCCGGCTCGCCGCACCAGCAGCGGCTGTCGGCCATGGTCCAGGAAAACGTCCGCCGGCTGCAGCGCATCGTGGGCGACGTCCTCGAGGCGGCTGCGAGCAACCCCGATCAGGACGAGCGCACGCTGGATGCACGCGAGCGCGTGCAGGAGATCGCCCGCGAGTGGGAGGCTGCCCTGGCCACTCCCAACGGTGGCGCGGGCGTCCTCGAGCTGGATCTCCCCGCAGCCCCGGTGCCCGTGATCTTCGACCCCGATCACCTGCAGCGCGTACTCGTGAACCTGCTGGACAACGGCATGCGGCACGGCTCCGGGCAGACCGGCACGCTTCAACTGCGCCTGGCCGAGCGCGACGCGCGCACGGCCGTGATTTCCGTGGCCAGCGACGGTGCGCCGATCTCCCCGGACATCGAGCGCCATCTCTTCGAGCCCTTCTTCTCCACCCGCAGCCGCGGCTCCGGGCTCGGCCTGTATATTTGCCGCGAGCTGTGCGAGCGACACGGCGCGAGCATCGAGTTCCGTCCGCGCCTGCACGATGCGCGCCACCGCAACGCCTTCGTGCTCGTCCTCAGGCGCGCCCGCGTGCGCGGTACCTCTCCAACTGCCCTGGCATGAGCGACAACGCCCACACGAGACTGCTGGTCGTCGACGACGAACCTGATCTGCGCACGCTGTACGAGCTCACTCTCGTGCGCGAGGGCTACGACGTCACCTGTGCCGCCTCGGTGACGGAGGCCTGGGCGCTGCTTCAGGCCGAGAGTTTCCAGTTGGTGATCACCGACATGCGGCTGCCCGACGGCACCGGCATGGAGCTGCTGCTGCGGCTGGACGAGGGCCGGCGCCCCGAGCGCACGATCGTGATCACGGCCTTCGGCTCGGCAGAGAACGCGGTGGAGGCGCTGAAGGCCGGCGCCTACGACTACCTCACCAAGCCGGTGGACCTGCGTCAGTTCCGCGCGGCGGTGGCTTCCGCCCTGGGCCGCCCTGGGGAAGCCTCGAACGCGGCGCGCGGGGATCGCCCGGGCGCGCGGGCGCTGCCTGAGGCCATCGACCGGCTGGTGGGCGACTCTGCGGCCATGCGCCAGGTGCGCTTGCTCGTGGACAAGCTCGCGCGCAGCATGGCCCCGGTGCTCGTGCGCGGCGAGTCGGGTACGGGCAAGGAGCTGGTGGCGCGTGCCATCCACGAGATGTCGGCACGGTCCACGGCGCCCTTCGTCGCCGTCAACTGCGGAGCGATCCCCGAGACGCTGCTGGAGGCGGAGTTCTTCGGGTACCGCAAGGGCGCATTCACCGGCGCCCACGAGGACCGGCCGGGATTCTTCCAGGCGGCTCAGGGCGGTACGCTCTTCCTCGACGAGCTCGGCGACCTGCCGCTGGCCATGCAGAGCAAGCTGCTGCGGGCGGTGCAGGAGCGCGCCGTGCGCCCCATCGGCGCGGTGGCCGAGGTCCCGGTGAACGTGCGCCTGCTCAGCGCCACGCACAAGGACCTGGCCGAGGAGGTCCAGGCCGGCCGCTTCCGCCAGGACCTGTACTACCGGCTCAACGTGATCCAGATCCACGTGCCGCCGCTGCGCGAGCGACCGGACGACATCGCCCCGATCTGCCGAGCGCTGGTGGCGCGCATCGCGCACGAGGCGGGCGTGGAGCCTGCTCCGCAGATCACCGAGGACTGCATGCAGCTGCTGGCGCGCCAGCCCCTGCCAGGCAATGTGCGCGAACTGGAGAACCTCCTGCACCGCGCGCTGGCGATGTCGGGCGGAGACCACATCGATGCGGCCGATCTCATGCTCGACGAGCTGGGGCCGGCCTCACCGGTGGCGCCTTCCGCGGCGCCGTTGCCCCGGGCGCAGGACGGCGCGATCAGCGTGCGCCCGGAGCCGGCCGCGCTGCCGGCCGATCTGGCGGCCTACCTCGACGGCGTCGAGCGGGACATCCTCGAGCGCGCCCTGCAGCACCACCGCTACAACCGCACCGCGGCGGGAGCAAGCCTGGGCCTGTCGCTGCGCCAGATGCGCTACCGCATGGCGCGCCTGGGAGTGGGTGCGCCGGAGCCCGCCGAGCAAGCTCAGGGCGGTCTGGTGCAAAATGGGGGAAGTACCGATCCGGCGCTACCTGTAGTGCCTTGAAGGCGTCGGGACCCCCATATATAGTGTCGTGCCGATGTCTGCCGCATCGGCGCCGGGAGGCCAGCCGATGCCTCCCCCGAGCTTTCGAGAACCGCTTTCCAGATTCATCTTCAAGGGGAATTCATGCAGACTGTCACGATCACGGGCCAGGAGCCGACGCTTGCTCCGCGCCTGCCGCAGGGCGGCAGCGCGGGGGCAGCGTCGGCCTTCACGGCGTACCAGATCATTCGGCGCAACGGGGCGGTCGTCTCGTTCGAGCCGAGCAAGATCGCGGTGGCGCTGATGAAGGCCTTCCTGGCCGTGCACGG
>JBMOGN010000212.1:0-5586 GCA_049318345.1 Rubrivivax sp. | reverse complement strand
CTCGAGCAGCGCCTGGGCCTGCGAAGGACGCTCGGCCAGGACGCCGAAGAGCGCGCCATCGCACCAGGCATCGACCTGGCCGGGCATCGGGTCCAGGCCAGCGGGCCAGGTTCCCTCCAGCGGCTGGTCATCGGCGGCCGGGGGGTGCAGCACCCGCCCGTGGAGCAGGCCGGGCAGGTGCAGGTCGTGGATGAAGTGCGGCTCGCCGCGGAAGACGGCGCGGCGGGTGAGCGAGGGGTCGAGCGCGTCCGGGCGCCGGTCAGGCATCCAGGCGGCAGCCGGGGGCGGCACGCCCTGCACCGGTGTCTCCAGCAGGGCCGGCTCGAGCAGCGCCGCCGCGTCGATCGACAGCCCCTGCGACGACAGCAGGCGTGCCTCGCAAAGTTCCACCTGCTCCCGCGGCACGCTCCAGCGCCGCGCGGCGGCCTCGCACAACCGCTCGCGCACCACCGCCGCCATGATGCGCAGCGCAGCCCCCGAGTCCTGCATCGACAGGCTGCCCGAGGTCATGCCTTCGTCGGGGTGGGTGGCGGTGGACGGATGCGAGACCCGCACGCGTGCGAGGGGCCAGCCGAGTTCCCGGGCCACGAGGCGAGCGAGCGCGCGCTGGATGCCTTGGCCGATCTCCACCTTGCCGCTGCGCACCTCCAAGTGGCCTTCGTCGTCCACGCGCAGCCACTGCGCCGGGCGTGGATGGCGCTTGACGGCCGCGGGCCAGTCTTCTGCCGACGCGGCGGGCCGTGGCGGGTCGGCCGGGGTGCTCAAGACACGCTGCCGCGCAGCGCAGCTGCCGCCCGGCGCACCGCACGCACGATGGGCAGATGCGCGCCGCAGCGGCACTGCTGGCGGTCCAGGGCGGCGCGGATCTGCGCCTCCTGCGGATCGGGCTCGGCGCGCAGCAGCGCCGCGGCCGCGGCCAGCATCCCGGCGCTGCAGTAGCCGCACTGCGCGGCCTGTTCCGCCTCGAAGGCCTCGTGCAGGGCCGCGGGCAAGGCCTCCACCGTCGTGATCTCACGCCCCTCGGCGGCCCACAGCGGGGTCTGGCAGGACGCCAACGCGCGCCCGTCCACGAGCACATGGCAGGCGCCGCACTCCCCGGCCCGGCAGCCCTCGCGGGTACCGGTCAGGCCGAGGTCCTCGCGCAGCGCATCCAGCAGCGCCCGCCCGGGCGGCGCGTCGAGTTCACAGCGCTGGCCATTGACGAGCAGGACCGGCACGGCCAGGAGCGTTCAGTCGGCCTTGATGTTGGCCGTCTTCACGAGGTTGGCCCACTTGGCGATGTCCTCGTTGAGGTAGCGCGTGAACTCCTCGACGTTCATCGTCAGCGGGGCCGAGCCCTGCTGGCTCCAGCCGCGACGGATGTCGGCGTTGGAGGTGATCTTCGCGATCTCGGCATTCAGCCGATTGACGATGGCCGCGGGCGTGCCGCGCGGGGCCATCACGCCCAGCCAGATGGTGGCTTCGTAGCCGGGCACGCCAGCCTCGGCCAGGGTGGGCACGTCGGGCATGATCGACGAGCGCGTGCGCCCGCTCGTGGCCAATGCCCGCACCTTGCCGGCCTTGACCTGCTCGACCATCGTCGGGATGGCGTCGAACATCATGTCCACCTGGCCGCCGAGCACGTCGGTGCGGGCCTGCGCGCTGCCCTTGTAGGGCACGTGCACGATCTTCACGCCGGCCAGCGCCTTGAGCAACTCGCCGGCCATGTGGTACGGCGTGCCCGGGCCGGAGGAGGCGTAGGTCATGCCGTCGGGACGCGCGCGCGCGGCGCGCAGGAGGTCGGCCACGTTGGCCGAGGGCAGCCCGGCGCGGGCCACCAGCACGAGGTCCGAGGCGTTGATCGGCGCCACGGGGGCGAAGTCGCGCATCAGCGCGTAGGGCTTGTTGGCGATGAGCGACTCGTTGACGGTGTGCGTGTTCGACATCACGAGCAGCGTGTAGCCGTCGGGCGGGCTCTTGGCCGCGGCGTCGGTGCCGATGATGGCGCCCGCGCCAGGGCGGTTCTCCACGACGACGCTCTGGCCGAGCGCCTCCTGCAGCCGCTGGCCGAGCACGCGGCCGAAGACATCGGCCGAACCGCCGGTGGCAAAGGGCACGATGAGCTTGATCGGGCGTGCGGCGGGCCACTCCTGGGCGTGAGCAGGCGCGGCGCACCAGGCGATCAGGCCCGAGGCGAGGGCGAGGACCCAGATGCGGGGCAGCCAGGGCAGGCGGGTGTCGAACTTCATCGCGGGGTGCTCCAGGTTGGCCGGGGAATCGGCCCCGGGGCGCAGTGTGGGCCGGCGCGCCAGCCGGCGCGCGGGCACCCGGCAGAGGTCGGGTGCGGCGCTCGGCCATTCGTGGCCCGGGTAGCATCCCCCGGACTCACTTCACCGCTGCCCCCCATGCGCATCGCCACCTTCCAGCACCAGGGCCGCCGCCGCGTCGGCCTCGTCGACCCGGCCGGTCTCACCGTCACCCCGCTGGCCGTGGACGACGCCCACAGCGGGGCGCTGGCTCTCGTGGACGGCGCCGTGGCCGGCCTGCCCTTGCCGGCCGCGGACGGCCCGCCCCTGCCCCTGGCGCAGGTGCGCCTGGAGGCCCCCATCCCGAAGCCGCGGCGCAACATCTGGTGCGTCGGGCGCAATTACCACGCCCACGCCCGCGAACTGCGCGACACGGTCTTCAAGGACAGCAACGCGAACCCGCAGGCGTGGCCCATCGTCTTCACGAAGGTGCCCGAATGCGTGATCGCCACCGGCCAGGACGTGCGGCTGCCGCGCGCGGTGTCCACGCAGATCGACTACGAGGCCGAGCTCGCGGTGATCATCGGCCGGGGCGGGCGCAACATCACGCGCGCCGAGGCCATGGGGCACGTCTGGGGCTACACCATCGTCAACGACGTGACCGCGCGCGACGTGCAGATGCGCCACCAGCAATGGGACCTGGGCAAGAGTTTCGACACCTTCTGCCCGATGGGCCCGTGGATCGTCACCGCCGACGAACTCGACGGCCAGCGCACGCGGGTGCAGTGCTTCGTCAACGGCGACAAGCGCCAGGACGCGAACACCGAAGACCTCATCTTCGACCTGCCCACCCTCATCGAGACCTGCTCGCGCGGCATCACGCTGCTGCCCGGCGACATCATCGCCACCGGCACGCCCGCGGGCGTGGGCATGGGCCTGAACCCGCCGGTGTGGCTGCGGCACGGCGACGTGGTGCGGGTGGAGATCGACGGCATCGGCGCGCTGGAGAACCGGTTCGTCGACGACCCGGCGGGCTGAGCGCCGCCCCCCGCTGCAGGCGTCAGGGCCGAGCAGCCTGCTGCGCCAGGCGCTGCGTGGCCAGCACCTCCTCGCGCACGGCTTCGGTCAGCTCGGCCTTCAGCTCGGCGAAGGCCGGCGTGGTCTTCACCGAGTAGTGGCGCGGGTGCGCCAGCGGCACGGCGCGGTCGAGCTTGATGCGTCCGGGCCGGGCACTCATGACGACCACCCGGCTGCCCATGAAGACCGCCTCGTCGATGTCGTGGGTGACGAACAGCACCGTCTTGGCCTCGGCTTCCCAGATGCCCAGCAGCAGCTCCTGCATGAGCTCGCGCGTCTGGTGGTCCAGCGCGCCGAAGGGTTCGTCCATGAGCAGGATGCGCGGGCTGTTGGCCAGCGCACGCGCCAGGGCCGTGCGCTGCTGCATGCCGCCGGACAGCTGCTTGGGAAAGTGGCCCTCGAAGCCCGACAGGCCCACCCTGTCGATGAAGCTGCGCGCGATCTCCAGCTGCTGCGCGCGCGGCAGGCCGCGTTCACGCAGCCCGAAGCACACGTTGTCGAGCACCGTCAGCCAGGGGAAGAGCGTGTAGCTCTGGAAGACCATGCCGCGGTCGGCGCCCGGCTCCTCGATGCGCCGGCCATCGAGCAGCACCTCGCCCGCTGTGGGGTGGTCCAGCCCGGCCACGATGCGCAGCAGGGTGCTCTTGCCGCAGCCGCTGGGCCCGAGGATGGTGACGAAGTCGTTTTCCGCGACCTGCAAGTCAGTGGCCTGCAGGGCCAGCGTGGAGCGGCCCGCCGTGTCGAATCGGCGCTCCACGCCGCGCACCTGCAGGATGGCCGAGGACGCGAGGCCGGGTGTCATGCGTCCCCGTCCCCGGCCACGGTGACGCGGTTGCGCCCCTCGCGCTTGGCCTCGTACAAGGCGCGGTCGGCACCGATGAGCCAGGCGTCCACGGTCTCGCCGGGGCGCCAGCAGTTCACACCGATGCTGATGGTCACCGAGTCGCCATTGGGCAGCCAGGCCTGTGACTCCAGACGCTCGCGCAGGTCCTCCGCGATGGCACGGGCCTGGACCTCGCTCGTGCGGTGCAGCAGCACCATGAACTCCTCGCCACCGGTGCGAAAGAGCAGGTCGCTGGCGCGCTTGCGCGCCTTGATGGCGGCCACCAGCTTCTGCAGCACGGCGTCGCCCACGGCGTGGCCGAAGTAGTCGTTGACGAGCTTGAAATGGTCGATGTCGATGGACAGCAGCGCATGCGAGGTGCGTTGCCCGGACTCGGGCGGCTGCAGCCGCGCCAGCTCCGTCTGAAGATGGCGCCGGTTGAAGGCGCCGGTGAGCGGGTCGGTGATGGCCTGCTCGGTGAGCGCACGCTGCAGCTCGCCGATGATCGACAGCGCCGAGGTGATCATCATCAGGGTCAGCCCGAGCGAGGCCGCGGCGCGAATGGCCGGAGGCACCCCGACGGCGTAGCCGGTGACCAGCGCCATGCTGACGGTCAGGCCCAGGCCCATCCAGGTGGCCTGCCGTCGCGGCATCACGAAGTACGCCGCAAACAGGATGGGGAAGGACCAGAAGATGCCGTAGAAGCCCTGGTAGGCGGTGGCGAACAGGGCACTGACCGACACCGCCAGCACCAGCAGCCAGTACGGCACGATCGGGCGGCGCTGCCGACGCAGGCTCCACAGGTTGAGCACGAGGAAGAGCAGCACCACCGTGATCAGTCCGGCCAGCACCAGACGCTGGCTCGCGGCCTGGTAGACGAGCAGTACCGCACAGACGATGGCAGCCAGGGCGATGAGGCGCTCGGCGATGCGGTCGCGGTGTTCGGCCAGCGCCTCCTCGTCGCTCCACATCTCGCGCCAGGCGGTCACCAGGATGCCGCCGTCACGGCGCCCCCGAGTCGGGCGGCGGTTGTCGGTGCTCACCGCAGCGCCGCCCACGGAAACAGGCGCCGGTTCAGCGCCTTGAACAGCAGGTCGCTGCACAGGCCGATGAGGCCGATGACGATGATGCCGAAGATGATCTGGTCAGTGGCCAGCAGCGCCTGGCTGTCGGTGATCATGTGGCCGATGCCGCTGGACGCACCGATGAGCTCGGCCACGATCACGTAGGTCCAGGCCCAACCGAGCACCATGCGCAGCGTCTCGGCGATCTCCGGCGCGGCGCCCGGGATCAGCACGCGCCAGATCAGGGCGCGGTCGCGCACGCCCAGCGTGTAGGCCGCCTCCACCAGGTCGCGACGGGTGTGGCCCACGGTCACGGCGATCATCAGCACGAGCTGGAAGAAACTGCCAATGAAGATCACCGCCAGCTTCTGCGCCTCGCCGATGCCCGCCCACAGGA
>JBMOGN010000211.1:0-5622 GCA_049318345.1 Rubrivivax sp. | reverse complement strand
GCGGCTGTGGGACTTCCGCCTGCGCCTGCGCAGCCGCCAGGCGGTGATGGAGGAGCTCGTGCTCAGCCGCCCGGTGCTGCACATCTCGGGCATGTACCCGGTGGAGCGGGGCTGCCTGGCGGTGGTGTTCCCCCTGGCCACGCACCCGCTGTACCGCAACGAGGTCATCGTCTGGGACCTCGCGCACGACCCCGAGGAGTTGCTCGGCCTGGATGCGGACACCATCCGCATGCGCCTGTTCACTCGCACCCAGGATCTGCCCGAGGGCGTGACGCGCCTGCCGCTGAAGACCATCCACCTGAACAAGTCGCCCGTGGTGATCTCGCGCCTGCAGACGCTCGCGCCCGACCGCGCCGAGCGCTGGGGCGTGGACTTCGCCCGCACCGACGCGAACGCCGCCAAGGCCGCGCGGCTCGTGGGCGAGATGGCCGGCGTGTGGCCCGAGGTCTACCGCCGCCCCGCCCGCGAGGGCGCGGTGGACGTCGACGAGGACCTGTACGGCGGCTTCGTGCCCGACGAAGACCGCGCCCGGCTGCAGCGCCTGCGCGCGCTCCCTCCCGAGGAGCTCGCGCGCCAGCGCCCGGCCTTCCGCGACGGCCGGCTGGAGGAGCTGCTGTTCCGGTACCGCGCGCGCAACTTCCCTGCCACCCTGGCCGACGACGAGCGCGCGCGCTGGCTCGAGCACCGCATCGCCCGGCTGCACGAGGGCGCGGACGGCGCCTGGACGCTGGCCGCCTTCCTCGAGCGCATCGACGAGCTCGGCGAGCACGCCGACGAGCGCGGGCAGGACCTGCTGGGCGCCCTGGTCGACTGGGCCGAGGCCGTCGCGCCGGAGCGCTGAGCCGCCGCCACCCGCATGCCCCTTCCCGCCGCTCCCACCACCCGCCAGGCCGGCAGCCTCCAGGCCGACAGCCGCTACGCCTGGTGGCGCCTGGCCGCCACGCTCGGGCTCATGACCCTGGGCAGCAGCGCCATGTACGTGGTGGCCGTGGTGCTGCCGGCCGTGCAGGCCGAGTACGGCGTGGCGCGCTCCGACGCCTCGCTGCCCTACACGATGCTCATGATCGGCTTCGGCGTGGGCGGGGTGCTCATGGGCCGCCTGGCCGACCGCCACGGCGTGATGGTGCCGGTGCTCATCGGCGCGGCGGGGCTGGCGCTGGGCTACGCCGGTGCGGCGATGGCCCCGGGTATCGTCTCCTTCTCCATCGTGCACGGCCTGCTGCTGGGCCTGCTCGGCAGTTCGGCCACCTTCGCACCGCTGGTGGCCGACACCTCGCTGTGGTTCGTGCGCCGGCGAGGCATCGCCGTGGCCGTATGCGCCAGCGGCAACTACCTGGCCGGTGCGATCTGGCCGCCGATCGTGCAGGCGGTGGTGCAGGAGCAGGGCTGGCGCGCGGCCTACTTCGGCCTGGCGGTGCTGTGCGCGGTGGGCATGCCGCTGCTGGCGCTGGCGCTGCGGCCGCGCCCGCCCGCGGCGGTGGCCGCCGCCGTGAGCGCGCTGAAGACGGCCGTGCCCTCGCTGCGGCCCTTCGGGCTGCCGCTGGGCGGGGCCCAGGCGCTGCTGTGCGTGGCCGGCGTGGCCTGCTGCGTGGCCATGTCCATGCCGCAGGTGCACATCGTGGCCTACTGCGGCGACCTCGGCTACGGCGCGGCGCGCGGCGCCGAGATGCTCTCGCTCATGCTCGCCTGCGGCATCGCCAGCCGCCTCATCTCGGGGGCCATCTGCGACCGCATCGGCGGGCTGCGCACGCTGCTGCTGGGCTCGGTGCTGCAGGGCGTGGCGCTGCTGCTGTTCATCCCCTTCGACTCGCTGGCCTCGCTGTACCTCATCTCCGCGCTCTTCGGCCTGTTCCAGGGCGGCATCGTTCCGAGCTACGCGATCATCGTGCGCGAGTACTTCCCGCCGGCCGAGGCCGGCGCCCGGGTGGGCACGGTACTGATGTGCACGCTGCTGGGCATGGCCCTGGGCGGCTGGATGTCGGGCAAGGTCTTCGACCTAACCGGCTCGTACACTGCGGCGTTCGTCAACGGCGTGGCCTGGAACCTGCTGAACCTGAGCATCGTGCTCGTCCTGTGGAGGCGGGCTCGGCGCTGAGCGCGGCCCCGCTGGCGTCCCATCCGCACGAGGCTGCACGCATGTCCGAAGACGGTGCCCACGCTGAACCGGTCAGCGGCTTCAAGAGCCGCTCGGGCCTCGTGCGCATCCTGCGCGCGACGGGCTACTCCTGGGCCGGCCTGCGCGCGGCCGTGCGCCACGAGGCGGCCTTCCCCCAGGAGCTTGCCCTGGGCCTGCCGCTGCTGGCGCTGGCCTGGTGGCTCGCCCCCACCCGGTGGGAGGCGCTGGTGCTGAGCGCCTCCATCCTGCTGGTGTGGATCGTGGAGCTGCTCAATTCCGGGCTGGAGGCGCTGGCCGACGCGGTGAGCCTGCAGGCGCACCCGCTGCTCGGCCGTGCCAAGGACCTGGGCAGCGCTGCCGTGATGGTCAGCCTGATCCTGGCCGTGCTCACCTGGGCGGTGGTGTTCTGGCCCTGAGCGGGGTGCGGGCCGCTCCTGCGCGACAATGCGCGCGCCCATGAGAGCACCCTGCCGCAGTCCGATGTTCGCCGCGCTGGCTGTCATGCTGGCCGCCGGCGGCGTCGGCGCCCAGCAGGGCAGGGGCGTGGACGGATCCCTGCTCACCGAGGTCTTCGAGGAGATCTGCCGCCAGGGCATCCTGCATCCGCAGATCGTCATGCGCCAGGCCATCCTGGAAACCGGCTGGCTGCGTCCGGGGATGCTGATGCGGCAGAACAACCTCTTCGGCTTCCAGGTCCACTCCTACATGAGCTTCCCGCACTGGCGCGACAGCGTGGACTACTACAAGGTCTGGCAGGAGCGCTCCTACCGCAACCGCGGCGAGGACTACTACGCGTTCCTCGACCGCATCCGCTACGGGGCACCCGGGTACAGCGACGTGCTCAGGCGCGTGAATTGGGAGCGGAGCTGCCCCGGGTCATGAGCACCGCGGCGGCGCGGTTGCTGCTGGCGGCGGGCTGCCTGCTGGCCGTAGCCGCGCAGGCCACCGTGGTGTACCGCTGCGAGTCGGCTGACGGACGCCTGCACTTCGGCGACAGCCGCGTGCCGGGAGCGCGCTGCACCGTGATCCCCGGCACCGAGCAGCCCGTGCCCGCCAGCCCCGCCGGGGTCCCTGCCGCACCAGCCGTTCCTGCCACCCCGGCTGCGCCGGCCCAGGCCCCCGGCAGTCCGCAGCCCGGCCCCGATCCGGCTGCGTACGCCTTCCTGCGCCTGCAGGCCAATGCGCTGCAGGCCGAGGGGCGTGCGGCCCTGGAGACGCTGGCGGCGCTGACGGGGCTGACAGGGCTGGCGGCGCAGGCTCGCCCGGCTGCGGCGTCGGGCCTCGCGCCGGGCCGGCGTCTGAGCGTGCTGCACTTCGGCGACTCCCACGTGCACAGCGGCCATGTCGTGCAGTCGCTGCGCGAGCACCTGCAGCAGGCCCTGGGCGCGGCCGGGCGCGGGATGGTCTTTCCCGCCTCGATCGCCCGCACCTACGCGCAGAACGACCTGCAGTCCTCCTTCGAGGGCCGCTGGACAAGCGCCAGCAGCGTGCAGCAGCCCCCGCGCCTGCCGCTGGGTGTCTCCGGTTTCGTGGCCCACAACGCCGATCCGCGCGCGTCCTTCACGCTGCGCTTCAGCCGCCCGCTGCCGCCGGGCACCGACACCGTGAAGGTCTTCTTCGGCGTGTCCTCGCCCTGGCACCGCCTGATCGTCTCCAGCGGCGAGCACCAGCAGTCGACGAACCTGGACTTCGCCCCCGGCACCGCCCCGCCCTTCGTCGCCCTGCGCCTGCCCGCGATGACCTCGACCGTGCGCGTGGACCTCCTGAACGTCTCGTCGGAGCCGGCCGTCTTCGAACTGCACGGGGTCAGCCTGGAGGCGGAGGCCGCCCGTGCCGGGGTGCTGGTCCACAACCTGGGCGTGGGCGGCTCGGGCTTCGCCGCGCTCGAGCAGCAGCAGCGCTTCGAGCCTCAGTTCGCGGCCCTGGAGCCGGACATCGTGCTCCTCGACTGGGGCACCAACGACATCATCGACCGCGAGCGTGTCGGCCCGGGGCATGCCGACCTGGTGGCGCGCACCGTGCGGCGCATCCGAGCCGTGCGTCCGCAGGCGGTGATCGTGCTGACCTCGGTGCAGGACATGCTGCCGCGAGGCCGGCGTGCCCCGCCTGCTGCGGCCTACGCCCGGCTCATGCGCGAGCTGGCCGCACGCCACGGCTGCCTGTTCTACGACTGGCACGAAGTGGCCGGAGGAGAGGGCGCCATGGTGCAATGGCGCCAGGCGCAACTCGCGCAGCCCGACGGCGTGCACCTCAGCGCCGCGGGCTACCGGCTCAAGGGGCGCCTGCTGGCCGAAGCGCTGCTGCGCGCGTTGGGCGCCTGGGGCGAGCCCCCCGCGCGGCCGGCCGGTGGCGTGCCGGCCCGCAGCTGAGCCGCCCTCAGGCCGTGACCGCCCGCGCAGCCTGCGCGTACTCCTCGATCTGGTCGAAGTTCATGTAGCGGTACACCTGCGCGCCGTCGGCGTTGATGACGCCCATGTCGGCGTGGTACTCGGCCACCGTGGGCAGCCGGCCCAGGCGCGAGGCAATGGCCGCCAGCTCTGCCGAGGCCAGGTACACGTTCGTGTTCTTGCCCAGGCGGTTGGGGAAGTTGCGCGTGCTCGTGGAGACCACCGTCGCGCCTTCCTTCACCTGCGCCTGGTTGCCCATGCACAGGCTGCAGCCGGGCATCTCGGTGCGGGCGCCGGCGCTGCCGAAATTGGCGTAGTGGCCTTCCTTGGTCAGCTCGGCCTGGTCCATCTTGGTGGGCGGGGCCACCCAGAGCTTCACCGGGATGTCGCGCCGGCCCTCCAGCAGCTTGCTGGCGGCACGGAAGTGGCCGATGTTGGTCATGCACGAGCCGATGAAGGCCTCGTCGATCTTCGTGTTGGCCACGGCCGACAGCGGCTTCACGTCGTCCGGGTCGTTCGGGCAGCACAGCAGCGGCTCGGTGATCTCGGCCAGGTCGATCTCGATGACATGCGCGTACTCCGCGTCGGCGTCGGCCTGCAGCAGCGTCGGTGCAGCCAGCCACTCCTGCATCTTGTGGATGCGCCGCTCCAGGCTGCGCCGGTCCTGGTAGCCGTCGGCGATCATGTTCTTCAGCAGCACGATGTTCGAGTTCAGGTACTCGATGATCGGCTCCTTGTTGAGCTTGACCGTGCAGCCCGCCGCGCTGCGCTCCGCGCTCGCGTCGCTGAGCTCGAAGGCCTGCTCCACCTTCAGGTCGGGCAGCCCCTCGATCTCCAGCACGCGGCCGGAGAACACATTCTTCTTGCCCGCCTTGGCCACCGTGAGCAGGCCGGACTGGATGGCGTAGTAGGGGATCGCGTGCACGAGGTCGCGCAGCGTGATGCCCGGCTGCATCGTGCCCTTGAAGCGCACGAGCACGCTCTCGGGCATGTCCAGCGGCATCACGCCCGTGGCCGCACCGAAGGCCACCAGGCCCGAGCCGGCGGGAAAGCTGATGCCGATCGGAAAGCGCGTGTGGCTGTCGCCGCCCGTGCCCACGGTGTCGGGCAGCAGCATGC
>JBMOGN010000210.1:0-5634 GCA_049318345.1 Rubrivivax sp. | reverse complement strand
CAGGCCACCAGCAGCAGCACGTTGTTGCCCAGCAGCAGCGATTCGCGCGACAGCATCGCAAAGCGCGCACCCAGGCCCACCTGCGGCGCCCGCCAGGCGTACAGCACGAGCGAGGCGCCCACCACCACCACGAGGAAGCCCAGGATGAACAGCCCGCGCGTGGGGTCGGTGGCAAACGCGTGCACCGAGGACAGCACCCCCGAGCGCACGAGGAAGGTGCCCAGCAGCGACAGCGAGAAGGCGAGGATGGCCAGCAGCACCGTCCAGCTCTTGAAGCTGCCGCGCTTCTCGGTGACGGCCAGCGAGTGGATGAGCGCCGTGCCCACCAGCCAGGGCATGAAGGAGGCGTTCTCCACCGGGTCCCAGAACCACCAGCCGCCCCAGCCGAGCTCGTAGTAGGCCCACCAGCTGCCCAGCGCGATGCCCACCGTGAGGAACATCCAGGCCACCGTCGTCCACGGCCGCGTCCAGCGCGCCCACTGCGCGTCCAGGTTGCCGCCGATGAGCGCGGCCACGGCGAAGGCGAAGGCCACCGAGAAGCCCACGTAGCCCATGTACAGCATGGGCGGGTGGATGACCATGCCCGGGTCCTGCAGGAGTGGGTTCAGGTCGCGCCCGTCCGGGGGCGCGGGCAGCAACCGATCGAAAGGGTTGGAGGTCAGCAGGGTGAAGGCGAGGAAGCCCACGGCCACGAGCGACATCACCGAGACGATGCGCGCGAGCACCGGAAGCGGCAGCTGCCGGCTGAACACCGCCACCGCCACCTGCCAGCCCACCAGCATGAGCAGCCACAGCAGCAGCGAGCCCTCGTGTCCGCCCCACACGCCGGCGATCCGGTAGGCCAGGGGCAGGGCGCTGTTGGAGTTCTGCGCCACGTAGGCCACGGAGAAGTCATTCGTCACGAACGAGGCCGTGAGGCTCGTGTACGACAGCACCACCAGGGCGAAGAGCAGCACCGAGCCGGGCCGCGCCAGCGCCATCCAGTCGGCGCGCGCGCGCTGCGCGCCGGCCAGTGGCACCACGCCCAGCGCCAGAGCCAGGCCCATCGCGAGCCAGAGGGCGAAGTGGCCCAGTTCGGGGTTCATCCTGCGCTTCCTGAAGGGGTGAGGGAGGTCATGGCTTGGCGCCCTGGACGCTCTTGCCGTACTTCGGGTCGCCTGCCTTGGCCTTCTCCAGCGCCTCGGCGGCCTCGGGGGGCATGTAGTTCTCGTCGTGCTTGGCCAGCACCTCGCGGGCGACGAACACGCCGTCCTGCAGCTGGCCCTGCGCCACGACACCCTTGCCCTCCTTGAAGAGGTCCGGCAGGATGCCCTGGTAGCGCACCGGCACCGTGCGCGCGGTGTCGGTGATGACGAAGCTCACGTTCACGCCGTCGCGCTTCACACTGCCCTCCTGCACGAGCCCGCCGACGCGGAAGGTGCGTGCCCGAGGGGCCTCGTGGGCCGCCACCTGCGAGGGCGAGTAGAAGAACACGAGGTTGCTCTGGAAGGCGTTGAGCACGAGGGCGACGATGGCCCCGACGGCGGCCACGCCTACGCCCACGAAGGCCAGTCGCTTGTGGCGCGGTTTCATGCCGGGTCCTCCCCGGCCTCGGCGTGCCCCGCATCCCGCGCCGCCTGCAGCGCCGCGCGGCGGCGCCGGGCGGCCAGTGTGGCCTCCAGCGCGACGCAGGCCACGAACACCCCGTAGGAGCCCCACACGAAGAAGCCGTGGCCGCCCATGTCCAGGAAGTTGGCGAAGCTGCCCCAGTTCATCGGCTTGCCCTGGCGGCGAGGAGTTCGCGCACCCAGCCCGCGTCGCGCTCGCGCTCCAGCACGATGGCCCGCGTGCGCATGAACACGACGGCAAACGAATAGGCCCAGCAGGCGACGGTCATCAGGAGCATGGCAGTGAGCATGGTACTGGCCATCTTCGGTGCTGCGGTGAGGCTGACCGACGCCCCCTGGTGCAGCGTGTTCCACCACTTCACCGAGAAGTAGATGATCGGCACGTTCACCGCGCCCACCACCGCCAGCAGCGCGCCGGCCTGGTCCGCGCGCCGCGTGTCGTCGATCGCCTCGGTCAGCGCGATGTAGCCCAGGTACAGGAAGAGCAGAATGAGCTCGGACGTCAGCCGCGCATCCCACACCCAGTAGGTGCCCCAGGTCGGGCGGCCCCACAGGGCGCCCGTCCACAGCGCCAGGAAGGTGAAGAGCGCGCCCGTGGGGGCGATGGCCCGCGCCACCATCGAGGCCAGCCGGGCGTTGAACGCCCAGCCCACGGCGGCCCAGAAGGCCATGACCAGATACAGCAGCATCGACATCCACGCCGTCGGCACATGGATGAAGATGATGCGGTAGACCTCGCCCTGCGTCGCATCGGTGGGGGCCACCAGGAATCCCATGTACAGGCCCGCCGCGGCGAAGGCGGCGGCCACGGCCCAGCACACCGGCACGAGCACCCCGGTGAGGGCGTAGAAGCGCGGGGGCGAGGAGAAGGTGTAGAAGGTCAGCGGCATCGGGTCACTCGGTGGAGATGCGCAGCGCCGCGGCGGTGGCCCAGGGCGCCCCGCAGGCCGTGGCGATGAGCAACGCGCCGAGAAGCGAATAGTGCCCGGAAGCGGACAACCCTTGCTCCACCGTGGCAGCCGCTCCGGCGCCGAAGATGAGCGCCGGCGTGGCCAGCGGCAGCACGATGAGGATCAGCAGCATGCCGCCACTGCGCAGGCCCAGCGTCAGCGCCGCGCCCAGGCCGCCGAGCAGGCTGAGCACCGGCGTGCCCAGCAGCAGCCCCGCGACGAGTGCCTGCAGGGCCGGCGCCGAGAGGTCGAACAGCAGCCCGATGACCGGCGCGGCCACGATCAGCGGCAGCCCTGTCACCACCCAGTGCGCCGTGGCCTTGGCCGCCGCCACCGGCACCGCCGACTGCGGCGCCAGCAGCATCTGCTCCAACGAGCCGTCGGCGTGGTCCGAGGCGTACAGCGTGCCCACCGACAGCATGGAAGCCAGCAGCGCGCACACCCACACCACGCCGGGGGCGATCTGGCGCAGCGTCTGCGGCTCCGGCCCCACCCCCAGCGGGAACAGGCTCACCGCCACGACGAAGAACACGAGCGGCAGCAGTGACTCCACGCGGCGCCGCGCGGCCAGTTGCAGGTCGCGCTGCAGCACGGCTACGAACAGCCCGCTCATGCCTGCGCTCCCGTGGCGGGGTTCGTGCCGGCCCTTGCCTCTGTCCCCGTGCCACGGGCCGCACCGCCCAGGGCATCCAGGTCGAGCGTGCGCGAGGCCAGCCCCGTCGGCAGCGCCTGGTGGCTTGTCAGCAGCGCCGTGCCGCCGCGCGCCGCGTGCTCGCGCAGCAGCGCGGCAAGGGTCTCGATGCCGCCTTCGTCCAGCGCGTCGAAGGGCTCGTCGAGCAGCCACACGCGTGGTGGTTCGGACAGGGCCAGGCGCGCCAGCGCCACGCGCCGGCGCTGGCCCTGGCTGAGCGCGCGCACCGGCAGCCGGGCCTGGCGCTGCACGCCCAGTCGCGCGAGCGCCGCATCCACCGCCTCGGGCGGCACGGGCCGGCCGCGCAGCCCGGCCAGGAAGGCCAGGGCCTGCGCCGCGGACAGGTCGTCCTTCAGCGCATTGGAATGGGCCACATAGGCCAGGTGCTCGCGCCACGCGGCCCCAGCCTGGCGCAGCGGCAGGCTCTCGAAGCGCACCTCGCCCCGCTCGGGCGTGGCCAGCCCGGCCAGCAGGCGCAGCAGGGTCGTCTTGCCGCGCCCGTTGGTGCCGCGCAGCCACACCACCTCGCCGGCCTGCAGATCGAGCTCGAGGCCGCTGAACAGCAGCCTGTCGCCGCGCCGGGCCGACAGTGCGCGCGCCGACAGCAGTGCCGTCATTGCGGGATCGCCTTCCGGTCGCTCACGCGGTCGATCAAAGCGGCAGCTTCATCGACCCTTCGGAGACGAAGCTCAGGCCGCCGCCCAGCGCCGCCATGCCTGCCAGCGGCCCGCCCACGATGCGCCCGCGCAGCGTGAAGGGCAGCTCACGCCGGGCCGTGCCGTCCATGAGGCCCATCATCTGCCGCACGGCCGCGGTGGCCGACACGCTCACCGGTACCGTGACGACCGCCTCGCCCAGCTTGGGGATGCTGCCGCCCTCGTTCGTCACGCCCGTGGCCAGCGGCCGGCCATTCACATCGAGTTCCACCGACAGGCCGTCGAAGGTGAGGGCAATCGCGCCGGGGTTCTGCACCCGCAGCTTCAGCGCCAGGCGCAGTTCCAGCCCCTCGCCCTTCAGCCGCTCCACCCCGACGAGGCTCACCCGCGGCGGCTCGATGCCGGGCATCGAGGTGCAGCCCGCAGCCAGCAGCGCGACGCCCGTGGCTGCCAGGCCGAGGGCGGCCAGGGCCTGACGGCGGGAAGGGGGACAGGTGGGATTCATGCGGAAGTCTCCCGGATGCGGGTTGCTCAGTAGTCCAGGCCCATGGCTGCGCGTACGTCCTGCATCGTCTGCCGCGCCACGGTGCGCGCCCGGTCGTTGCCGGCATCCAGGATCTGGATGACCTTGCGCGGGTCCTTCAGGTAGGGCTCGGCGCGTTCGCGCCAGGGCGCCTGCTCGCGCACGATGGCGTCGATCACGGGCTGCTTGCACGCCAGGCAGCCGATGCCGGCCGTGGTGCAGCCCTGCACCACCCACTCGCGCGTGGCGGCGTCGCTGTAGACCTGGTGGAACTGCCACACCGGGCAGCGCGCAGGGTCGCCCGGGTCGGTCAGGCGCACGCGCTGCGGGTCGGTGGGCATGCGCCGCACCTTGGCTTCCACCTGGGCCGGCTCCTCGCGCATGGCGATCGAGTTGCCGTAACTCTTGCTCATCTTCGCGCCGTCCAGCCCCGGCAGCTTGGTGACCTCGGTGTGCAGCGCCCGGGGTTCGGCCAGGATGGTGCGCCCGGTGCCGCGCAGGTGGCCGCTGAGCGCTTCGGTGTCGGCCTCGCTCCAGCCGGGCAGCGCGCCGGCGGCCTTGCGGATGAGGCCCTCGCCGCGGGCCAGGGCTTCCTGCGAGCCGGTCTCGCCATAGGCCTTGCGCTGCTTCTCGAGATAGCGCGCGTCGTCGCGAGGCAGACGCGCCAGCGCCGCAGCGGCCGCGGCCTCGTAGGCTGCGCTGCGCCCGTAGAGGTGGTTGAAGCGCCGCGCCACCTCGCGCGTGAGCTCCACGTGCGAGGCCTGGTCCTCGCCCACGGGAACGTAGGCGGCCTTGTAGATGAGGATGTCGGCGGCCTGCAGCAGCGGGTAGCCGAGGAAGCCGTAGGTCGCCAGGTCGCGATCCTTCAGCTTGTCCATCTGGTCCTTGTAGGTGGGCACGCGTTCGAGCCAGCCCAGCGGCGTGCCCATGGCCAGCAGCGTGAAGAGCTCGCCGTGCTCGATGACGCGGCTCTGCGCGAAGATCGTCGAGCGCTCCGGGTCCAGGCCGGCGGCGATCCAGTCGATCACCATCTCGTGCACGCTGCGCCCGATGACGTCGCGCTCCTCGTAATGGGTGGTCAGCGCGTGCCAGTCGGCCACGAAGTAGAAGCACTCGTGCTCCTGCTGCAGGCGCACCCAGTTCTTCAGCGCCCCGTGGTAGTGGCCGAGGTGCAGGGCGCCGGTGGGGCGCATGCCGGAGAGGACGC
>JBMOGN010000209.1:0-5649 GCA_049318345.1 Rubrivivax sp. | reverse complement strand
CACGCGGCCTTCCACCCCTTCTACGGCCCCTACCACGCCATGGGCAAGAAGCGCGGGCGCCCGAAGGACCAGCTCGTCTTCGCCACGCAGAGCACGCATAAGCTGCTGGCCGGCCTGAGCCAGGCCTCGCACGTGCTGGTGCAGGACGCGCAGCGGCGCAAGCTCGACCGGCACCTCTTCAACGAGGCGTACCTCATGCACACCTCCACGAGCCCGCAGTACGCGATCATCGCGAGCTGCGACGTGGCCGCGGCCATGATGGAGCCGCCCGGAGGCACCGCACTGGTGGAGGAGAGCATCAGCGAGTCGCTGGATTTCCGCCGCGCCATGCGCAAGGTGGACAAGGAGTACGGGCGCGACTGGTGGTTCAAGGTCTGGGGGCCGGACCGCCTGGCAGGCGAAGGCATCGGCCGACAGACCGATTGGGTGCTCAAGGCCGGCGACAAGTGGCACGGCTTCGGCGACCTGGCCGAGGGCTTCAACCTGCTCGACCCGGTCAAGAGCACCGTCATCACGCCGGGCCTGGATGTGTCGGGGCGCTTCGCGCGCACGGGCATCCCGGCGGCGGTGGTCACGAAGTACCTCGCCGAGCACGGGGTGGTGGTGGAGAAGACGGGGCTGTACTCCTTCTTCATCATGTTCACCATCGGCATCACCAAGGGCCGCTGGAACACGCTGCTCACCGCGCTGCAGCAGTTCAAGGACGACTACGACCGCAACCAGCCCATGTGGCGCGTGCTGCCGGAGTTCTGCGCGGCGCACCCGCGCTACGAGCGCACGGGCCTGAAGGACCTGTGCCAGAGCATCCACGAGACCTACTCGCGCGGCGACATCGCCCGGCTGGTCACGGACATGTACCTGTCCGACGTGCAGCCGGCGATGAAGCCCGCCGATGCCTTCGCCTCGATTGCCCGCGGCCAGACCGAGCGCGTGGCCATCGACGAGTTGGAAGGGCGCATCACCACGGCGCTGCTGACGCCGTACCCGCCCGGCATCCCGCTGCTCGTCCCGGGCGAGCGCTTCAACCGGCGGATCGTGGACTACCTGAAGTTCACGCGCGAATTCAACGCCGCCTTCCCCGGCTTCGACACCGATGTGCACGGCCTGGTGGAAGACGAGGCCGACAGCTCTGCCGGCGCGGCGCGCCGGTACTGCGTGGACTGCGTGCGGGTCTGACGACGGCTTGCGCTCAAGCCTCGGCCATGCCCCCGGCCGACTGGCTGAAGCCGCCGTCCACGTAGGTGATCTCGGCCGAGACGCCAGCGGCCAGGTCCGACAGCAGGAAGGCCGCGACGTTGCCCACATCGTCGATGGTGACGTTGCGGCGTATGGGCGCCTCGCGCGCCACCACGTCCAGGATCTTGCCGAAGCCCTTGATGCCCGAGGCCGCCAGCGTCTTGATGGGGCCCGCGGAGATGCCGTTCACGCGCACGCCCTTGGGCCCGAGGCTGCCGGCCAGGTAGCGCACGCTGGCCTCCAGGGAGGCCTTGGCCAGGCCCATGGTGTTGTAGCCGGGGACGATGCGCAGCGCGCCGAGGTAGGTGAGCGTGAGCAGGCTCGCGCCCGGGTTCAGGCGCGGCGCGGCCGCCTTGGCCAGGGCCGGGAAGCTGTAGGCGGAGATGTCGTGCGCCACCTTGAAGGCCTCGCGCGACAGGCCGTCGAGGAAGTCCCCGGCGATGGCCTCGCGCGGGGCATAGCCGATGGAGTGCACGAAGCCGTCGAAGGTGGGCCAGTGCTCGCCGAGTTGTTCGACGAGCCGGGCGATTTGCGCGTCGTCGCCGACATCGCACTCGAAGGTGAGGGTGGAGCCGAACTCGGCGGCGAACTCGGCGATGCGCTCCTTGAAGCGCTCGCCCTGGTAGCTGAAGGCGAGTTCAGCGCCTTCGCGGTGGCAGGCCCGGGCGATGCCGTAGGCGATGGAGCGGTTGTTCAGCACGCCCGTGATGAGCAGACGCTTGCCGGCGAGGAATCCCATGTGGTCTCCAGGGTGTTGGACGCGGATTTTCCCACGCGGTGCACGCCGGGCGGGCAGGAGCCGTACGGGCGTTGCCCACTGGCGCGGCGGCGCTTATAATGCGAGTTTCGCTGAATGTCGAGTGGGCGGACCTTCCAGCCCATTTTTTTTGTCCGCAGGATTTCAGGGGTACGACACAAGGTGCAGCTCGGGCAGCAAGACGGCCTCGATCATGCCGCGCACGATGTGCGCGGTGGCGCAGATGCGTCGGCGCAGCCGCGCCCAGGTGGCGGCCTGACGGCCACGGTGGCCGTGGAGCGCACCGTCACTGGCCTGGGCTATGAGCTCGTCGAGCTGGAGCGCGCCCCGCGCGGGCTGCTTCGGGTCATGATCGACCGCGTTCCCGGCCACGCCTACCCGGAGGCGCGGGGCGGCGGCGAGTTCGTCACCATCGACGATTGCGAGGTCGTGACGCGGCAGCTGCAGCTGGCCCTCGAGGTGGAGGGCGTGGCCTACGAGCGGCTCGAGGTGTCCTCCCCGGGGCTGGACCGGCCGCTGCGGCGCGAGGCCGACTACATCCGATTTGCCGGGCAGGAAATCGAGCTCGCGCTGAAGGAGCCCTTCCAGGGTAGACGCCACTGGCGCGGCGTGCTGGCGCGCCGCGGCGAAGGCTGGGCGCTGGAGCTCGCGCCCGAGGCGCCGCCGGTCCGCTCGAAGAACAAGGTCAAGGTCAAGGTCGCTGCCCCGGTCGATGCCGGGACGGCGAGCGAACTGGGTTTCCAGCTCGGGGAAGTGCGCGAGGCGCGCCTCGTGCCGGTGATCGATTTCAAGGGCCGCGCGCGCGGCCTCGGTTGAGGAAAGGTCTGGAGCGATGAATCGCGAAATGCTGATGCTGGTGGACGCCATCTCGCGCGAGAAGACGGTCGAGCGCGAGGTCGTGTTCGGGGCCGTGGAAGCGGCGCTGGCCTCCGCCACCAAGAAGCTGCACGGCGGCGAGGTGGACATCCGCGTGGCGGTGGACCGCGACAGCGGCGACTACGAAACTTTCCGCCGCTGGCATGTGGTGCCCAACGAGGCCGGCCTGCAGATCCCCGACGCCGAGATGCTGCTGTTCGAGGCCCAGGAGCAGATCTCCGACATCGAGGAGGGCGACTACATCGAGGAGCCCGTCGATTCCGTGCCCATCGGGCGCATCGGCGCGCAGGCGGCCAAGCAGGTCATCCTGCAGAAGATCCGCGATGCCGAGCGCGAGCAGCTGCTCAACGACTTCCTCTCCCGCGGCGACAAGATCTTCGTGGGCACCGTCAAGCGCCTGGACAAGGGCGACCTGATCGTGGAAAGCGGCCGCGTGGAGGGCCGCCTGAAGCGCAGCGAGATGATTCCCAAGGAGAACCTGCGCACGGGCGACCGCGTGCGGGCCTTCATCGCCGGTATCGACGCCACCCAGCGCGGCGCGCAGATCATGCTCTCGCGCAGCTCCCCGGACTTCATGAAGGAGCTCTTCGCCCAGGAGGTGCCTGAGGTGGAGCAGGGCCTGCTGGAGATCAAGAGCTGCGCCCGCGACCCGGGCTCGCGGGCCAAGATCGCCGTGGTCTCGCACGATCGCCGCGTGGACCCCATCGGCACCTGCGTGGGCGTGCGCGGCTCGCGCGTGAATGCCGTCACCAACGAGCTCGCCGGCGAGCGCGTGGACATCGTGCTGTGGTCCGACGACCCGGCCCAGTTCGTCATCGGGGCGCTGGCCCCGGCCAACGTGCAGTCCATCGTCGTCGACGAGGAGAAGCACGCGATGGACGTGGTGGTGGACGAGGAGAACCTGGCCATCGCCATCGGCCGCGGCGGCCAGAACGTGCGCCTGGCCTCCGACCTCACCGGCTGGCGCATCAACATCATGACCGCCGAGGAGTCCCAGGCCAAGCAGGCCGAGGAGACGACCTCGGTGCGGCAGCTCTTCGTGGACAAGCTCGACGTGGACGAGGAGGTCGCCGACATCCTCATCGCCGAGGGCTTCACGAGCCTGGAGGAAGTGGCCTATGTGCCGCTGCAGGAGATGCTGGAGATCGATGCCTTCGACGAGGACACCGTCAACGAGCTGCGTACCCGCGCCAAGGACGCGCTGCTGACGATGGAGATCGAGAAGGAGGAGCAGGTCGAGGAGGTCTCGCAGGACCTGCGCGACCTCGAAGGCGTCACGCCCGAGCTCATCGCCAGCCTGGCTGCCGGCGGCGTGCACACGCGCGACGACCTGGCCGACCTGGCCGTGGACGAGCTCACCGAGATGGCCGGCGTCGACGAGGCCCTGGCGCGCGACCTGATCATGCGTGCCCGCGAGCATTGGTTCACCGCCTGATCCCGGCCCCCACTCCCAGAAGTCCCGGCACACCCAAGGACCCCCACACATGGCCGTCACCACCGTCGCCCAGTTCGCTGCGCAGCTGAATCGCCCCACCGCGGCGCTGATCGAGCAGCTGCAGTCGGCAGGCGTCGCCAAGAAGTCGCCCGACGACGCCCTGACCGACAACGACAAGGAGCGCCTGCTGGAGTTCCTGCGTTCGTCCCATGGCACGGCCTCCGCCGACCGCAAGAAGATCGTGCTCACCCGCAAGAGCACGAGCGAGATCAAGCAGGCCGACGCCTCCGGTAAGGCGCGCACCATTCAGGTGGAGGTCCGCAAGAAGCGCACCTTCGTCAAGCGCGAGGACACGCCCGTCGCGGCCGAGGAGGCCGCCGCGCCTGTCGCGCCGGTGATCGACGAGGCCGAACAGGCCCGGCGTGAGGCCGAGGCGGCGGCGCAGGCGGCCCTCATTCAGCGTCAGATGGAAGACGCCGCCGAGCGCCAGCGCCAGGCCGAGGCTGCCGCACAGGCACAGCGCGAGCGCGAGGCGGCCGAGGCTGCAGCGGCCGAGGCTGCGGCGCGCGCGGCCGAGGAAGCCGCACGTGCGGCGGCCGCCGCTGCGGCGGCCGCGTCGGGGCAGGCCGGCGAAGCGGGCGCTGCGGGCGCTGCGGCTGCGGCTCCTGCCGAGGCCAAGGCCGAGGTGAAGGCTGAGGCGAAGGTCGAAGGGAAGGCCGAGGTCAAGGCCGAGGTCAAGGCCGAAGCGAAGGCCGAGGCTCCCCGCCCGGGGCTGCGCGTGGTCAAGGCCGCCGATGCCGACGCGAGCGCGCGCCAGGCGGCTGCCGAGTCCGACGCCCGTCGCCGCAAGGCCGAGTCCGAGGCCGCGGCCATCCGCGAGATGATGTCGCGCCCCAAGGGCGTGCTCACCGCCAAGAAGCCCGAGGAGGCCAAGCCCGCGGAAGGCGCCGGCATCAAGGGCACGATCCACAAGCCGGCGGCCAAGCCCGGTGCGCCCGCTGCGGCGCCCTCTGCGGCCAAGCCCGGCGACAAGAAGCAGGTCAAGAGCGAGAAGCTCTCCTCCAGCTGGGCCGACGACGCCGCCAAGAAGCGCGCGCTCAAGACCCGTGGCGACACCGGCGGCGCCTCGCGCGCCGGCTGGCGTGCGCCTCGCGGCTCGCGCCGCGGTGACCGTGACGACGGCGCGTCCGGCGGCTTCGCCGCCCCGGCCGCTGCGCAGGTGCAGGAAGTGCATGTGCCCGAGACCATCAGCGTGGCCGATCTGGCGCACAAAATGAGCGTCAAGGGCAGCGAGGTCATCAAGCAGCTGATGAAGCTGGGCCAGATGGTCACCATCAACCAGCAG
>JBMOGN010000208.1:0-5685 GCA_049318345.1 Rubrivivax sp. | reverse complement strand
GCCGGGTAGTCGTCGAAGACGAGCGCGCGCCCGGTGTGGCGCAGCAGGTGCGGGGCCACCGCGCTGGGCTTCATCACCACGCCGTCGGGCGCGAGGTTGCCGCGCAGCACCGCCAGGGCCCCTTCGGCGTAGATGGGGCGCTCCAGCGGCCGGATGACCTCCTCGTTGAAGACCTCGGCCCCGGCGATGTTCTCCCCGATCGTGCGGCCGTTGACGGTCATCGCCCCGGTGGCCAGCACACCGCGCAGCCGCTCGAGCATCGCGCGCAGGCCGCCGGCGTAGTAGAAGTCCTCCATCAGGTACTGCTCGCCGCTGGGGCGGATGTTGGCGATCACGGGGATGCGCCGGCTGGCCGCGTCGAAGTCGTCCAGCCGCAGCGCGTGCCCGGCGCGGCGCGACATGGCGATGAGGTGGATGATGGCGTTGGTGCTGCAGCCCATGGCCATGGCGCAGGTCACGCCGTTGTCGAAGCTCGCGCGGGTGAGCATGCGCGCGGGGGTGAGGTCCTCCCACACCATCTCCACGATGCGCCGGCCGCACTCCGCGCTCATGCGCACGTGGTTGGCGTCGGCCGCGGGGATCGAGCTCGCCCCGGGCAGCGTGAAGCCCACGGCCTCGGCCAGGCCCATCATCGTGGCGGCCGTGCCCATCGTCATGCAGGTGCCGTGGCTGCGCGCGATGCCCGCCTCCATCTCCGTCCACGCCTGCTCGCTCAGGCGCCCGGCGCGGCGCTCGTCCCAGTACTTGAAGGCGTCCGAGCCCGAGCCCAGCACCTGCCCGCGCCAGTTGCCGCGCAGCATCGGCCCGGCCGGCAGCACGATGAAGGGCAGCCCCATGCTCAGCGCGCCCATCGTCAGCCCGGGAATGGTCTTGTCGCAGCCGCCCATGAGCACCGCGCCGTCCACGGGGTGGCTGCGCAGCAGCTCTTCCGTTTCCATCGCCAGGAAGTTGCGGTACAGCATGGTCGTGGGCTTGACCATCGACTCCGACAGGCTGATGGCCGGCAGCTCCAGCGGGAACCCGCCGGCCTGCAGCACGCCACGCTTGACGTCCTCCACGCGCTGCTTGAAGTGCGTGTGGCACTGGTTGGCGTCGCTCCAGGTGTTGACGATGGCGATGACCGGCCGGTCCTTCCACTCCACCGGGGCGTAGCCCATCTGCATCACGCGCGAGCGGTGGCCGAAGGAGCGGAAGTCGTCCGGGGCGAACCAGCGCGCGCTGCGCAGCTGCTCGGGGGTCTTGCGGGTCATGGCGGGGTCTCCTGTGGCGGCGTGCGCCGCGCCGCAGCACGCGGGATCTTACGGGGGCAGGGGGGGCTCAGTGCGCCCGGATCACCCAGCGCCACGGCGCCAGGCGCTGCCTTCGCCCGTCCGGGGCGCGCCAGGCCTGCGCCTGGCCCGAGAGGTTCACCGCCACGTCCACCTGCCGCGCGCCCACCGCGCGCGAGAACGCCGCCACGCGGGCGTTGCCCACGTCGTGGAAGGCAAAGCGCAGCCCCGGCACCTGGCCGTTGACGAGTGCGGGGTGCGACCGCTTGAGCTGCAGCAGCCGGCGGTAGAAGCCTTGCAGCGGGTGGCCGCGCCAGTCGATGGTCTGCTTCTCGAAGAAGGCCAGGCGCCGGTCGTGAAAGGCCTCCTGCCCGCTGTAGACCAGCGGCATTCCCGGCAGCAGCGCGGCCAGCACCGCCATCGCGCAGGCGGCCTCGCGGCTGCCGTACAACTCCGCGCACGAGCCGTGCCAGGAGTTGCTGTCGTGGTTGGCGGTGTAGACCATGCGGTAGTCGTCCGCGCCGTAGTGCTGCACGCGCCGCGCCCACCACGCGCGCAGCGCGCCGGCATCGGCGCGGCCCTGTGCCACGGCACGCAGCTGCTCGTACAGGTCCCAGTCGTAGGTCATGTCGAAGACGCGGTGCAGCGCGGGCTCGTGCGCCTCGGCGAGCATGAACATCGGGCGGATGCGCTCCAGGTGCTGCCGCGCGTGGCGCCAGAAGGGCAGCGGCACGAGCGCGGCCACGTCGCAGCGAAAGCCGTCGATGCCCGCCTCGCGCACCCAGAAGGCCATGGCCTCGGTCATGGCGCGCCACAGCGGCCGGGCGCGGTAGTCCAGCCCCACCACGTCGGTCCAGTACTCGGGCTCGGCCTCGGGCGAGGCGCGGTAGGTGTAGGCGTGGATGCGGCCGTGCTCGTCGTGGCGGTACCAGCCGGGGTGCTGCGTCGTCCAGGGGTGGTCCCAGGCCGTGTGGTTGGCCACCCAGTCCAGGATCACCTTCATGCCCAGCGCCTGCGCGCGCGCCACCACGCGCCGGAAGTCCGCCAGCGTGCCGAACTCCGGGTTCACCGCGCAGTAGTCGCGGATGGAGTAGTAGCTGCCCAGGCTGCCCTTGCGCTCGCGCGCGCCGATGGGCTGGATCGGCATGAACCACAGGATGCCCACCCCCATGCGCGCCAGGCGCGGCAGGTGCGCCTCGAAGGCGGCGAAGGTGCCCTCGGGCGTGTACTGGCGCACGTTGACTTCGTAGATGCTGGCCTGACGGGTCCAGGGCAGGTGCGGGAATTCCATGTTCACCTCGGGTTCACCCCTTGACGCCCCCGGCCGCCAGCCCCGAGATCATCCAGCGCTGCGCGAGCAGGAAGACGACCGTGATGGGCAGCCCGGAGAGGATGGCCGCCGCGGCGAAGTCGCCCCAGCGGAAGTTGTGCTCGTGCACGAAGAGCTTGGAGCCCACGGCCAGGGTGAGCTGGTCCTGCTGCGTGAGCAGCACCGAGGCCACCGGGTACTCGATGATGGCGCCGATGAAGGCCAGCAGGAACACCACCACCAGGATCGGCAGCGCCATGGGCAGCAGCACGCGCACGAAGGTCTGCCACGAGGTGGCGCCGTCCACGCGTGCGGCCTCCTCGATCTCCGCGGGCAGCGTGTCGTAGTAGCCCTTGAGCGTCCAGACGTGCCCGGCGATGCCCCCGGCGTAGGCCAGCACGAGCGCGGCGTGCGTGTTCAGCCCGATGGCCGGGAACACCGCCCCGAGCCGGTCGAAGATGGCGTACAGCGCCACCAGCGCGAGCACGGCCGGGAACATCTGCATGAGCATCAGGCCCGTGAGCATCTGGCGCCGCCCGGCAAAGCGCAGCCGCGCCAGCGCGTAGGCCGCGGTGGTGGACAGCAGCAGCGTCACGGCCGCCGACAGCCCGGCCACCTTCACCGAGTTCCACAGCCAGCGCAGCACCGGCAGGTCCGGCTCGCGCAGCTGCCCGTCCGCGCCGGCCACCGCAAAGCCCAGCACGTAACGCCAGTGCTCCAGGCTCAGCGTCTCGGGGATGAGCGAGCCGCTGGCGAAGTTGCCCGGGCGCAGCGACACGCTGAGCACGACGAGAAAGGGAAACACCACCGCCGCGCACAGCGCGAGCAGGAAGGCGTGCGCGGCAAGCAGCCGCCAGCGGCTGGATCGGGGCTGGACGATGGGCATGGGCGGGTCAGCTGGCTGTCACGCAGAGAACGTCCCCAAGGGGCCGCTGTTCTCCCGTGGGTCCACCCCGTCGACGTGAGCGAACTGCCTTCGCGCCCGCAGGCTCTGCACCTGAGCCCCGACTTCTGCCTCGAACCCTGTTGCCATGCGTGATCCCCGGAGATGGGACTTCACATTCTGGCTGATTGCCGCGACGCACCCCGGAACATCTTCTGGCGGCAGTCTCACGAGCAGGCGCATCCTGCCGCGAATGATGCCTTGCGCCACTTCCCGGGTCGCGGGCAATGGTCCGAATGGCTCAGCCCGTATGGGGGGGCTGTGGGTCCGAAAGGTCCAGTCCTTGTCATGACCGAGTAATACGGCACACCTAATCTCCGTTCAAGGTTGGTGACCATTGCGCGCGCCGCTGCAGGCCATCTCTCTTGTCGAACTTCGAATGGCGGAATGGGCCGCGTCACGGGCTGAACCGCGGCATCGTTACGGACACTGGGCGAATCGGATGTTGTGCGTGGTCAATTGCTCCCGCCTGGGTGGGACTTCCTTTGCTGCTGAGTCCTTCGGTCGCCGCCTTGTCCTCGGGTTTGGTCTGGCCCTCGGCCTGTCCAATTCCGGGTTTGCTCAGGCTGTTCCAGGCGAGGCTCGAGGCCCACGCGTGATCGACTTCGGCATCGTCGTGAATCAGACGATCAGCGCGGTCGGGCAGGAGTTCTATCGCCGCTTCACCGACGTCTGGCGCGAAAAGCCGGACTTCGAGAGTTACACGTTGGTCGTCCTGGAGCGGCCGTCGTCGCGCTACGGGAGTCGCGTCGTCGTGAGTTACGGCCAGACCGTGGTCTTCAGCGGCAACTTGCCTGTGAAGACAGATGCGATCCGTGCGCTCGGCGCAGAAGCCGCCGAGAAGGCCTATGCCGGCGTCGTCGCGGCCAACTTGCGAATGGATGGCGCCTCCGACCCGGACATCGGTCCGCATGAAATCTGAACGTATCGCCATGACATCGATGTTCTTGCCCCGGACCCGCTCTCGCCGAAAGCTGACTGCGCGGCATGTTGCTGTCGCTTGCGTCGCAGGCCTGCTCACGCACCTGCCAGCGGATGCGACCGATCTCGTCTACGCGCCGACCAATCCAGCCTTCGGGGGCAGCCCGCTCAACGGCTCGCACCTGCTGGCCACTGCCCAGGCGCAGAACCGCTACAGAGCGCCGACGGCCTCGCCCTTGCAGAATTTCAACAACGCCTTACAGCAAGCGATCCTGAACCGGCTGAGCACACTCACGCTCACCACGATGTTCGGCGCCGGCAACAGTCTGCTGCCGGGAACCTACGATACCTTGGCCTACACGATCACGGTCACCGAAAGTGGCGGCGTGCTCACCATCACGACGACGGACAAGAAGACCGGTGCAGTCGTGTCGTTCGAGGTGTCTGCCGCCTCCCTCGATTTGGGGCCCTGAAATGGGCAGCCTGCAGGTACGTGCCAGCAGGCAGACTGGCCGTTTAGCATCCCTCAGCCCGAGCGGGTTCTGGTTGGCGGTGGCGATGATGGTTTCAGGTTGCGGAACCTCTGGCAACGTTCCGCCATCGAACGCACGGGATGATGCGAAGCTGTCGCCTTCGACCGGCGTTTCCCGCAACCTGATGCGTCTGCCCGAACCGAAGGCGCGCATACCGGTGGCGGTCTATGCTTTTCGCGACCAGACGGGCCAGTTCAAGTCCGCTCCCGACAGCCTCAACTCCACGCTCGTGACCCAGGGGGCAGCGTCCATCCTGGTGAAGGCTCTCCAGGATTCGGGGTGGTACATCCCGGTGGAGCGCGAAGGCCTGCAGAACCTGCTGACCGAGCGTCGAATCGTTCGTGCGATCGAGACGCCGACCGACCGGAGCAGACCGCTGGTCAACCTGCCAAACATGCAGCCGGCCAGCCTGATCATCGAAGGGGGCGTGGTCGGTTACGAATCCAACGTCCGCACCGGCGGCAAGGGCGCCAACTATCTGGGCATAGGCGCCAGCACACAGTACCGCGTGGACCAGGTCACGGTCAGCCTGCGCAGCGTGGACGTGCGCACAGGACAGATCATCAATGCCGTCTCCGTCACCAAGACGCTCTATTCCTACCAGTTCTCCGCGAGCATCTACAAGTTCACTTCGTACCAGCGCCTGTTGCAAGGCGAGACTGGCTACACCCGAAACGAGCCGGCACAGCTGGCCGTGCGCGAGGCGATCGA
>JBMOGN010000207.1:0-5707 GCA_049318345.1 Rubrivivax sp. | reverse complement strand
TCAAGCTCGAGCGCAACTACCGCTCGGCCGGCAACATCCTGGACGCCGCCAACGAGCTCATCGCCCACAACAGCCGCCGCCTGGGCAAGAACCTGCACACCGACTCCGGCCCGGGCGAGCCGGTGCGCGTCTTCGAGTCCACGAGCGACTACGCCGAGGCGCAGTGGCTGCTGGAGGAGATGCAGCAGCTGCACCGCGGCGGCATGGCGCGCAGCGAGATCGCGCTGCTGTACCGCAGCAACGCGCAAAGCCGCGTGCTGGAGAGTGCGCTCTTCAACGCCGGCATCCCGTACCGCGTCTACGGCGGTCTACGCTTCTTCGAGCGCGCCGAGATCAAGCACGCGCTGGCCTACCTGCGCCTGCTGGAGAACCCGAACGACGACACGAGCTTCCTGCGCGTGGTGAACTTTCCGGCCCGCGGCATCGGGGCGCGCACGGTCGAGCTGCTGCAGGACGCGGCGCGCAGCTCGGGGCGCAGCCTGTACCAGAGCACCGGCGCGGTGCCGGGCAAGGGCGGGGCGAACCTCGGCGCCTTCTGCAGGCTCGTGGACGACGCGCGCGAGGCCACGCGCGGCTGCACGCTGCGCCAGATCATCGAGCACGTGGTGGCGGCCAGCGGGCTGGTGGACTTCTACCGCACCGAGAAGGAAGGGGCCGACCGCATCGAGAACCTCGAGGAGCTCGTCAACGCCGCCGAGGCCTTCGTCACGCAGGAGGGCTTCGGCAAGGACGCGGTGAACCTGCCCGTGGACGAGGGCGCGCCGGCGCTGTCGGTGCCCGATGCCGAAAGCGGCGAGGTGATGTCCCCGCTGGCGGCCTTCCTCACCCATGCGGCGCTGGAGGCCGGCGACAACCAGGCCCAGGCCGGCATGGACGCGATCCAGCTCATGACCGTGCACTCTGCCAAGGGCCTGGAGTTCGACGCGGTGTTCATCACCGGGCTGGAGGAGGGCCTCTTCCCGCACGAGAACTCGATGTCCGACGCCGACGGGCTGGAGGAGGAGCGCCGGCTCATGTACGTGGCCATCACGCGTGCCCGCCAGCGCCTGTACCTGAGCTTCAGCCAGACCCGCATGCTGCACGGCCAGACCCGCTACAACGTGCGCAGCCGCTTCTTCGACGAGCTGCCCGAGGGCGCGCTGAAGTGGCTCACGCCGCGCCACGCGGGCTTCGGCTCGGGCTACGCGCGCGACTACCAGGCGGCCTGGGCACGGGGCAGCGGGCTGCAGTCGATCGTCGGGGCCGGACGGGTGGAGCCGGCTGCGCCGGTGGCCGCGCCAGCCTCACGCGGCCCCGCGCACCGCGACGCCGCGGGCACGGCGCTGCGCATCGGGCAGGGCGTCTTCCACAACAAGTTCGGCGAGGGCGTGGTGGTGACGCTTGAAGGCGGCGGCGACGACGCGCGCGCGCAGGTGAACTTCGGGCGTCATGGCGTGAAGTGGCTCGCGCTGTCGGTAGCGCGGCTGACGCCGCTGCCCTAGGCGGCGGGCGGCTCCTGGATGCCGCCGAAGCTGCCGCGAAAGGTGAAGATCAGCGACACGTAGAACACCGTGGTGAGGATGAGGCCGGCCGGAAAGGACACGAGCCCCACGAGCCCCGGCTGTCCGACGAGCCGCAGCAGGACCGCTGCCACCAGGCCGAAGAGCACCACGATCGCGATCCAGGTCAGCACATAGACGACGAAGGCCGCCTTGCAGCGCCAGATCGCCAGCGTGCTCGAGAACAGCGCCTGGCCGATGCCCTGTCCGCTCCAGTGCACGAGCGCCGGGGCGTGCCAGAACGGGATGGAGATGAGCACGATGAGCGCGCAACGCAGCAACAGCACGCCCTGGAAGGCCGAGTCGGCCATGATGGCATCGACCTCCTTCTGCCGGCCGCGGTCGGCCATGAGCTGCTGCAGTCGCTCGAACTGGCCGCTGTCCAGGTAGTTGCACAGCAGCATGGCCGGGATCATGAGGGCCATGAACAGCATGCACAGCCGCAGCAGCGCGGCGCGGCGCTCGCGAGGGCCGCGCAGCGGCGCGATGAGGTGCCCCGGGTGCACGGCACCACCAGCGAGGGCGGCTTCGGCCGCCACCATGTAGCCCAGCGGCAGCAGCGGCACGGCCGCCACGCTCAGCAGCCCGCCGGCCAGCGGCACCAGCGAGGCCACCAGCAGCGTGATCATGAAAGCCGCGAAGAGCGAGCTGAAGGCCAGCGGGTGGCGCGCGAACAGCCGGAATCCATCGCGCACCCACAACGCGCCCTGCGCGGGTGCAGCAGTCTTCAGGGACAGGGACATCGGGGTCTCGGGCAGGTCGTCTCGGATGGGGGCGGGCCGGTCGTGCGCCGGCCTCACAGCGGCGGATGCCAGGGATTGTCGATGCGATCGCGCAGCACGCGCTCGAAGTGTGCGGGATCCTTGGGCTGCAGCAGGGCGGCGTCGCGCGGCAGGTACCAGTCCCACAGGCGCGACAGCCAGAAGCGCAGGGCCGCGGCCCGCAGCATCGCCGGCAGCAGGCGCACCTCGGCGGGCGTCAGCAGCCGCGCCGACTGGTAGGCGGCCAGGAAGGGCACCGCCAGCTCCTCCACCAGGCGCCCGCTGTCGTGGTCGATGCACCAGTCGTTCAGGCACACGGCCACGTCGAACAGCAGCGCATCGGTTCCGGCGAAGTAGAAGTCGAAGAAGCCGCAGAGGTGGTCGTCGCCTGCGGTCTCGTCGAACATGACGTTGTCGCGGAAGAGGTCGGCGTGGATCGGCCCCCGTGGCAGCGCGCGCCCGGCCGCCGAGGCCGCCACCGCCTGCTGGAAGGCCAGCTCCTCGCTCAGCAGCGCGGCCTGCCCTGCGCTCACATGAGGCCGCACCTGGGGCAGCGTCTGCTCCCACCACGCCAGCCCGCGCAGGTGGGGCTGGTCCAGGGGAAAGTCGGCGCCGGCGCGGTGCATGCGCCCGAGCATCTGCCCCACCTGCTCGGCGTGCCGTGCGCCGGGCGCCAGGCGGTGGCTCCCGGGCAGCCTCGTCACCACCGCCGCCGGCTTGCCGGCCACCGTCAGCACGAGGCTGCCGTCGGCCGCCGCCTGCGGCGCCGGCACGGGGATGCCGCGGCGCGCGAGGTGGCGCATGAGTTCCAGGTAGTACGGCAGCTCCGCGCGACCCAGGCGCTCGAAGAGCGTCAGCACCCACTGCCCGCTGGGGGTGGTGGCGTAGTAGTTGGTGTTCTCGATGCCGGAGCGGATGCCCCGCAGTTCGCTCAGCGGGCCCAGCCCGAGCGCACGGAACAGGCGGTCGGCTTCGTCGTGGCCGACTTCGGTGTAGACCGCCACGACGCCTAGAAGCTCAGCAGCCGCCAGAGGCTCGTGCCGGGCGGCCGGCGGTTGCGCTGGGACGGGTCCTGCGCTCCCGTGGACGGGGCGATGTCGTACTCCGGCGCACCGGCCGTCTTGGGCTTGACGGTGATGCGCTGGCTCTGGCCGCGCACGCGCAGCTCCTCGATCCGGACCTGGTCGTCCTCGGCGATGTTCAGGGTGGCCCGCGGTTCCCCCGCTACGGGGTCCGCCGCGGGGTTGGGCGCCAACGCAGGAGCGGGAGGAGCAGGGGCAGTAGCAGGTGCCGCAGTCTGGGCCGTCGCGCCTGCAGCGCAGGCAGCGCCCAGCACGACGGCGACCGCCCAGGCGATGGAGAGCAGGCGCACGGCCCCGTGGAGGCCAGGCGTGCACGATGGGCCGGATGCATCCGTGGTCGTCGCCATGCGTGGAAGGTCCATCCCGGCATTCTAGGCGGGGCCCGCCAGCGCACAATGCACGGCATGAGCGCAAGCAACGTCCTGCTGCTGGTCGACGGCTCCAGCTACCTGTACCGGGCCTACCACGCCATGCCCGACCTGCGCTCGGCGCAGGGGTTCCCCACCGGCGCTATACACGGCATCGTGGCCATGCTCAGGCGGCTGCGCGAGCAGATCCCGGCCGACCACGCGGCCTGCGTCTTCGACGCCAAGGGCGACACCTTCCGCAACGCGTGGTATGCCGACTACAAGGCCCACCGCCCCCCCATGCCCGAGGACCTGGCGCGCCAGATCGAGCCCATCCACGAGGTCGTGCGCCTGCTGGGCTGGCCGGTGCTGGAGGTGCCGGGCGTGGAGGCCGACGACGTCATCGGCACCCTGGCCCGAGTGGGCGAGGCCAGTGGCCACCGCGTGGTCGTGTCCACCGGCGACAAGGACCTCGCCCAGCTCGTCACGCCGCAGGTCACCCTCATCAACACCATGACCGGCGAGACGCTGGACGAAGCCGGCGTGCGCGCGCGCTTCGGGGTGCCGGCCTCTCGCATCGTCGACTACCTCACCCTGGTGGGCGACACCGTGGACAACGTGCCCGGGGTGGAGAAGGTGGGCCCGAAGACGGCCGCGCGCTGGATCGAGGAGCACGGCTCGCTCGATGGCGTCATCGCGGCGGCCGGATCGGTCAAGGGCACCGCAGGCGAGAACCTGCGCCGCGCGCTGGACTGGCTGCCCATGGGGCGCCGCCTCGTGACGGTTCGCACCGACTGCGCGCTCGACGGCCACGTGCCGGGCTGGCCGGTGCTGGATGCGCTGGCCTTGCGTCCGATGGACAAGCAGAGTCTGCTGGACTTCTACGTGCGTCACGGCTTCAAGAGCTGGCGGCGTGAACTCGAGGAAGGTCAGGGCCTGACGGCCACCGGGCCTGGCGCCGAAGGCGGGGCGGATGCCACGGCCGCGAAGCCCGTCGAGGGCCCGCCACTGGCACGCGAGTACGAGACGGTGCTGAGCCTGGAGCGGCTGCAGGCCTGGATGGAGCGCGTGCGCGCCGCCCCGCTGACTGCCTTCGACACCGAGACCGACTCGCTCGATCCCATGCGGGCGCGGCTGGTCGGCCTGAGCCTGGCGGTGGAGCCCGGGCGGGCGGCCTACGTGCCGCTGGCGCATGCCGGGCCCGACGCGCCCGATCAGCTGCCGCTGGACGAGGTGCTGGCTTTCCTGCGCCCCTGGCTCGAGGACCCGGCCGCGGCCAAGGTGGCCCAGAACGCGAAGTACGACACCCATGTGCTGGCCAACCACGGCATCGCCGTGCGCGGCATCGCGCACGACACTTTGCTGCAGAGCTACGTGCTCGAGGCGCACCGCCCGCACAGCCTGGAGAGCCTGGCCGAGCGGCACCTGGGTCGGCGCGGCTTGAGCTACGAGGAGCTGTGCGGCAAGGGTGCGAACCAGATCCCCTTCGCGCAGGTGGACGTGGCGCGCGCCACCGAGTACTCCGGCGAGGACAGCGAGATGACGCTGCAGGTGCACGGCACGCTGTGGCCGCAGCTGCAGGCGCAGGAGCGGCTGCGCGGGGTGTACGAGAAGATCGAGATGCCCGCCAGCGTGGTGCTGGGCCGCATCGAGCGGCACGGCGTGCTCATCGACACGGCGCTGCTGTCGCGCCAGAGCCGCGAGCTGGCCGAGCGCATGATCGCGCTCGAGCAGGAGGCCTACGGCCTGGCGGGCCAGCCCTTCAACATCGGCAGCCCCAAGCAGATCGGCGAAATCCTCTTCGGCCGCCTGGGCCTGCCCGTGCGCAAGAAGACGGCCACCGGGGCCCCAAGCACGGACGAGGAGGTGCTGCAGGAGCTCGCCGCCGACTACCCGCTGCCGGCGCGCATCCTCGAGCACCGCAGCCTGTCCAAGCTCAAGGGCACCTACACCGACAAGCTGCCGCAGATGGTCAACCC
>JBMOGN010000206.1:0-5966 GCA_049318345.1 Rubrivivax sp. | reverse complement strand
TGATCTCCGGCAGACCGCAGCGCTGCGGCCAGTCGGGCGGAAACTGCAGCACCGTCGCCGCGCACCCCTGCGGCGATTGCACACCCCGGCTGGCCCACATATGTGGGGTCTCGCTGCCCACCAGCACGAGGTCCCCGTCGAAGAAGGGCTCCACGCTGTCGCCCACCCAGCGCAGGCCCTGCCCGCGCTCGATCCAGGTCAACTCGAAGTGCCCATGGCGGTGCAAGCCGCCGCGGAAGGCGGGCAGTTCGAGGTGGATGCAACGCAGCGACTCCTCGGAGTGGTGTATCGACTCGCGGGCAATCCTCATGGTCGTTCAAGGGTGTAGGGGGCACAGGGCTTACCCCGGATCCTGAGGGTATGAAAACCGGCATTTCAAGCGCTCCGGCAGGATGATTTGCCGGTCGGGCACCGCGAGACTACCGGTTTTCAGCGGGGATGACCGCCGATGAGCCGTGACTGGTGGCGCGGTGCCACCCTCTATCAGATCTACCCGCGCAGCTTCGCCGACGCCAACGGCGACGGCGTCGGCGACCTGGCCGGCGCGACGGCGAAGTTGCCCTATGTCGCTGGGCTGGGTGTCGACGGCATCTGGCTCTCGCCCTTCTTCACGAGCCCGATGCGCGACTTCGGCTACGACGTGGCCGACCACCTGGACGTCGACCCGCTGTTCGGCACCGGGACCGACTTCGACGCCCTGCTGGCCGAAGCCCACCGTCTGGGCCTGAAGGTGGTCATCGACCAGGTGTGGAGCCACACCGCAGCCGAGCACCCTTGGTTCCAGGAGAGCTGCGCCAGTCGCGACAACGCGAAGGCCGACTGGTACGTGTGGGCCGATGCGAAGCCCGACGGCAGCCCACCCAACAACTGGCAAAGCTGGATGGGCGGCCCGGCCTGGCGCTGGGAGCCGCGCCGGCGGCAGTACCACCTGCACAACTTCCTGCCGCAGATGCCCGACCTGAACTTCCACTGCGCGGCGGTGCAGGACGCGGTGCTCGAGATCGCGCGGCACTGGCTCGAACGCGGCGTCGACGGCTTCCGGCTGGACACCGCCAACCTGTATTTCCACAGCCGCGACCTGCGGGACAACCCGCCGATGCCCGAAGGCCAGCGCGGCGATGCGCCGGTGCTGATGCAGCAGCACGTGCACAACGCCGACCAGCCCGAGGCCCCGGCCTTCTTCGAGCGGCTGCGCGCGTTGATGGACCGCTGCGGCGCTGGTGGCATGAGCGGCATGGTCGGGATGCCCCGCATGGCCGTGGCCGAGATCGGCGGTGCCGAGCCCCTGCCCACGATGGTGGCCTACACGCAGGGCGCGCAACGGCTGCACACGGCTTACTCGTTCGCCTTCCTGGGCGAGAGGCCCGATGCCGCGCAGGTGCTGCGATGCCTGGCGCCATGGGCACAAGGCGCGGGTCGGCAAGCCTGGCCGAGCTGGGCCTTCTCGAACCACGACGCCCCGCGCGTGGCCTCGCGCTGGGGCCGCGGGGCAGCGGGGGCCTTCGCCTTCGGCGGCGGCACCGAAGCCGGGCCGGCCAACGCCGGGGCCACGCCCGTCACCTGGCTGGCCCTGCTGCTGGCCTTGCGCGGCACGGTCTTCCTGTACCAGGGCGAAGAGCTGGGCCTGCCGCAGAGCACCTTGGCCTTTGAAGACCTTCGCGACCCCTACGGCCTGGCCCACTGGCCGCTGAACCCGGGCCGCGACGGCTGCCGCACGCCGTTTCCGTGGCAGGCCGACGCGCCCCAGCTGGGCTTCAGCCATGCGGCCCGCACGTGGCTGCCGGTGGACCCGGCCCATGCGCCGCTGGCCGTGGACCGCCAAGAGGCCGATCCGGCTTCGACCCTGCACGCCACGCGGCGCCTGCTGGCCTTGCGGCGCGCGCACCCCGCGCTGCGCCTGGGCGACCTCGATGCCCTGGTGGGCGAAGGCGACGTGCTGGTGCTGCGCCGCCAGCACACCGATGCCCGCGGCACCGACGCGCTGTTGCTGGCCTTCAACCTCGGCGCCAGCTCCGCCACGCTGGCGCTGCCGGCCGCCGTGGCCTGCGGTGCCGCGCCGCTGTTCGTGCACGGTGGCGCCACGCTGCACGGCGCGCAGCTGCACCTGCCCCCGGGCGCGGTGATGGTCGCGCCGCTGGCCTGAGCCCGTGCCTGACCAGGCCCTTCGCTTCCTTCCTCATGCCTTGACCCCATCGCTCGCCGCCATGAACGACACCGCCCACTGGCCCGATCTCGACAGCTCCTACGCGCTGCAGCCCGCACAGATCGATGCCTTCCGCCGCGATGGCTGCATCAAGCTGAGGCAGGTGCTATCGCCGGCCACGCTGGCCCACTTCGGGCGCGAGATCACGCAGCTCACCATCGAGCTGAACACCCAGAGCAAGCCGCTGGAAGAGCGCAGCACCTACGACCGTGCCTTCCTGCAGGTGATGAACCTGTGGGAGCGCAGCGCGCTGGTGGCCCGCTTTGTGATGGGCCAGCGGCTGGGGCGCATCGCGGCCGAGCTGCTGCAGGTGCGCGGCGTGCGCCTGTACCACGACCAGAGCCTGTACAAGGAGCCCGGCGGCGGCATCACGCCGGCGCATGCCGACCAGTACTACTGGCCGCTTGCCAGCGACCGCACCCTCACCGCGTGGATCCCGCTGCAGGCCGTGCCCACCGAAATGGGCCCGCTGGGCTTCTACGCCGGCAGCCAGGGTGTGGCCTTCGGGCGCGACCTGGGCATCAGCGACGAGAGCGAGGCGAAGATCAGCGAGAACATGACCCGCCATGGCTTCCCGTTCGAGGTGGGGCCGTTCGAGCTGGGCGAGGTGAGCTTCCACCTGGGCTGGACCTTCCACAAGGCTGGCCCGAACGTGAGCGAACGCCCCCGCTCGGTGATGACGGTGATCTACATGGACGCCGACATGCGCCTGGTGCCCGCGCTCAACGCCATCCAGGCCAATGACCGCGACCAGTGGTGCCCCGGGGCGCGCGAGGGCGAGGTCATCGCCACGCGCAAGAACCCGGTCATCTGGTCGCGCTGAGCGCCCTGCCCATGGCCGATTGCGCAGTGGAGGGAGCAGCCGCCATAGGCGACGGCCGCGGCGGCTTCGTGATCGAGCCAGTCTTGGTGCGCGCGCCGCGGGCCGGCGAGGTGCGCGTGCGCCTGACGGCCGCCGGCCTGTGCCACACCGATCACGCCTCGCTGCACTGGCCGGGCCCGCTGGTGCTGGGGCATGAAGGCGCCGGCGTGGTCGACAGCGCCGGGCCGGGCGTGACCGACGAGCACCCTGGGCTGCTGCCCGGGCAGCCCGTGCTGCTGAACTGGGCCATTGCCTGCGGCCGCTGCCCACAGTGCCAGCGCGGGCGCGGCTCGCTGTGCGAGCGCACGCATGGCGTCGATGCCAAGCTGGGCAGCAGCGCCCCGGCCGCGGGCCACACGCTGTGGCGCGGGCAGCCGGTGGAACGTTCCTTCAAGCTCGGCACCTTTGCCGAGTACACGCTGGTGCGCGCCGAGGCACTGACGGCGCTGCCCGGGCAACTGCCCGCGCGCCACGCCTGCATACTGGGCTGCGGCGTGATGACGGGCGTGGGCGCGGCCGTCAACGTGGCGCAGGTGCAGCCCGGCGACACGGTGGCCGTGGTGGGCTGCGGCGGCGTGGGCCTGAGCGTGGTGCAGGGCGCGCGGCTGGCGGGCGCGGCCCGCATCATCGCCATCGACCGCCGACCCGCGGCGCTGCAGCGCGCCGGGGTGCTGGGCGCCACGCACACGCTGGAACCTGCGGCCCACGACACACAGGGCGACGAGCTGGCCGCCGCCGTGCGCGCACTGACCGAGGGCCGCGGCGCCGACCACGCCTTCGAAGCCACCGGCGTGGCCGCGCTGGCCTTCCTGCCGCTGAAGCTGTGCCGCCACGGCGGCAACGCCGTGCAGCTGAGCGGCGCGCACGGCCCGGTGAGCGTGGAGCTGCCGCAGTTCTGGTGGGACAAGCGCTACCTCGTGCCGCTGTACGGCGGCTGCCTGCCCGAGCGCGACTTCCCGCGCCTGTTCGACTGGGCCGCGCGTGGCGAGCTGCAGCTCGACCGCCTGGTGACGCACACCTACCGCCTGGGCGAGCTGGGCCAGGCGATGGAAGACATGCTCGCCGGCCGAAGCGCCAAGGGCGTGATCGTGTTCGATTGATCGACCAGACCCACACCGTTGCCGATGTTCCGCACCCTCGAAGTCTCTGACCCGGCCCTCTCGCCACCTGGCCTGCGCTTCGTCACCGTCAAGAGCGCGGCGCTCGGCCAGCGGGCCGATGTGCTGCTGTTCGTGCCGCCGCAAGCCGCTGCGCTGCGCGACGCGCCGCTGGTGCTGCTGCTGCACGGCGTGTACGGCTCGCACTGGGCCTGGGCCTTCCAGGGCGGCGCGCACCTCACCGCGCAGCGGCTCATCGATGCGGGCGCCATCCCGCCGCTGGTGCTGGCCATGCCCAGCGATGGCCTGTGGGGCGATGGCTCGGGCTACGTGGCCCACCGCACGCAGGATTTCGAACGCTGGATCGTCGACGAGGTGCCGGCCGCAGCGCGCGAGGCCTGCACCGCGTGCAGCGAGGCCTCGCCACTCTTCATCGCGGGCCTGAGCATGGGCGGCTTCGGCGCACTGCGCCTGGCCGGCCGGCACCCGCAGCGCTTCGTGGCAGCGGCCGGGCACTCGACGGTGACCGAAGCCGCGCAGCTCGATGCACTGATGGCCGAGACTCGCGTCGGCTGGGCCGCGGCGCCTGCAGACTGCAGCGTCATCGCGTCGCTCCGCGGCGCCGACGCACGGCTGCCCGCACTGCGCTTGGACTGCGGGCGCGATGACCCCTTCATCGAGGCCAACCGCCAGCTGCACGCCGAGCTGCAGGCAGCTGGCATCGCGCACGCGTACGCCGAGCACGGCGGCGGCCACGACTGGGCCTACTGGGCGCAGCACCTGGAAGACACGCTGCGCTTCTTCGGCCAGGCCCTCAGCAACCGGGCACCCACACCATGAACCCCTCGGCGAAGACTCCTCTGGCGATGAGCGCCACGCCCTGGTTGCTGACTCTGGCGCTGGCCCTGTCACTGACCGCTACGGCCGGCACCGCAGCAGCCAGCGCGGCCGCGCGCGGCGACCTCACGCGCCACGTCGACCCCTTCATCGGCACCGACGGCACCGGGCATGTCACGCCGGCGGCGATGGTGCCCTTCGGCATGGTGGCGCCTGGCCCCGACAACGCCGACCGCGGCTGGAGCTACAGCAGCGGCTACCAGTGGCGCGCGCCGCGCATCCTGGGTTTCTCCAACACGCACATCAGCGGCGCGGGCATCCCCGAGCTCGGCGACGTGCTGCTCATGCCCGCCGCCGGCACGCGCTGGAGCGCCCAGAGCACAGACTTCTCCGCCGCGCCCGACAAGGCCAACGAAAGCGCACGCCCCGGCGTCTACCGCGTCACGCTGCCCGGCCACGGCGTGCGCGTGGAGCTCACCGCCACGCAGCGCGTGGCCGTGCACCGCTACACCTTCACGCAGCCCGGCCGCGTGCAGGTGCTGGTAGACCTGCAGCACGGGCTGCTGTTCGGCGAGGGGCCGCGCGTCACGCAAGCAACCTCCAGCGTGGACCATGCGCGCGGCGAGCTCACCGGCACGACGCATTCGAAGAACTGGGTCGAGCGCGAGGCCTCGTTCGTCGTGCGCTTCGACCAGCCCATCGCACAGGTGACGACGCTGCCGCCACGCGCCGGCGACAAGGCCGCGCGGGTCGTGCTGGACTTCGACCTGGGCGCAAGCCGCGTGCTGCACGCCCGCGTGGCGCTTTCCACGGTGGACGTGGACGGCGCGCGCCGCAACCTGGCGGTGGACGAAGGCAAGCCCTTCGATGCCGTGCGCACAGCCGCCGACGCGCAGTGGCAGGCGCTGCTCTCGCGCATCCGGATCGACGCCGACGCGCGCTTCAAGAAGATCTTCTACTCGGCGCT
>JBMOGN010000205.1:0-6045 GCA_049318345.1 Rubrivivax sp. | reverse complement strand
GACGTAGCAGCCGGGCACCTTCTCCAGGAAGAAGGCGAAGTCCTCGCTGCCGGTCTCGGGCTGCTGGTCGAGCGCGAGCGCCTCCTCGCCGATCCAGTCGCGGATCACCTGGCGGCAGAACTCGGTCTCCTTCGGGTGATTGAACAGCACCGGATAGCGGCGCTGGTAGTTCACCTCGGCGGTGGCGCCGAAGACGGCGGCCTGCGCCTGCGCGATCTCGGTGATGCGGCGCTCCAGCAGGTCGCGCACCTCGGGGCGGAAGGCGCGCACCGTCAGGCGCAGCTCCACCTCGCCAGGGATGACATTGGGCGCATCGCCGGCCAGGAAGGCGCCCACCGTGACGATGCCCGTCTCCAGGGGCGGCACGTTGCGCGAGACGATGGTCTGCAGCGCCATGACGATGGCGCTGGCGGCCACCACCTGGTCGGTGGCGTGGTGGGGAATGGCGCCGTGACCGCCCTTGCCCCGCACCTTGATGATGCAGCTGTCGGAGCTCGCCAGGGCCGGGCCGCTGACGGCGGCGAACACCCCGGCCTGCCGCCCGGGCATGTTGTGCATGCCGAACATCGCCTCACAGGGGAAGAGCTCCAGGAAGCCGTCCTCGAGCATCTTGCGCGCCCCCCCCAGCCCCTCTTCGGCGGGCTGGAACACGACGTGCAGGATGCCGTCGAAGCGCTGCGTGGCCGCCAGGTGGCGCGCCGCGGACAGCAGCATGGCCGTGTGACCGTCGTGGCCGCAGGCGTGCATCTTGCCGAAGACCTTGCTCGCCCAGGGCTTGCCGCTGGTCTCCTTGATAGGCAGCGCGTCCATGTCGGCGCGCAGCCCGATGCGGCGCGTGCTGGTGCCGGCCTTGAGCGTGCCCACCACGCCCGTCACGCCCAGGCCCCGGTGCACCTCGTAGCCCCAGCGCGTGAGGCACTCGGCCACGAGGTCGGCGGTGGCGTTCTCCTCGTAGGCGAGCTCGGGGTTCTGGTGGATGCGGTGGCGGATGGCCACCATCTCGGCTTCGTGGGCGCGGATCTCGTCCAGGGCCGGCAGCAGGGTCAGCGGAGCATTCATCGGGGTGCAGTGCGTGAAGGTGGTCTGGGGCGATGCGCCGAAGAAGCCGGGCTCGCGGGAGCGGCCATTTTGCCTTGGCGCCCCCTGCCACCCAAGAGGGGGAGCCCCGGGGAAACCTGCACCGCCCCCACAATGCCGGCCATGGCGCGAGACGCGAAGACCCTCTACAGCTGCCGCGAATGCGGCGGCACGAGCCCGAAGTGGCTCGGCAAGTGCCCGGCCTGCGGCGCCTGGAACACGCTGGAGGAGGCGCTGGCCGAGCCCGCCGCCGGCGCGGGCAAGAACCGCTTCCAGGCGCTGGCGCGCAGCCAGCCGGTGGCCACGCTCAGCGAGATCGAGGCCGCCGACTTCGAGCGCACCCCCACGGGCCAGGAGGAGCTCGACCGCGTGCTCGGCGGGGGCATCGTCGCTGGCGGCGTGGTGCTGATCGGGGGCGACCCCGGCATCGGCAAGAGCACGCTCTTGCTGCAGGCGCTCGATGCGCTGTCCGCGCGCATGCCGGTGCTGTACGTCACGGGCGAGGAAAGCGGCGCGCAGGTGGCGCTGCGCGCCCGGCGCCTGGGCCTGGCCGGCGCACGCGTGCGGGTGCTGGCGGAGATCCAGCTCGAGCGCATCGTCGCCACGGTGGAAGCCGAGGCGCCGGCGTTCTGCGTGATCGACTCGATCCAGACGCTCTACTCCGAGCAGCTGAGCTCGGCCCCGGGCTCGGTGGCGCAGGTGCGCGAGTGCGCGGCGCAGCTCACCCGCGTGGCCAAGACGCGCGGCTGCGCGATGGTGCTGGTGGGCCACGTCACCAAGGAAGGCGCACTCGCCGGCCCCCGCGTGCTCGAGCACATCGTGGACACGGTGCTGTACTTCGAGGGCGACACGCACTCGAGCTTCCGGCTCGTGCGTGCCATCAAGAACCGCTTCGGCGCGGTCAACGAGATCGGCGTCTTCGCCATGACCGAGCGTGGCCTCAAAGGCGTGGCCAACCCGAGCGCGATCTTCCTGTCCACGCACGGCGAGCCGGTGCCCGGCGCCTGCGTGCTGGTCACCCTGGAGGGCACGCGCCCGCTGCTGGTGGAGGTGCAGGCGCTCGTGGACTCGGGCGGCCCGAGCCCGCGGCGGCTGTCGGTGGGGCTGGACCGCGACCGGCTCGCGATGCTGCTGGCCGTGCTGCACCGCCACGCGGGCGTGGCCTGCCTGGATCAGGATGTCTTCGTCAACGCGGTGGGCGGCGTGCGCATCGGCGAGCCCGCGGCCGACCTCGCGGTGCTGCTGGCCATCACGAGCTCGCTGCGCGCCCGCGCGCTGCCGCGCGGCTTCATTGCCTTCGGCGAGGTGGGGCTGGCCGGCGAGGTGCGCCCGGCCCCGCGCGGCCAGGAGCGGCTGCGCGAAGCGGCCAAGCTCGGTTTCTCGGTGGCCGTGGTGCCCCGGGCCAACGCCCCGAAAAAGCCCATCGAGGGCCTGACGGTCCACGCCGTGGACCGCATCGAGCAGGCGATCGAGGTGGTGCGGGGGCTGTAGCCCGGCTCAGCCGAGCGTGAGTTCGACCGCGATGTTCCCGCGCACCGCGCGCGAGTACGGGCAGGTCTCGTGGGCGGCGTCCACCAGGGCCTGCGCCGTGGCGCGGTCCATGCCCGGCAGCGTCACCTTCATGCGCACCGCCAGGCCGAAGCCCGCGCCGGCCGGGCCGACGTCGCACTCGGCGTCCACCGACGCGTCGGCCGGGAAGGCAAGCTTGCGCGCACCGGCGTGGAAGCGCAGCGCACCGATGAAGCAGGCCGAGTAGCCCGCCGCAAAGAGCTGCTCGGGGTTGGTGGCCGCGCCCTGGCCGCCCATCGACTTGGGCAGCTCCAGCGCCACGTCCAGCAGCTTGTCGTCGGAAGTGGAGCGGCCGTTGCGGCCGCCGGTGGTGTGGACATGGGCGGTGTAGAGCACCTTGTCGATCGTGATCATGGCGGGCTTCCTTCCGAGGTTGGCGGCGGGACGGCGCATGCGCGTCCAGCGCGGCGCGATTCTCGTCGATGCGCCAGGGTTGTGCCGGCGCGCTGACAATGGGGTCCATGGGTGCAATCTGGGGTTGGGCGCTGGCGGTGGCCGCCGTGGCGGCGGGCTGGGCGCAGTGGGGCTGGCCGGGCGCCGTGATGGGCGTGACCCTCGTCGTGTTCTGGCTGCTGCTGCAGTTCAACCGCGCCCTGCGGGTGATGCGCCAGGCCGCCGGCGCCCCGGTGGGGCGGGTGGCCAGCGCGGTGATGCTGCACGCCCGGCTGCGCACCGGCATGCGGCTGCTGGATGTGATCCCGCTGACGCGCAGCCTGGGGCAACCTGCCGCCCCCGAGGCCGACCCCGATCCGGGCCCGAGCACCGGACTCGGGGTGCGCGAGGCCTTCGTCTGGAGCGACGAGTCCGGCGCCTGCGTGCGGGTGGAACTGCGCGGCGGGCGCGTGGTGCGCTGGGCGCTGCAGCGCCCCGAGGAACCCGCGCCAGCCCCGGCTCTCGCGCCGCCGGGGCCAGCCCAGCCGGCCGAATAAACTACGCACCCTGCGCCCGGGGCGGCGCGCGCCCTGTCGGCGTGCTCCCGGATGCCCTTCACCGAGGTACCGCAATGTCGATGTCAGACCGTGACGGCAAGATCTGGATGGACGGCCAGCTCGTGGAGTGGCGCGACGCGAAGATCCACGTCCTCACCCACACCCTGCACTACGGCTGCGGCGCCTTCGAGGGTGTGCGCGCCTACGAGACCACCTCCGGCCCGCAGATCTTCCGCTTGCGCGAGCACACCGAGCGCCTGTTCAACAGCGCCAAGATCCTGCGCATGCAGATCCCGTTTTCCGTCGACGAGGTGATGCAGGCGCAGCGCACCGTGGTGCGCGAGAACAAGCTCGCCAGCGGCTACCTGCGCCCGCTGGTGTGGATCGGCGACAAGAAGCTCGGCGTGAGCCCCAAGGGCAACACCATCCACCTGATGGTGGCGGCCTGGCCCTGGGGCGCGTACCTGGGCGAGGAGGGCCTGGCGCGCGGCATCCGCGTGAAGACCTCCAGCTACACGCGCCACCACGTCAACATCACCATGACACAGGCCAAGGCGGTGAGCAACTACACCAACTCCATCCTGGCCAACATGGAGGCCACCGACGAGGGCTACGACGAGGCGCTGCTGCTCGACCCCGCGGGTTTCGTGGCCGAGGGCGCGGGCGAGAACATCTTCATCGTCAAGAAGGGCGTGCTCTACACGCCCGACCTCTCCGCCGGCGCGCTCAACGGCATCACGCGCGACACCATCTTCGCGATCTGCCAGGACCTGGGCCTGAAGCTCGTGGAAAAGCGCATCACGCGCGACGAGGTCTACATCAGCGACGAGGCCTTCTTCACCGGCACCGCCGCCGAGGTCACGCCCATCCGCGAGCTCGACCGCATCACGCTGGGAGCTGGCATGCGCGGCCCGATCACCGAGAAGATCCAGTCGGCCTTCTTCGACATCGTGGGCGGGCGCAACCCGAAGTACGCCGGCTGGCTCACGCCGGTGTGAATCGGGTGCAATCGAGCAAGGGAGCCAGGCAGCCATGAGCCACCCACCCAAGGCGGTCGTCGAAGTCACGGCCAGGGAGTTGCAGGGCCCGGGCGTGACGCACTGCCCGAACCCGAAGATGCCGCTGTGGTGCAACCACCCGCGCGTCTACATCGACGTGGCCACCACGGGCGAAGGCGCGTGCCCGTACTGCGGCACGGTCTACCGGCTTGCCCCAGGCGAGACGCTCGCGCACGCGCACTGACGACGCCCGATGCCCCGAAGCAAGTCCCAGACCGCGGCGCTGCTGGCCTCGCCCGACGACATCGAGGCGCAGTTCTACGAGGCGCTGCAGCGCGGGGACATCGAGCGGCTGATGGCCGTGTGGGCCGACGACGACGAGGTGGTGTGCGTGCACCCGGGCGGGCCGCGGGTGATCGGCCCGGCGGCCATCCGCGCAAGCTTCGAGGCCATCTTCGCCAACGGCGCGATCCCGGTCGTGCCCGAGCAGGTGCACCGGCTGCACGCCATCGGCAGCGCCGTGCACCACCTGGCCGAGCGCATCGACGTGAACACCAGCGAGGGGCCGCGCACGGCCTGGGTGCAGGCCACCAACGTCTACGTGAAGTCGGCTCAGGGCTGGCGCATGGTGGCGCACCACGCGAGCCCGGGTTCGGTGGGTGAAGCGCCCCAGGTGGTCGGCGAGCCGCCCTCGACCCTGCACTGAGCGCGATGCGCGACTACCGCGCGCCGCCGTGGCTGCCCGGGGGCAACCTGCAGACGATCTGGGCGGCCACCCTTGCCCGCACGCACGACGGCCCGCCGCTGGCCTGGCGGCGCGAGCGCTGGGACACCCCTGACGGCGATTTCGTCGATGTCGACTTCCTGGACGCCCCCGCCCCCGCGCCGCGGCTGGTCGTCTTCCACGGCCTGGAGGGGTCGTCCGACAGCGCCAACGTGCGCGCCCTGGCGGGCGCCGCGCGCCGCCGCGGCTGGGCCGTGGCGGTGCCGCACTTCCGGGGCTGCTCGGGCGAGCTCAACCGCGGCCCGCGCGCCTACCACTCGGGCGACTTCGAGGAGGTGGGCTGGATGCTGCAGCGCCTGCGCGCGCGCGAGGCGGGGCCGCTGCGGGCCGTGGGCATCTCGCTGGGCGGCAACGCGCTGCTGCGCTGGGCCCAGGAGCACGGGTCGGCTGCAGGCAACGTGGCCTCGGCGGTGGCATCGGTGTGCTCGCCGCTGGATCTCGCAGCCGCCGGGCGCGAGATCGACCGTGGCTTCAACCGGCTCGTCTACGCGCGCATGTTCCTGGCGACGATGAAGCCGCGGGCGCTGGCGCGCCTGGCGCGCCACTCCGGGCTCTTCGATGGCGAGCGGGTGCGGCGCGCGCGCACGCTGCGCGAGTTCGACGACGCCTTCACCGCGCCCGTGCACGGCTTCGCGGGTGTGGACGACTACTACGCCCGGGCCTCGGCGCGGCCGCGGGGGGGGGGGGG
>JBMOGN010000204.1:0-6120 GCA_049318345.1 Rubrivivax sp. | reverse complement strand
GCCGATGTAGGCGAAGTCCGCGCCCATGGCCTGCGCGGCGAGCACCGCGCCACCCGTGGCGATCGAGCCGCTGAGGGCCAGCGGGCCGTCGAACCAGGCGCGGATTTCCTGCACCAGAGCGAAGGGACTCTTGACACCGGCGTGACCGCCTGCACCGGCAGCCACCGCAATGAGGCCGTCGGCGCCCTTCTCCACCGCCTTGCGCGCGAAGGTGTTGTTGATGATGTCGTGCAGGACGATGCCGCCCCAGGCGTGCACCGCGTCGTTGATGTCGGGGCGCGCACCGAGCGAGGTGATGACGATCGGCACCTTGAAGCGGGCGCAGACCTCCATGTCGTGGTCGAGCCGGTCGTTCGTGCGGTGCACGATCTGGTTGATGGCAAAGGGCGCCGCCGGCCGATCCGGGTGGGCGCGATCCCAGGCGGCCAGCGTCTCGGTGATCTCGGCCAGCCAGTCCTCGAGCTGCGAAGCCGGGCGTGCATTCAGCGAGGGCATCGAACCGACGATGCCCGCCTGGCACTGGGCGATGACCAGTTTGGGGTTGCTGATGATGAACAGCGGCGAGCCGATCACCGGGAAGCGCAAGCGCTGAAGCGCGGCGGGCAGCGTCATCAGAAGGCCTCCAGGGGCAGCGCCAGAACCGACTCCGCCCCCTCGACGATGCTGTCGCGCAAGGCGCCAGCCCGGTTGAGGATGTGATCGCCGTAGAAGGAGGCCGTGGCCACCTTGGCGACCATGAACGCGGGATCGTCCCCAGCTGCGAGGCGATCCTCGGCCGTCATGAGCGCGCGTCCCAACTGCCAGCCGCACACCAGCGTGCCAGCCAGAGTCAGGTACGGCACGCTGCCGGCGAACACCGCACTGGGCGCCTCGCGCGTGCGCGCGACAACGAAGTCGACCACGTCGAGGAAGGCCTGTCGGGCGGCTCCCAGGCGCCGCCCCATCCGGCGCGCCTGCTCGCTCGGGCGCGCAGCCAAGAGCGCTTCGGTGGCCTGCACCTGCGCGGCGATGGCGCGTGCGGTCTGCCCGCCATCACGGGCCGTCTTGCGGCCCACGAGGTCATTGGCCTGGATGGCCGTCGTGCCTTCGTAGATGGACAGGATCTTCGCGTCGCGCAGGTGCTGCGCCGCGCCGGTTTCCTCGATGAAACCCATTCCGCCGTGCACTTGGACGCCCAGGCTGGCCACCTCCAGGCTCATCTCCGTGGACAGACCCTTGACCAGCGGGACCAGGAATTCGTAGAAGGCCTGATTGTCGCGCCGGGTGTCGGCGTCGGGGTGTGCATGCGCGGCGTCGTAGGCGGCAGCCGCCACCAGCGCCATCGCTCGGCAGCCTTCGGTTTGCGCGCGCATCGTCATGAGCATGCGACGCACGTCGGGATGGTGGATGATGGTGCCCGCGCCAGGCAGGGAGCCGTCGACAGGCCGCCCCTGTACGCGCTCAAGTGCGTACTGCACAGCCTTCTGGTAAGCCCGCTCGGCCAGCGCGATGCCCTGCACGCCAACCCCGAAGCGGGCGGCGTTCATCATCACGAACATGTACTCCAGGCCACGGTTTTCCTGGCCAACCAGGTAGCCCACGGCGCCGCCATGGTCCCCGTACTGCAGCACGGCAGTGGGGCTGGCCTTGATGCCGAGCTTGTGCTCGATGGACACGCAGTGCACGTCGTTGCGCGCACCGTCGGCGAGGATCTTCGGCGCAATGAACAGCGAGATACCCTTCACGCCCTCGGGCGCGCCGCTCACGCGGGCCAGCACGAGATGGACGATGTTGTCGGCCAGGTCGTGTTCGCCGTAAGTGATGTAGATCTTCGTGCCGAAGAGCCGGTAGGTCCCGTCGGGCTGGGGTTCTGCACGCGTGCGTACCTGGGACAGATCGCTGCCGGCCTGGGGCTCCGTGAGGTTCATCGTGCCGGTCCAGGCCCCCTCGATCATCTTCGGGATGTAGGTGGCCCGCTGCTCCTCGGAGCCTGCCGTGAGCAGGGCCTCGATGGCGCCGTCGGTCAGCAGCGGGCACAGCGCGAAGCTCAGGTTCGCGGAATTGACCATCTCGCTGCAGGCCGCATGGATAAGCTTGGGCAGCCCCTGTCCGCCGAACTCGGGTGGGTGCTGCAGGCCCTGCCAGCCGCCCTGGGCGAACTGGCGGAAGGCCTCCTGGAATCCGGGCGTGGTGATCACCTTTCCGTCCTCGAAACGCGACGGTTGGCAGTCGCCTTCCCAGTTGAGCGGAGCGACGACCTCCTCGGCCAGCCTGGCACTTTCCTGCAGCACGGCGGTTGCCGTGTCGATGCCCGCATCCTCGAAACCCGGCAGGCGAGCCACCGCCTCCAGGCCGGCGAGTTCCTTCATCACGAACAGCATGTCCTTGACAGGCGCCCGATAACTCATGTTCGACTCCACAAGAAGAAAGGGCGCCCTTGGGCGCCCTGTGTGCTGGACGGGATCAGAGACTGGCCACCAGCTCGGGCACGGCCGCGAAGAGGTCGGCCTCGAGACCGTAGTCGGCCACCGAGAAGATCGGCGCCTCGGGGTCCTTGTTGATGGCCACGATCACCTTGCTGTCCTTCATGCCCGCCAGGTGCTGGATGGCGCCACTGATGCCGCAGGCCACGTACAGCTGCGGCGCGACGATCTTGCCCGTCTGCCCCACCTGCCAGTCGTTCGGGGCGTAGCCCGCATCCACCGCCGCCCGGCTCGCGCCCAGCGCCGCCCCGAGCTTGTCGGCCAGCGGCGTGAGCACCTCGCCAAACTTGTCGCTGCTGCCCAGCGCTCGCCCACCCGAGACGATGATCTTGGCGCTCGTCAGCTCCGGGCGGTCGAGCTTGGCGATTTCCGAGCCCACGAAGCTCGACGAGCCGGCATCGGCCACCGCCGCCACCGCCTCCACTGTCGCGCTGCCACCCTCGGCAGGGGCGGCGTCGAAGCCCGTCGTGCGCACCGTGACCACCTTCACCGCATCGGTGCTCTGGACGGTGGCAATCGCGTTACCCGCATAGATGGGCCGCTCGAAGGTGTCGGGCGACACCACCTTCGTCGCATCGCTGACCTGGGCGACATCCAGCAGCGCGGCCACCCGCGGCGCCACGTTCTTGCCCCCCGCCGTGGCGGGGAACAGGATGTGGCTGTAGCCGCCGGCCAAAGCCAGCACCTGCGCGGCCACGTTCTCGGCCAGGCCATGCGCCAGCGCCGGGGCGTCCGCGAGCAGCACCTTCGCCACCCCCGCGATCCTGGCGGCCTGCTGCGCTGCCGCACCCGCGTTCGAACCCGCCACCAGCACGTGCACCTCGCCGCCGCACAGCGCGGCCGCGGTCACCGTGTTCAGCGTGGCCGCCTTGATCGAGGCGTGGTCGTGTTCGGCAATCACCAGTGCAGCCATCTCAGATCACCTTCGCTTCGTTCTTCAGCTTGGCCACCAGCGTGGCCACGTCTGGCACCTTCACCCCCGCCCCACGCTTGGGCGGCTCAGCCACCTTCAGCGTCCTGATGCGCGGGGTGACATCCACACCGAGATCGGCCGGCTTCACCACGTCCATCTGCTTCTTCTTGGCCTTCATGATGTTGGGCAGCGTCACGTAGCGGGGCTCGTTCAGCCGCAGGTCGGTGGTCACCACCGCCGGCACGGACAGGCGCACCGTCTCAAGGCCACCGTCCACCTCGCGCGTGACACTCACCGCGCCATCGGAAACCTCGACCTTGCTCGCGAAGGTGGCCTGGGGCAGACCCGCCAGCGCCGCAAGCATCTGCCCGGTCTGGTTGCAATCGTCGTCGATCGCCTGCTTGCCCAGGATCACGAGGCCCGGCTGCTCCTTGTCGACCAGCGCCTTGAGCAGCTTGGCCACCGCCAGCGGCTGCAACTCGGCGTCGGTCTCCACGAGGATCGCACGGTCCGCCCCGATGGCCATCGCCGTGCGCAGCGTCTCCTGGCAGGCTGTCACGCCGCAGGACACCGCGATCACCTCGGTGACGACGCCCTTCTCCTTCAGCCGGACCGCCTCCTCCACCGCAATCTCGTCGAAGGGGTTCATGCTCATCTTCACGTTGGCGATGTCCACGCCCGTGCCGTCAGCCTTGACCCGCACCTTCACGTTGTAGTCGACGACCCGCTTGACGGGCACCAGAACCTTCATGCTCGAGACTCCTCCAAGAATGTCCCGATTCTAAGGTGGAACCCCGGGGAGACCCTGAGGGGCGGCGCACCGCAAAGAGCCGTGCTTTGGTGCCCGGAACCGGGATCGAACCGGTACGCCCACTTTCGAGGGCGGCGGATTTTAAGTCCGCTGCGTCTGCCTGTTCCGCCATCCGGGCCTGCGCACATTATCCCGACGCCGGACCCCTGGAACAGAACGGGAAGACGCCCGGTTCAGTACCGTGGAACAAGAAGGGGTGGAGGCGCGAGCCGGAGTCGAACCGGCCTACGCGGATTTGCAATCCGCTGCATAACCGCTTTGCTATCGCGCCGTCATGCGAACGGCCCCCGGCCCGAACGGCCGGGTGGCCATATGGAAAAGGGAAGCATGCGCTTCCCTTTCGAATGTGGAGCGGGAAACGAGTCTCGAACTCGCGACCTCAACCTTGGCAAGGTTGCGCTCTACCAACTGAGCTATTCCCGCGTTAGCCTTGGATTGTAGCCTGAAATCCGGGGGCGCTGGAAACGCCGCCGGCTCAATGCGCCACCACCTCGCCAGTCGCCCCCGCGGCGGGTGACGACTCGGCAGTCTTGGCTGGCGCCTCCTCCTCGGGCAGCGGAACGGGCGTGGTCTCGAGTGCGATCTCGAGCACGCGGTCGATCCACTTGACCGGCACGATCTCCAGGTTGTTCTTTGCGTTTTCCGGGATCTCCTGGAGGTCCTTGACGTTCTCCTCCGGGATGAGGACGGTCTTCACGCCGCCACGGTGGGCCGCCAGGAGCTTCTCCTTCAGGCCGCCGATGGCCGTGACCTCGCCGCGCAGCGTGATCTCGCCGGTCATGGCCACGTCCGCCTTGACCGGGATGCCAGTGAGGGCCGAGACAATCGCAGTGGTCATGGCGATGCCCGCACTTGGGCCGTCCTTGGGCGTGGCACCGTCGGGAACGTGCACGTGCATGTCGCGCTTCTCGAAGAGCTCGTCGCGGATGCCCAGTCGCTGCGCGCGGGAGCGCACGACCGTTCGGGCCGCCTCGACCGACTCCTTCATCACGTCGCCCAGCGAGCCGGTGCGGATCGTGTTGCCCTTGCCCGGCATCACGGCCGCCTCGATGGTGAGCAGGTCGCCACCGACCTCGGTCCAGGCCAGGCCGACCACCTGTCCGACCTGATTCTTCTTCTCCGTGCGGCCGAAGTCGAATTTGCGCACGCCCAGGAAGTCGTTCAGGTTCTCCTGCGTGACCACCACCCGCCCGTCGTACTTCTTGAGCTGGTGGCCCTTGACGACCTTGCGACAGATCTTGGAGATCTCGCGCTCGAGCGAGCGCACGCCTGCCTCGCGGGTGTAGTAGCGGATCACCCCGCGCAGCGCGTCTTCGGTGACATCCACCTCCTCGTCCTTCACCCCATTGTTCTTCATCTGCTTGGGCAGCAGGTAGCGCTGGGCGATGTTGAGCTTCTCGTCCTCGGTGTAGCCCGACAGGCGGATCACCTCCATCCGGTCCAGGAGCGCCGGGGGGATGTTCATCGAGTTGGACGTGGCCACGAACATCACGTCGGACAGGTCGAAATCGACCTCGACATAGTGATCGCTGAAAGTGTGGTTCTGCTCGGGGTCGAGCACCTCCAGCAGCGCGGAAGACGGGTCGCCACGGAAGTCCATGCCGAGCTTGTCGATCTCGTCGAGCAGGAACAGCGGGTTGCGCACGCCCACCTTGCTCAGGCTCTGCAACACCTTGCCGGGCATCGAGCCGATGTAGGTGCGCCGATGGCCGCGGATCTCCGCCTCGTCGCGCACGCCGCCGAGCGACATGCGCACGAACTCGCGGCCCGTGGCCTTCGCGATGGACTTGCCCAGCGACGTCTTGCCGACGCCCGGGGGGCCCACGAGACAGAGGATCGGGCCGCGCAGCTTGCCCGCGCGCTGCTGCACCGCGAGATATTCGAGGATGCGCTCCTTGACCTTCTCGAGCCCGAAGTGGTCGTGGTCGAGAACG
>JBMOGN010000203.1:0-6210 GCA_049318345.1 Rubrivivax sp. | reverse complement strand
GCACGGCATCGTGCTGGGCAACCTGGTGGGCCTGATCGACAGCGACTACCAGGGCCCGCTGATGGTGAGCTGCTGGAACCGCGGGACGCAAGCCTTCACGGTGCAGCCCTTCGAGCGCATCGCGCAACTCGTCATCGTGCCGGTGGTGCAGGCCGCCTTCCGGGTCGTGCAGGAGTTCGGCGCCTCGCAGCGCGGCGAGGGCGGGTTCGGGTCCACGGGCCGGGGCTGAGGCCCGCGGGGGCCCGCTCACCTGCCTCAGTGCAGGGTGTCCGGGCCGGACATCTGGCCCACCGCAAAGGGCGAGTCGCCCACGCTGCCGGCCTCGAGTTCTTCCTCGGAGGCCTCGCGCACCTCCACGACCTTCACGTGCAGCCGCAGCGCCAGCCCGGCCAGCGGGTGGTTGCCGTCCAGCACCACGTGCTCGGGGTAGATTTCGGTGATGGTGTAGAGCGCGTCGTCGGGCATACCGGGGGTCACTGCCCCTTCGGGCAGGCCCTCGATGCGCATGCCCGCCTCGATACCCTCGGGGAAGAGCGAGCGCGCCTCGAAGCACACGAGCGCCGGGTCGTAGTCGCCGAAGGCGTGCTCGGGCTCCAGGTGCAGGTCCAGTTCGTTGCCCGGCTCCAGGCCGTGCAGCGCCTGCTCGAGCCGCGGCAGCAGGTCCTCTCCGCCGTAGAGGAACTCGGTGGGCTCGAGCAGCTCGTCGATGGGCTGGTTCTGCGCATCGGCGAGCTTCCAGGTGAGCGCGACGACGCAGGGCTTGTCGATGATCATGGCGTCATCTTCGCACAGGGTCTTCGCGGCCCGCGCGCGGCACACGGGCCACAATGCGGCATGGACCCGCGCCTCCCGCTGCAACTCCTGGGCGGCCTGTCGGCCGGCGCCTTCATGCGCCGCCACTGGCAGAAGGTGCCGCTGCTCGTGCGCGCGGCGCTGCCGCAGGTGGCCCCGCCGCTGACGCGCCAGGCGCTGTTCGCGCTGGCTGCGCGCGACGATGTCGAGTCGCGACTGGTGGCTCGCCGACAGGGGCGCTGGACGATGCGGCGCGGGCCGCTGCCCCGGCGCGCGCTGCCGGCGGTGCAGGCGCCGGACTGGACGCTGCTGGTGCAGGGCCTGGACCTGCATGTGCCTGCGGCGCGCAACCTGCTCGAGCTCTTCCGCTTCGTGCCCGACGCCCGGCTCGACGACCTGATGGTCTCCTGGGCCAGCGATGGCGGCGGTGTCGGCCCGCATGTGGACTCCTACGATGTCTTCCTGATCCAGGTGCAGGGCCGCCGGCGCTGGCGCATCGGCCGTGCTACCGACCCGAGCTTCGACCCCGACCTGCCCGTGAAGATCCTGCAGCACTTCGAGCCCGAGCAGGAGTGGGTGCTGGAGCCCGGCGACCTGCTCTACCTGCCCCCGGGCTGGGGGCACGACGGCGTGGCGCAGGGCGAGTGCATGACCTGCTCGGTGGGCTTTCGGGCGCCGGCGGCCGGCGAGCTCGCCGCCGAGGTGCTGCAGCGCCTGGCCGAGGAGGCGGTCGAGCGGATGGAGCAGGTGGCCGCCGCGCGCGCCCTCTACGCCGACCCTTCCCAGCCCGCCACGGCCCGCCCCGGCCAGGTGCCGGCGCGGCTGCAGCGCTTTGCGGCGCGTGCCCTGGCGCAGGTGCTGGCGCAGCCCGGGGCCGTGGACCGCGCGCTCGGCGAGGCGCTCACCGAACCCAAGCCGCTCGTGTGGTTCGATGCGGGCGGCTCCTGGCAGCCCGGGCAGGGCGTGGCCCTGGACGCCCGCACGCGCATGCTGGTGGATGCGCGCCATGTCCATGTGAACGGCCAGTCCTGGCGTGCCGGCGGCCGCGACGCGCAGCTGCTGGCCGCCCTGGCCGACGACCGGGCGCTGGGTGCGGCCGAGGTGGCGCGCCTGGGGGCCGATGCGCTCGCCGTGGTGCAGGAGTGGGTGCAGGCCGGCTGGGCACACGCCGTGGACGCCCCGCCCGCCCGAGAGGGGAAGGGCCGTGGAGGCCGCTGAGTTCCACTCGCAGCCAGCCTTTCACGGGGCCTTGCACGCGCTGGTCGAGGAGGCCTGCGCCTTGAGGCTGCGCCGCATCGTGCTGGTGCACGAGTCCTTCGAGGGCTGGCCCCTGGACGACCGCGCCTTCCTCGAGACGCTGTCGGCCTTCGTGCGCCTGCCCGGGCGGCAGGTGGCGATCCTGGGCCGCGGGCTGGAGCGGCTGCGTGCGCGCAGCCCGCGCCTGGCGGCCTGGCGCCAGGTGTGGAGCCATGGCCTGGACATCCGTACCCCCGATGACGAGGCGGCGCCGCTGCCGGGCCTGTCGCTGGCCGACCGCCACTTTGCGGTGGAACTCGACGACGAGCCGCCCTGGCGCGGCCGCACGCGCGCCCACAGCCGCGAGGTGGTGCAACGGGCCCTGGAGATTGATGCGCGGATGCAACGCTCGGTGCCCGCGTTTCCGGGGTCCATCCTCGGCCTATAGGGATTGCCCCTATCAAGGTTATAATCTTAGGCTGAGCACCGGGGGCCGACCCTCCATGTGTCTCTCACAGGAGCCTGACGCACGAGCGTGTCAGGTGTCCAGAACACGGAACGTTCCACCCAACTCCACAATCGAGGAATCTCATGAAGAAGTCGCTCCTGCTGGCCTCCCTGGTCGCTGCCGCCGCCCTGGCCGCCTGTGGCAAGAAGCCCGAGCCGGCGCCTGCCCCCGCTCCGGCCCCTGCCGCTGCCCCGGCTCCCGCCCCGGCTGCTTCCCCGGCCGACGCCGGCGCTTCGGCTGCCGCGCCCGCCGCGCCTGCCGCCTCGAAGTAATCGCTTCGAGCCCAGCGAAAAGGCCGCCCTCGGGCGGCCTTTTTCATGCCCCGGTGAAGCCCGGCCGGGCCGGGCTCCCCGAGGCCGCGTGCGCTCAGCGCAGGTCGCGCTCCAGCGCGCCGATGATGGCCTTGGCCGCGTCGCCGGTTTCCGGGCCGCCCTGCGAGTTCTGCACCGTCACCGTCGTCTTGTTGCCGGCGGCCTTGAGCGCCACCCGGTAGCGCACGGGGCGGGCGTTGGCATCGCTGCTGAACAGGCGCGAGAGGAAGCCGGCGTCTTCGCTAGGCAGCGACTTCGGGTCGACATAGCGCACGAAGTACAGGCCCGCGGCGCGGTCGCGGTCTTCCACGGTGAAGCTGGAGCGGTCCAGCGCCAGCCCGACGCGTCGCCAGGCGCGGTCGAAGCTGTCGTCCACCTCCAGCGAGGTGGCGCCGGAAGGAGCGCCCGGCGCGGCCGCCGGCGCCGCCACCGGGCGCGCGCGCGGCGGCGGCTCGGCCGCGGCCGTCACGGCAGCGCGCGCCGTGTCCTCCTTCACGCCGAGCTTGATCATCAGCCGCGTGAGGTACTCGGCTTCCATTTGCGGGTCGGCCGGCCGGGCGCGCCAGGCGGTGCTGTCGCGCTGGGGCGAGGTGTAGATCTCCTCCATGCCGCGGTGCGAGATGTAGACCTCGGTGCCCCCGGCCACGCGCTCCACGCGCGTGCGGAAGCGGTCGCGCTCGCTGCTGGAGTAGGCCGAGTCGAAGAGGCGGCCGATGGTGCGGCGGATGAAGTCGGTGGGAATCTTGGCGCGGTTCTCGGCCCAGTTGGTTTCCATCACGCCGGCCGCGGAGTCGTCCACCACCACCGAGAAGCCGCGCTCCTGCCAGAACTCGCGCAGCCGCGGCCACAGCTGTTCGGCCGGAATCGGCGCCACGAGCCAGCGCTGGTTGCCCTGGCGTTCGATGCGCAGGCCCTCGATCGCCTGCGGAGCCACGAGCGGGGCGGCGGTGTTCCCACCGGTGGCCTGCTGCGCGGTGGCCTGCGTGCCGCTGGCCGTCACGGGAGCGCCGGTCTGCGCGCGGTAGCGGCTGTCGCGGGCGAGTTGCGTGAGGTCGGGCGGCACTTCCAGGGGCTGGGTCTTGCCGGCCTTGGTCTGGTATTCGGCCTGGTCGCTGCCGAAGAGGTTGCCCAGCGACGAGCAGCCCGACAGCGCCAGCAGCGAGGCGGCTGCCAGGGCCAGCGCGCCCGGGCGCAGGAGAGAGGGCGTGGAGGATCGGTTCAAGGGTCGCATCCGGTTGGTCAGAGCACGCCGGCTGCGCGCAGCGCATCGGCGACGGTTGCCTGGCCCGCCTCGGTGAGGTCGGTCAGGGGCAGCCTCAGGGCGGCGCCGCAGCGCCCCATCTTCGCCAGCGCCCACTTGGTGGGGGCCGGGCTCGGCTCGCAGAACAGGGCCCGGTGCAGCGGCAGCAACTGCAGGTGGAGCGCGGCGGCACGGCGGGCATCGCCCGCCACCGCCGCCCGGCACAGCTCGGCCATGGCACGCGGGGCGATGTTGGCGGTGACGCTGACGTTGCCGTGGCCGCCCAGCAGCATGAGCGCCACGGCGGTGCCGTCGTCGCCGGAGTAGATCGAGAAGCCCGACGGCGCCTGCTTCACGAGCCAGGCCGCGCGCTCGATGTTGCCGCTGGCTTCCTTGATGCCGATGACGCCCGGCACCTGGGCCAGGCGCAAGGCGGTTTCGGGCTGCATGTCCGCCACGGTGCGGCCGGGCACGTTGTACAGCACCATCGGCAGGTCCACGGCCTCGGCCACGGCGCGGAAGTGCCGGTACATGCCCTCCTGGGAGGGCTTGTTGTAATAGGGCACCACCTGGAGAGAACAGTCCGCGCCCACCTGCTTGGCAAAGCGCGTGAGTTCGATGGCCTCGGAGGTGGCGTTGGCCCCGGCGCCGGCCATCACGGGCACGCGTCCGGCGGCGTGGGCCACGGCTACGCGGATGATCTCGCAGTGCTCCTCCACCGAGACGGTGGGCGATTCGCCCGTCGTCCCGACCACGCCGATGCAGGCTGTGCCCTCGGCGATGTGCCAGTCGATCAGGCGGCGCAACGCGTCGTAGTCGACGCTGCCGTCGTCGTGCATCGGCGTGACGAGCGCCACGATGCTGCCGGTGATGGGATTCATGGAGAGGGACCTAGCTCGCAAGCCTGCCAGTTTAGCCGCCCGCCGGGGCGGACGCGGGGCCGTCCAGCCCCCGCCGCACCGGCGGCAGGGCGGGCGCGTCCTCGCGCACGGCGCAGATCCGCTGCACGAACCGGGGCGGGTGGTCGAGGAAGCCGTCTTCGTAGGCCACGACGCGCAGGCCCGCGCAGGAGCGCAGCAACTCGCCGGGTTCGAGCAGGAACTCCGGGCGCGAGGGCCGGCCGATGGTCTCGTGGCCACGGGCGAAGGTCTCGTAGACGAGCACCCCGCCCGGCGCCACCGCCTGCACGATGTGCGGCAGCAGGGCACGCCAGAGGTAGTTCGTCACCACCACCGCGTCGAATCGCCGCCCCTGCAGCGGCCAGGGGCCGTCCTCGAGGTCGGCGACGAGGATCTCGGCCAGGCTGCTCAGCGGCTGCACGGCGGCGGCGTCGCGGTCCACGCCCGTGACGCGCAGGCCCTGGCCGGCCAGCGCACGCACATGGCGCCCGCTGCCGCAGGCCAGGTCCAGCACGGTGCCGCCGCGCGGGATCAGCGCCGCCCAGCGCAGTACCCAGGCCGAAGGGGCGGGCAGGGGGGCGTGCATCGGGCGGGCCGCCGGCTCAGAAACAGGACCAGAACCGGTTGGCCAGGTCCACCACCGTGTGCGGGTTGAGGTAGGCGGCGAAGACCACGCCCAGGGCCAGCGCGGCCAGCATCCCGAGCAGCGCGGCGCGGATCTTCATGCCGGTTGCGGCTGCGCCCGCGCGATGGGCGTCTCGCGCACGGGCAGGTTGGCCAGCGCCGCGAACACCCCCAGCGCGATGGCCAGGCCCCAGACGATGTCGTAGTTGCCGGTCATGCCGTAGAGCCGGCCGCCCAGCCATGCGCCGAGGAAGGAGCCCACCTGGTGGCTGAAGAACACGAAGCCGCCGAGCATCGACATGTGCCGCACGCCGAAGATCTGGGCGATGACGGCGTTCGTCGGCGGCACGGTGGACAGCCACAGCACGCCCATCACGCTGGCGAAGAGGTACACGCTCCAGGGCGTCAGCGGCGCGAGCAGGAACAGCGAGATCGCCACCGAGCGCAGCAGGTAGATGGCCGCCAGGATGTGGCGCTTGGCCAGGCGCTGGCCGAGCGCGCCGGCGGCGTAGGTGCCCAGCACGTTGAACAGGCCCACGAGCGCCAGCGCCGTGGTGGCCACGCTCGGGCTCATGCCGTGGTCCTTGAGGTAGCTCGGCA
>JBMOGN010000202.1:0-6268 GCA_049318345.1 Rubrivivax sp. | reverse complement strand
TCGGGCCCGTCTGGCCCATCTGTCCGGGCCGCAGCCCGTGCCTGAGCCCGAACTACAGCCCGGACATCCACCCGCCGCGCCGCCAGGCGCCGGAGCGGATCTGCTCGAAGGTCAGCCGCTCGACCTCCACTGGGGCCACGCCCCGGTGCACGTCCAGCTTCAGCGCCGCGGTGTAGCTCAGGTCGATGACGCGCCCGGGCACGAAGGGCCCGCGGTCGTTGATGCGCACGATCACCTCGCGCCCGTTGGCCGGGTTGCGCACGCGCGCGAAGCTGGGAATCGGCATCGTGGGATGCGCGGCCGTCATCGCGAACATGTCGTAGGGCTCCCCGCTGGCGGTGGGGTTGCCGTGGTACTTGCGCCCGTACCAGGACGCGCCCCCGCGCTCGCGCAGCGGCCGGTCCGTCGTGATGGGCACGTAGGTGCGGCCCTCGATGGTGTAGGGCTTGTTCGGCCCGCCCTCGCGGATGGGCTCCACGCGCGGCAACGCGTCGGGCGTGCGCTCCAGGCCTGAAGGCATCGAGGCGGGCAGGCCGTCGGTGGCGGGCCGGCGGCTCGCGCAGCCCGCGGCCAGGGCGGCCGCGACGAGCACCGCCACCAGCAGCCCGGGCCAGGTGGGCCGGTTGGGCCGGGCGCGCGGCGTGGGCGCAGGCGGGCAGGCACAGCAAGGGCGCATGGGCAGGAGCCGGGCGCGCGGGGTGCGCGCGCCCCGGGCGGGCAGGCAACGCGCGCAGGATAGCGCGGCACGGCGCCTGCGAGAATGTTGTCGGCCCTTTGCTGACCGCCGCGCTGCACGCCGCGCCCCACCATGACCGCCGAGCCCCTGCCCCCCATCGAGGTGATGCCCCGCGACCTGTCGGCCTACCGGCGCGGCAACACCGGCATCGACTACGTGCACCGCTTCGAGTCCGGGCGCAGCGGCCCGCACGTCATGGTCAATGCGCTCACGCACGGCAACGAGTTCTGCGGCATGGTGGCGGCCACGCACCTGCTCGACCGCGGCGTGCGCCCGCTGCGCGGCACGCTTACCGTGAGCTTTGCCAACGTGGCCGCCTACGAGAGCTTCGATCCGGCGCGGCCCTTCGACAGCCGGCAGCTCGTGCACAACCTGAACCGCATCTGGTCGGCGCCGTGGCTCGACGGCCCCGAGGACAGCCCCGAGCTGCGCCGCGCGCGCGAGATGCGGCCGGCGGTGGCCGCGGCCGACCACATCCTGGACCTGCATTCCACGAGCCAGGCCGTGCAGCCCTTCTGGGTCTACCCCGCGCATGCGCGCAATGCCGCCGCGGCGCGCGCCATCGGCCGCCCGGCCGTGCACATGGTCATGCCCGACGGCCTGGGCTCGGGAATCCCGCTCATCCAGCACGGCGCGCACGGCCTGCCCGATGCGGCGGCGGGCGCCGGCGGCGTGGCACTCGTGGCCGAGTGCGGCCAGCATTTCCAACGCGCCACGGCCGAGCTTGCCGTGGAGGTGGCGCTGGACTTCCTCGCCCACTTCGGGCTGGTTGAGCGCGAGGCGCCGCCCGGCGCGCGCGGGGTGGCGCAGCGGCGCGTGGAGCTGCTGCGGACCTGCGTGGTGCGCACGAGCGAGTTCCGCTTCACCCGGCCGCTGGTGGGCTTCGAGACCTTCGCGCGCGACGAGCTCATCGCCACCGACGGCGAGGAGGAGATCCGCGCGCCGTGCGACGACTGCACGATCCTCATGCCCGCGCGCCGACCCATCCCCGGGCGCGAGGCCATGTACCTCACGCGGCCGCTGCGCGACTGATCGCCTCGGCTGCCGAACACTGCGCCCTGCACCTTTCACCCTGCTCAGGAGATCTGCCATGTCCGCCGCCTCCCGCCACGACGCCGACTTCCACGGTGAGTCCGTCACCCGGCTGCGCGCCGATCTCGCGCTGGCGCTGCGCGCGGCCGCGCACCACGGCCTGGCCGAGGGCATCTGCAACCACTTCTCGGTGGAGCTGCCCGACGCCTCGGGCCGCTTCCTGCTCAACCCGCGCGGGCTGCACTGGAGCGAAGTGCAGGCCGAGGACATCGTCCTCATCGACGAGCACGGCAGCGTGCTGGCCGGCCGCCACGGCGTGGAGCCCACGGCGATGTACATCCACGCGGCCGTGCACCGCGTCGCGAAGAAGGCCTGCGTGCTGCACACGCACATGCCCCACGCCACCGCGCTGACGCTCACCGCCGACCGCGCGCTGGACCCGACGCTGTCGCAGACGGCGATGCGCTTCGTCGGCCGGCTGGCGGTGGACGCGCACTACAACGGCCTGGCGCTGGACATCGCCGAGGGCGAGCGCATCGCCCGCGCGATGGGCACGGCCGACGTGGTGTTCCTCGGCAACCACGGCGTGGTGGTGTGCGGCGAGCGCATCGACCACGCCTACGACGACCTGTACTACCTGGAGCGCGCCTGCGAGGTGCAGTGGCTGGCGCAGGCCACGGGGCGGCCGCTGGTGCCGGTGGACGCAGGGCTGGCCGCGCGCGTGGCCGCGCAGATCCAGGGCGAGCGGGTGCAGTCGGAGCTCTTCTTCGAGGCGCTGCGGCGGATGCTGTAGGGCCAATTGAGGCAAAAGCAGGACAAGTTAGGAGAAGTTGGGAGAAGTTGGGCGAAAGCGGGTGAGGGCGGGCTCAGTATTCGCCGGCCAGGCCTCAGGAAGTCGCTGGCGCGGCCGATAACCCGATCAAGCCGCCTCGCGGGTGGGCGGCGCGGGCGGAGGATCGATGGCGGCTTCACTGCAATGGTCATACGAGCGCGACGAGTGCTGGGGCCCCTCGGGCGAGCCCTTGCTCAGCGCCCGGCTGCTGGGCGAGCAGCTGACGCTGCGCGTGCGCAACTCGCGCCACTTCGGCATGGAGGTGGTGATCGGCGTCGTGGGCACCGATGACCTGCACGACGAGCCCGACTCCCCCTCGTTCAAGATCAGCTTCGACGAGCGTGCCCTGCAGCCGCTGAACGCGCGCGTGCAGGACAGCGCCAGGCTCGCCTTCGTGGCCGATGTCAGGGGGCTGGTGGCCGAGCTCAACTGCACGAACCGGCTGCGCCTGCATGCCCGGCCGCGGGGCGGCGGGGTGTGGCTGCAGCTGGACGCGGCGATCGACGACCTGCGGCTGGATCGGCTGGTGGAGCCCGAAGGCGGCATCCTGCTCGTCTATACCGCCCCGCAGCGCGCCGCCCCGGCGCGCCAGGCGCCGGCCGCCCACCCGTCGCGGCGCCCGCTGCCGCCCGCCCCGGCTCATGCTGCGGCGCCTTCGGGAGCGGCCGAGCTGATCGGTGCCCTGGCGCCGCTGGCCGGGCTGGCAGCCGGGTACAAGCTCGGCAAGGGGCTGTTCGGCCCGGGCAGGCGCGACTGAGGCGCCCGGCATGTCGGCCAGCACCACGCTCTCGGCGGCCGCCGCGGCCGATCTCGCTGCTCCGGCCGACCCGGCGGGCGGCCTGTCGGCCATCCAATGGCGGCAGCTGGCCTGGCTTTGCCGCTGGATCGAACGCGACGACGCGAATGCCCAGGCCCTGCTCGGGCCCCGTGCCCGGCCCTGCATGCAGGCGATGCGCCACGCGCAGGGCGTGTGGCGGCAGCGCCGCGGCGGCCCGCAGCCGGGCGGCCAGCGCCCGCCGCCCGTGCGCGCGCTGCGGGCACTGGCTGCCGCAGCACAGCGGCTGGCCCTGCGGCTGCAGCAGCGGCCCGTGACCTTCTACGCCCCCGCCACCACGCCCATCGGCCAGGGCCTGCTGCTGCGGCTGCCGGCGCTGAAGGCATGGCTGCGCGACGCGTTCCCGCAGGCGGCCGCCGTGCCCCCGGAATCACCCCCCGACCTGGCGGCCGAGCGCGCCCGCGAGGCTCTCGTGCGCCAGTGCCTGGCCCTGTGCGATGCGCAGGACTCCTTCCACCGCCGCCGCCACCTGGTGCAGCTGCTGCACGACCACGGCTACCGCGAGCCCTTGCTCAGGCTCGTGCGCGGCGCCGGCCGCGGCACGCTGCCCAAGGGCTGGGCCGAAGGCTGGGAGCAGATCGCCGGCATCGACGAGGACAGGAAGGCGATCGAGGCGCTGTCGGCCGCCATGGCGGCGGCCACACCCGCGCTGGACATCTGGGCGCAGGAGCCGCGCCCGGCTCCTGTGGCCCCGCCGGTCGTGGTCGCGGCCCACCCAGCCGCTCCTGCCTCGCCGGAGCGGCCCAGCGCGGCGCGCGCCGCCAGCGCGATGCCGGTCATCCTGCGTGCGGCGCAGTTGCCGCGGCGCACGCTCTGGGTGATCGCCGCGGCGGCCGTGCTGGCGGTGGGCGTCGGCCTGGCGCTGCACCTGACCCGAGGCAATGCCGCGGCAGCCGCCGGCTGGGTGCCCTTCCACGAAGCCGACGGCGTGACGATGTCCATCGACCCCGCCAGCATCCGCCGCGACGGCCGCCAGCTCACCTACCGCATCGCCGTGGTGCGCCGCAGCGAGCGCAGCTCCTCGGTGGCGGTGTTCACCTCCGACTGCGACACCCGCAGGCGCCGCCTGGAGACCGTGCAGCACTACAGCGGCATGCGTTTCGAGACGGCCACCCGCTACGAGGTGCGGGGCACGTCGGCCGGGGAATGGCCCCCTCTGGGGGTGGATGTGGCGCTGCTGAGGGCCGCGTGCGCGCGGCCGTGAGCCACGGCTTCCGGCCGCAAGACGCCTGGCGCGACCGGCAAGAATCGAACTTGCGACGCGGCCTTCGGAGGGCCGCATGATATCCACTTCACCACGGTCGCCAGGGCCGCGGATTCTACCCCGCCAGGGACGCGTCAGACCCCGGCCTTATACTCGCGGGTTGCACGCGCTGCAGCCTGGACAGGGCCTCCACGGGAGCCCGCGCCTGCCAGGCCGCGCAGCCGATCGACCGAGGACAACATGAGCGATTCGCACGAGCACGAGGGCGCCCACGAGGGCCCGATCAAGACGCCCAGGCAGCTGATCTGGACGGTGGCGCTGTCCTTCATCGTGCCCGTGATCATCATCATCATGCTGGTGAACTACGTGGCCCGCGGCGACAAGCCGGCTGCCGGCTCCACGGGGTTGTCGGCCGAGGCCGTGGCCCGGCGCATCGCGCCGGTCGCCCAGGTTTCGCTGAAGGACGCCTCCGACCTGTCCTCCATGAAGACGGGCGAGCAGGTCTACCAGGCCGTGTGCGGCGCCTGCCACGGCTCCGGCGCGGCCGGCGCCCCCAAGCTGGGCGACGCCGCGGCCTGGGCGCCGCGCAACAAGACCGGCTACGAGGCGCTGCTGAACTCGGCCCTCAAGGGCAAGGGCGCCATGGGCGCGCAAGGCGGCGGCGACTACTCCGACTACGAGATCGCGCGCGCGGTGGTGTACATGGCCAACCAGGGCGGCGGCAAGCTTGCCGAGCCCAAGGCGCCGGCGGCTGCCGCCAGCGCGCCGAAGTGAGCGTGGCGGCGCACGCGTGCCGCCGCAGCCTCAACCCCTGAAGCGTCAGCCCGGCCCGGGCCGGGGTCGGAGCACAACGCCGTGGCGCGCCAGCAGCGCGTCGAGGGGCAACTCCTGCGGTTGCCACAGGCCTGACTCCACCGCCTGCGCGGCCACCTCCATGTCGAGGGTGTGCACGATGCCCAGGCCGAAGCCGGGCTCGCAGGCGAGAAAGAGCCGCCCGCGCTCGTCGAGCCAGCTCGCCTGAGCCTGCGCCGGCTGGCCGCAGTGGCTGTGCACCTCGACGTGCCCGGCGCGGGCCTGCAGCCGCCACACCCAGGGGGCGGCCTCGAGGTCGACATACACCCGCTGCGGGCCGTTCTGGAAGAAGGCCGCGCCGCATTCGTCGCGCGTGTAGTTGCGGCAGATGAAGCCCAGCAGCTTGTCGTGCTCGATGCGGCTGCCTCGCACCTGCGGGAACTCGCCTGCAGCCTGTGTGCGCTCGTCGCGCATGAACCAGTTGCCGCGCGCGTCCAGGGCCAGCCAGCCGTGGCAGTGCGGCACGTTGGGCCACTTGCGCAGCGCCGCTTCGACGATGGCGTCCATGCCTGCAGCCTAACCGCTGCCCGCGGCCGCCAGCCAGCCCAGCACCGCCTCGGGCATGGCGCGCACGTGGCCCGGCGGGGCACCCGCCGGAAACCCGCAGTGCCCACCCTGCGCGGGTTGCCAGAGCGTCAGCAGCGGCCCGGCCTCGGCGGCGGCGGGCCGGCACTCGGCCGGCACGAAGGGGTCGTTGCGCGCGTGCAGGACCAGGCTCGGGATGCGCAGCAGCCCGAGCCGCGGCCGCGCCGCGGCCCGGGCGTAGTAGTCGTCCAC
>JBMOGN010000201.1:0-6274 GCA_049318345.1 Rubrivivax sp. | reverse complement strand
CGGCGCCCGGGCGCCGGGCTTCGAGGCCCTGGTGGCTGACCGGCGCGCCGATGTCCTGGCGAGCATGGGACGCAGGGATGAGGCGATCACCGCCTACCGCAGCGCCTTCAAGGACATGCCGCCGGCCGTCGAGTACCGTCGACTGGTGGAGGCCAAGATGGTGGCGCTCGGGGCATCGGCGCCCGCTTCGGGAGCGGCCCGGTGATCGCGCGCCCCAACCGCCGCGAATCGGCCACGGGATGGTGGGTCGCGTTGGCGTGCCGGCCCGCTGCGGCGGTGGTCGTGACGCTGCTCCTGACGGCCTGCGCCAGCGACAAGCCCAAGCCTGCCGCCCTGCAGGACCTCACCCCCCGCATCGCGGGCCGCCAGGCGTGGCAGCTGCAAGTCGAGCCGGTGAGCTTCGACATGGTGCCTGTCGTGCGCGACGGCAAGGTGGTCGTGGCCGGCGACAGCGGCGTCGTGACGGCGGTGGATGTCCTGTCCGGTCGCCCGGCCTGGGAGGTGCGTCTGGGCACCCGCCTGTCGGCAGGCGTGGGCAGCGATGGCCGCTACTCGGCCGTGGTCACCCGCGACAACGAGCTGGTGGCCCTGGAAGGGGGGCGCGTGGCCTGGCGCACGCGGCTGCCTGCACGCACCGTGACCCCGCCGCTGGTGGCCGGCGAGCGAATCTTCGTGATGTCGGTCAACCGCGTGGTGCACGCCTTCGACGCCGCAGGTGGCCAGCGGCTGTGGACCTTCGACCGCCCGGGTGACTCCCTCACGCTTGGCCAACCGGGCGTGCTGTCGGCCTTCAAGGACACGCTGCTCGTCGGCCAGGGCCCGCGCCTCACCGGGCTGGACCCCCTGCGCGGCACGGTCCGCTGGGAGGTGCCGCTGGCTACGCCGCGAGGCACCAACGAGGTCGAGCGCCTGGCCGACCTGGTCGGCCCTGCTACCCGGGTGGGCAACCTGGTGTGCGCCCGTGCCTTCCAGGCCAGCGTGGCCTGTGCAGACGCTGATCGGGGTACCCTGGCCTGGACCCGCAACACCGGTGGCTGGCAGCCGCCCGGCGGCGACGATCAGGTCGTGGTGGGCGCCGACGCCTCGGACCGCCTCACGGCCTGGAAGCTGCTGTCGGGCGAACTCGTCTGGACGAGCGAGTTGCTGCTCAACCGACGGCTGGCCGGCGTCGCGGTGGCCGGTCGGGTGGCTGTCGCCGGTGATTCGGAAGGATTCGTCCACTTCCTGGACAAGCTCACGGGCGAGCCGCTGCTGCGCCTGCCCACCGACGGTTCGGCCGTCGCCGCCGTGCCGGCTCTGGCCGGGACCACGCTGGTCGTGGTGACGCGCAAGGGCGGCGTGTACGCCTTCCGCCCCGAGTAGCGCCTCGCCGCCGACCTCCGATGAAGCCGGTCCTCGCGATCGTCGGCCGGCCCAATGTCGGCAAGTCGACGCTGTTCAACCGCATCACCCGCAGCCGCGACGCCATCGTCGCGGACTTCGCCGGGCTGACGCGCGACCGCCACTACGGCGATGCCCGGCTGGGCAACCGTGAGTTCATCGTCATCGACACAGGCGGCTTCGAGCCGGACAGCTCCTCGGGCATCGTCCGCGAGATGGCACGCCAGACGCGCCAGGCCGTGGCCGAGGCGGATGTCGTGGTGTTCGTCGTCGATGCGCGTGCCGGGCTCTCGGCGCAGGATCACGACATCGCTACCTTCCTGCGCTCCCAGAGGAAGAAGGTGGTCCTGGCGGCCAACAAGGCCGAAGGCATGCGTGACTCCCCCGCGCTCGGCGAGTTCCATGAACTGGGCATCGGCGAGCCTGTTGCGGTGTCCTCCGCGCACGGGCAGGGTGTTCGCAGCATGCTGGAGCTCGCCCTGCAGGACTTCGACCTGCCGCCCGAGGAGGATCCGGTCGAGGCCGATGCCCACGCGCCTATCCGCCTGGCCGTGGCCGGGCGGCCGAACGCGGGCAAGTCCACCCTGATCAACACCTGGCTGGGCGAGGAGCGGCTTGTGGCGTTCGACCAGCCCGGCACGACGCGCGACGCGATCCACGTGCCCTTCGAGCGCCACGGCCAGCGATTCGAACTCATCGACACCGCGGGCCTGCGGCGCAAGGGGCGTGTGTTCGAGGCGGTGGAGAAGTTCTCGGTCGTCAAGACCCTGCAGGCCATTGCCGACGCCCATGTGGTGCTGCTGCTGATCGACGCCTCGCAGGGCATCGGTGAGCAGGACGCGCACATCGCTGGCTATATCGTGGAGTCGGGCCGGGCGCTGGTGGTGGCCGTGAACAAGTGGGATGCTATCGACCGCTACCAGCGCGAGCTGCTCACGCGGCAGATCGAGCAGCGCCTGGCCTTCCTGAAGTTCGCCCAGGTCCTGCACATCTCGGCGCTCAAGCGCCAGGGTCTGGAGCCGCTGTGGAAGTCGATCGGTGCGGCGCACGCCTCGGCCACCCGCAAGCTGCCCACGCCTGCGCTCACGCGGCTGCTGCACGAGGCGGTGGAGCACCAGCAGCCGCCGCGCGTGGGCCGTTTCCGCCCCAAGCTGCGCTACGCCCATCAGGGCGGCATGAACCCGCCGGTGGTGGTGATCCACGGCAACTCGCTCGATCACGTGGGCAGCGCCTACCGGCGCTACCTGGAGGGGCGCATTCGCGAGCACTTCGGGCTCACCGGCACCCCGCTGCGCATCGAGATGCGCTCGACCGAGAACCCCTTCCAGGATCGGGGGTGAGACGGGTGCGGGCGGCCGCCGCGCACCTCGACCTTGCAAGAAGCAAGGTCGACCCCATGTGATAAGGTCAGCACTCTTTCCTCATCAATCACGGAGCATATCGTGAGCAACAAAGGCCAACTCTTGCAGGACCCTTTCCTCAATCTTCTGCGCAAGGAACACATCCCGGTCTCGATCTACCTGGTCAACGGGATCAAGCTGCAGGGCCACATCGAGTCCTTCGACCAGTACGTCGTGTTGCTGCGCAACACGGTGACGCAGATGGTCTACAAGCACGCCATCTCCACCGTGGTGCCCGGTCGCGCGGTCAATTTCCACGCCAACGAGCCGGGCGAGCAGGCCTGAGCGCCGCCTTCGTCCCGACCCGCTCGCCAGGCCCCTGGACGCCTCCGTCTTGAGACCCGACGCGCGCGACGCCACGACGCTGGAGGATGCCCGCACCCGGGCCGTCCTGGTCGGTGTCGACCTGGGACAGGCCGACGGGTTCGACCCCTCGCTGGAAGAACTGGCGCTGCTGGCCACCTCGGCCGGTGACGAGCCCGTGGGCCGGCTGGTGGCTAGGCGCAAGGCGCCTGACGCAGCCCTGTTCGTGGGCTCCGGCAAGGCCGACGAGATCCGGGCGCTCGTGGGAGACACGGCGGCGCACGGCGTGATCTTCGACCAGAGCCTGTCGCCGGTGCAGCAGCGCAACCTCGAGCGCCACCTGGGCGTGCCGGTGGCCGACCGCACTGGGCTGATCCTGGACATCTTCGCGGCGCGCGCGCAGAGCCACGAGGGCAAGCTCCAGGTCGAGCTGGCCCGATTGCAGTACCTGTCCACCCGTTTGGTCAGGCGCTGGTCGCACCTGGAGCGACAGCGCGGGGGCATCGGCACGCGAGGCGGGCCGGGCGAGACCCAGATCGAGCTCGACCGGCGCATGATCGGCGAGCGCATCAAGTCCCTGAAGGGCAGGCTGGAGAAGGTCAAGCGCCAGCGGGGCACGCAGCGTCGGGCTCGGGTGCGCAGCGGCTCCTTCCGGGTGTCGCTGGTGGGCTACACCAACGCCGGCAAGTCCACCCTCTTCAATGCGCTGGTCAAGGCGCGCGCCTACGCCGCCGACCAGCTCTTCGCCACGCTGGACACCACCACACGTGCGCTGTGGCTGGAGCAGGCCGGCGCCTCGGTTTCGCTGTCCGACACCGTCGGCTTCATCCGCGACCTGCCTCACCGGCTCGTCGAGGCTTTCCAGGCCACCCTCTCCGAGGCGGTGGAAGCTGACCTGCTGCTGCATGTCGTGGACGCTTCCAGCCCCGTGCTGCTCGAGCAGCAGGCCGAGGTCGAACGCGTGTTGCAGGAGATCGGCGCGGACGGCGTGCCCCAGATCCTCGTCTTCAACAAGCTGGACCTCCTGCCGCCGGAGCAGCGCCCCCGGCAAGCTGTCGATGCCGTGGAGGTTGCTGGCGGCTTGCGGGTGCCGCGCGTCTTCGTCAGTGCGCGCGACGGCACCGGCCTGCCGGAGCTTCGCCAGCTCATCGCCGAGGCGGCCGTGGCCGGGCGCCGAGCCGCACCGGCCGGGCCTGTCGACCCCCGATTCGAGTCCGAGGTGCTCACCTCCCACGATTCATGAAGAAACTCCTCACCCTCATCTACAGCAATCGCCCGGAAGGGCCGCCCGATCTCGACGAGATGTGGCGGGACTTCAACCGCAAGCTCAGCGGCCTGTTCTCTGGCAAGGCCGGGCGCGGTCGCCGACCCGATTCCCAGGAGCCCTCAGGGCCGGGCGGCGAGCCTCCTTTCCAGCCCAATGCCCGCAGCGCGGGAATCGGCGCGGGCGTGGTGGCCGGCGTGGTGCTTGTCGTGTGGCTCGGAAGCGGTATCTTCATCGTGCAGGAAGGCCACCAGGCGGTGGTCACCTCCTTCGGCAAGTACAGCCACACCTCCGATGCGGGTATCCAGTGGCGCTTTCCCTATCCCTTCCAGGCCCACGAGACGGTGCCGTTCACGCAGATGCGCTCGGTGGATGTCGGGGGCGGGCGCACCGCGGTCGTCCAGGCCACCGGGCTGCGTGACTCGGCGATGCTCACGCAGGACGAGAACATCGTCGACATCCGTTTCACGGTGCAGTACCGGCTGAAGGACGCGCGGGCCTTCCTCTTCGAGAACCGTTCGCCCGACGAGGCGGTGATGCAGGCCTCGGAGTCGGCTGTACGCGAGATCGTGGGCCGCAGCCGTGTGGACCAAGTGCTCTACGAGCAGCGTGACGCCATCGCTACCGACCTCATGGCTTCGCTGCAGGCGCAGCTCGACCGCCTGAATGCGGGCATTCTCATCTCCAACGTGAACGTGCAGAACGTGCAGGTCCCCGACCAGGTCCAGGCCGCCTTCAACGATGCGGTGCGAGCCGGCGCGGACCGTGACCGGCTCAAGAACGAAGGCCAGGCCTACTCCAGCGACGTCGTGCCCAAGGCGCGCGGCACGGCGGCGCGCCTGAAGGAGGAAGCCGAGGGCTACCGCTCGAGGGTGGTCGCACAGGCCGAGGGCGATGCACAGCGCTTTCGCTCGGTGCTGACGGAGTACCAGAAGGCGCCCGCGGTCACGCGCGACCGCCTGTACCTGGAGACCATGCAGCAGGTCTTCAGCAATGTCAGCAAGGTCTACGTGGACAACCGCAACGGCTCCAGCCTGCTGTACCTGCCGCTGGACAAGATCATCCAGGGTGCGGGCGCCGCGCCGGCCGCAGCCGGTACGACCCCCGGCGCAGCCGGTGTGGTCGAGCCCCCCGCGCCGGTTGCCCCCGCCGCCACCGACACGCGCGTGCGCGACGCCGCGCGCAGCCGTGACCGCGACGGTCGCTGAGAAGGAGTCCATGGCATGAACCGTATCGGATTCATCATCTCGGCCGCCGCCCTGTTGATGCTGGCGCTGGCCTCCTCGGTCTTCGTCGTCGATCAGCGCCAGGTCGCGGTGATCTACTCCCTCGGAGAGATCAACAAGGTCGTCACCGAGCCCGGCCTGAAGTGGAAGCTGCCGGCGCCGCTTCAGAACGTGGTCTTCCTCGACAAGCGCATCCAGACGCTGGACGGCGCCGAGACGCGCCCCATCTTCACCGCCGAGAAGAAGAGCCTCGTGATCGACTGGCTCGTGAAGTGGCGCATCAACGAGCCGCGCCAGTTCATCCGAAACAACGGCACCGACCTGCGCAACCTGGAGACACGGCTGAGCCCGGTGGTCCAGGCCGCCTTCAATGAGGAGGTGACGCGTCGCAGCGTGCGTGCCGTGCTCTCCACCGAGCGCGACAAGGTGATGAACGATGTTCGCAGCCGGCTCACCGAGGAAGCCAAGGGCTTCGGTATCGAGATCGTGGACGTGCGCATCAAGCGCGTGGACTTCGTGGCCGACATCACCGATGCGGTGTACCGGCGCATGGAGTCCGAGCGCAAGCAGGTGGCCAACGAGCTGCGCTCGCAGGGCGGTGCCGAGGCGGAGAAGATCCGCGCCGACGCCGACCGGCAGCGCGAGGTGATCATCGCCGAGGCCTACCGCGACGCGCAGAAGATCAAGGGCGAAGGCGACGC
>JBMOGN010000200.1:0-6274 GCA_049318345.1 Rubrivivax sp. | reverse complement strand
TGTAGATGTCCACGCCCACCTCGCCGGCCACCGTCTCCGCGTCGTTGACGCGGATGACGATGCGGTTGGTGTCGACGTAGTCCACCACGCCACCGCGGCGCGCGGTGACCACCGTGCCGGAGTCCACCGCCGCCACGCGCTCCACGCCGGTGCCCACGAAGGCCTTCTCCGGGCGCAGCGTCGGCACGGCCTGGCGCTGCATGTTCGCGCCCATCAGCGCGCGGTTGGCGTCGTCGTGCTCGAGGAACGGCACGAGCGAGGCCGCCACCGAGACGATCTGCGCGGGCGCGACGTCCATGTACTGCACGCGCTCGGGCGACAGCAGCACGGACTCGCCGTTCTCGCGGGCACTGACAAGCTCGTCCACGAGCCGGCCCTCGGCGTCCAGCGACGCGTTGGCCTGAGCGATGACGTACTTGCCTTCCTCGATGGCCGACAGGTAGTCGATCTGGTCCGTCACCTTGCCATCCACCACGCGGCGGTACGGCGTCTCCAGGAAGCCGTACTCGTTGAGCTGGGCGTACAGGGCCAGGGAGTTGATCAGGCCGATATTCGGGCCTTCCGGCGTCTCGATCGGGCACACGCGGCCGTAGTGCGTCGGGTGCACGTCACGCACCTCGAAGCCGGCGCGCTCGCGCGTCAGGCCGCCCGGGCCCAGGGCGGAGACGCGGCGCTTGTGCGTGATCTCGCTCAGCGGGTTGGTCTGATCCATGAACTGGCTGAGCTGGCTCGCGCCGAAGAACTCCTTGAGTGCCGCGGAGATCGGCTTGGAGTTGATCAGGTCGTGCGGCATCAGCGCCTCGGTCTCGGCCTGGCCCAGACGCTCCTTGACGGCCTTCTCGATGCGCGCCAGGCCCGAGCGGTACTGGTTCTCGGCCAGTTCGCCCACGCAGCGCACGCGCCGGTTGCCCAGGTGGTCGATGTCGTCGACCTCGCCGTTGCCGTTGCGCAGGTCCACCAGGATCTTCACGACGTCCAGGATGTCGTCGTTGGCCAGCGTCATCGGGCCATCGGGGGTCTCGCGGCCGACGCGGGCGTTGAACTTCATGCGCCCGACGCGCGAGAGGTCGTAGGTGTCGGGGTTGTAGAACAGGCGGTTGAACAGGGCCTCCACCGCGTCCTCGGTGGGCGGCTCGCCGGGGCGCATCATGCGGTAGATGGCCACGCGCGCGGCGAGCTGGTCGGCCGTCTCGTCGGCGGCCAGCGTCTGGCTGATGTAGGCGCCCTGGTTGAGCTCATTGGTGAAGATGCAGGGCAGCTCCTTGATGCCGGCCGCACGCAGCTTCTTCAGCAGCGCCTCGGTGAGCTCGTCGTTGGCCTTGGCCACGATCTCTCCGGTCTCCGCGTCCACCATGTTGCGCGCGACCACGCGGCCCACGAGGAAGTCCTCGGGTACCGAGATGTAGCGCGTTTCGCTCTGCTCGAGCTGGCGCACGTGGCGCGCGGTGATGCGCTTGTCCTTCTCGACGATGACGTTGCCGGCCTTGTCGGTGATGTCGAAACGCGCGACTTCGCCGCGCAGGCGGTCGGCGACGAACTCCATCTGCGCGCCGGCGTCCATCAGCACGAAGTTGTCGTTGACGAAGAAGTGGGCGAGGATGGACTCCGGCTTCAGGCCGATGGCCTTCAGCAGGATCGTCACCGGCATCTTGCGGCGCCGGTCAACGCGGAAGTACAGCACGTCCTTGGGGTCGAACTCGAAGTCCAGCCACGAGCCGCGGTAGGGGATGATCCGCGCGGAGAAAAGCAGCTTGCCCGAGCTGTGCGTCTTGCCCTTGTCGTGCTCGAAGAACACGCCCGGGGAACGGTGCAGCTGGCTGACGATGACGCGTTCGGTACCGTTGACCACGAAGGAGCCGTAGTCGGTCATCAGGGGCACCTCGCCCATGTAGACCTCCTGCTCCTTGATCTCCTTGACGACCTTCTGCGGGTGCGACTCGCGGTCGTAGATGATCATCTGCAGGCGCGCGCGCACGGCCGCCGCGAAGGTGAGGCCGCGCTGCTGGCACTCCCGCACGTCGAAGGCGGGCTTGGCCATGTTGAATTCGATGAACTTCATCTCCACGAACCCGTTGTGCGAGACGATCGGGAAGGCGGAGAGGAAGGCGGCCTGCAAGCCCTCGGGCTTGCGCTGCGCAGGCGGCACGTCCTTCTGCAGGAACGCGACGTAGGAATCCTGCTGCATCGTGAGCAGGTAGGGAACGTTCAAGACGCTCTCGCGCTTGCCGAAGCTCTTGCGGATGCGCTTGCGCTCGGTGAAGCTGTAGGGGGTTGCTTGCGCCATGGATCTCTCCGTGTCCACCGTGCACGCCTGGCCCTGGCATGCCCGGAAGTCGGCGACTGGCTGCTCGGACCTTGCGCCCGATAGCTTGGTGGCAGGCCACTACCTGCCGCTGGCGGACAACCCCGGCATTGCACCGGGGCCCGACCAAACCGGTTCTCTGCAGTCGGATCAGAGAACACTGCCAAGCCGGGAACCACGGTTCGGGGCTTGGCGCTGCTCTCCGCAGCAGCGGCCCGCCGAGGCGGGCCGCATGGACGAGGGTCTTACTTGAGCTCGACCTTCGCGCCGGCTTCTTCCAGCTTCTTCTTGGCCGCCTCGGCGTCGGCCTTGGAGATGCCTTCCTTGACGGGCTTGGGCGCGCCGTCGACCAGGTCCTTGGCCTCCTTCAGGCCCAGGCCGGTGATCTCGCGCACGGCCTTGATGACCGACACCTTGTTGGCGCCGGCCTCGTTCAGCATGACCGTGAACTCGGTCTTCTCTTCCGCGGCCGGGGCCGCGGCGCCACCGGCACCGCCGGCAGCCGGGGCGGCCATGGAGGCGGCGGACACGCCGAACTTCTCCTCGATGGCCTTGACCAGGTCATTGAGTTCCATCACGGACATGCTGTCCATCGCGGACAGGAAAGCGTCTTTATCGAATGCCATTTGGGGTTCCTCGAAACTTGATTGGGATGAATCGGTTGCGGCTCAGGCGGCTGCGGCTTCGCTGCCGCCACCCTTCTTCTCGGCCAGGGCAGCCAGCACGCCTGCCAGGCGCTGCACGGGCGACATCAGCAGGCCTGCGACCTGCGAAATGAGCACCTCGCGCGAGGGGATCGACGCCAGGGCCTTCACCCCGTCGGCATCCAGCGTGCGGCCCGCGTAGGCCCCACCCTTGATGACCAGCTTGTCGTTGCCCTTGGCGAAGTCGGCGATGACCTTCGCCGCGGCCACTGCATCTTCTGAAAAGCCGTAGATCAGCGGGCCGACCATGCTCTCCCGCGCGCACTCGAACGGCGTGCCGGCAACGGCGCGACGCACGAGCGTGTTCTTCACCACGTGAAGGTACACGCCCTTGTCGCGCGCCTGCCGGCGCAGCGCATCCAGGTGAGCCACGGTGAGGCCACGGTACTCGGCCAGCGCGAGGGTCTGCGAGCGCGCGACTTGCGTCGACACATCCGCCACCACGGCTGCCTTCTCGTTGCGATTGAGACTCAAGGTCTGCTCCTCACACATCGTGAGCCCGAGCCTATCGGCCCAGGCCCACACCCAGGTTCAGCGACCTTGCCGTTCGAGAAACCACTTGCACGTTCTCTCCAACAGCGGGACCGCCATCTGCGCTGGCTTCGTGCGCCGCCGGGTCGCCCCGGCCTTGCACTCGATTACGGCGCCTTGCGACACCACCAGCGGTCTTGGATGGCCTGCAGACCCTGCCTTGCGGCGCGGGGCTGCAGCCCACCACTTGCTTGCGTCCCGCGGTCAGACTCCCCGCCGGACGCTTCGTTCCATCTTCCTGCTCAGGCTGCCGGAGCGGCCAGGGTGGCGGTGTCCACCCGCACACCTACCCCCATCGTCGAGGAAACCGCCACCTTGCGCAGGTACACACCCTTGCTGCTGGCGGGCTTGGCCTTGTTCAGGGCATCGATCAGCGCACGCAGGTTGCCCGTGAGCTTGTCGGCCTCGAATGAGCGGCGGCCGATCGTGGCGTGCACGATGCCGGCCTTGTCCACGCGGAACTGCACCTGGCCGGCCTTGGCGTTGCGCACCGCGGTGGCGACGTCCGGCGTGACGGTGCCCACCTTCGGGTTGGGCATGAGGCCGCGCGGGCCGAGCACCTGGCCGAGCGTGCCGACCACGCGCATCGTGTCGGGCGAGGCGATGACGACATCGAAGTTCAGGTTGCCGGCCTTGATCTGGGCGGCCAGGTCGTCCAGGCCGACGAGGTCGGCTCCGGCGGCCTTGGCCTCCTCGGCCTTGGCGCCCTGGGCGAACACGGCCACGCGCTTGGTCTTGCCGGTGCCGTTGGGCATCACGACCGCGCCGCGCACGACCTGGTCGGACTTCTTCGCATCGATGCCCAGCTGCACGGCCACATCGATGGACTCGTCGAACTTGGCGGTCGCGCACTCCTTGACGATCGACAGCGCCGCGTCGATTGCGTACAGCTTGTTGCTGTCGACCTTGCCCTGCAGGGCCTTGGCCTTCTTGGTGAGCTTGGTCATGGTCAGACTCCTTCCACCGTCAGGCCCATGGAGCGGGCCGAGCCGGCGATGGTCTTCACGGCAGCGTCCATGTCGGCGGCCGTGAGGTCCTTCATCTTGGTCTTGGCGATCTCCTCGAGCTGCGCACGGGTGACCTTGCCCACCTTCTCCAGGTGCGCCTTGCCCGAGCCCTTCTCGATCTTGGCCGCCTTCTTCAGCAGCACCGTCGCCGGGGGCGACTTCAGGATGAAGGTGAAGGACTTGTCCGCGTAGGCCGTGATCACCACGGGCAGCTTCAGGCCCGGCTCGAAGCCCTGCGTCTGGGCGTTGAACGCCTTGCAGAACTCCATGATGTTCAGGCCGCGCTGGCCCAGCGCAGGACCGATGGGCGGGGAGGGGTTGGCCTTGCCCGCCGGCACTTGCAGCTTGATGAAGCCGACTATCTTCTTCGCCATGAAAGGCTCCTATCGAGTTCGAACGCCGGGTGCACCGGCTCCTCGCGACTCAACCCTGGGGAAAGACGGGACCTGCAGGGGTTGCGGCAGCAGGCCCGGATGAATCAAGGCGGGGTCAGACCTTCTCGACCTGGGCGAAGTCCAGCTCCACCGGGGTGGCTCGGCCAAAGATCGTGACCGATACCCGGACCTTGGACTTCTCGTAGTTGACTTCCTCCACCGCGCCGTTGAAGTCGGTGAAGGGGCCTTCCTTGACCCGCACGAGCTCGCCCACCGTCCACTGCACCTTCGGGCGCGGACGATCCACGCCTTCCTGCATCTGGTTGACGATCTTCATGACCTCGGCCTCGGAGATCGGCGCCGGGCGATTGCGCGCGCCGCCGACGAAGCCGGTGACCTTGCTCGTGTGCTTCACGAGGTGCCAGCTCTCGTCGTCCATGATCATCTCGACGAGCACGTAGCCGGGGAAGAAGCGCCGCTCGGTGACGGCCTTCTTGCCGCCCTTGAGCTCGACCACCTCCTCGGTGGGCACCAGGATGCGGCCGAACTTGGCCTGCATGCCCGAGCGGTCGATGCGCTCGCGAAGGTTACGCTCCACGGCCTTTTCCATGCCCGAGTAGGCATGGACGACGTACCAGCGCATGCCAGCGGTGGCGGTGGTCGTGTCGGTCATCTGCAGATTCCTTGTGACGGGCCGTCGGGGCCCTACTTGCGCCAGCCCAGGACCAGGTCGTACAGGACCCACTCCAGGGTCTTGTCGGTGATCCAGAGGAACAGCGCCATCACGGCGACGAACGCGAAGACGTAGCCGGTCATCTGCAGCGCCTCGTTGCGGGCCGGCCAGACGACCTTGCGGACCTCGCGCACGGAGTCGCGGCCGAAGGCAGCCAGGCGCTTGCCAGCTTCGGAGGTGAAGAAGAGCACGACGGCCGCCACCATCAGCAGGGCCAGCGCGCCCACCCGCACCCACAGGTCCTGCTTGAGGGCGTAGTACGCCACCACGGCGCCGACCACAAGCAGGACCGAGCCGGCCAGCTTGGCCTTGTCGGCGCCCGACGAGACGGTCTCGACTTGGTTATCGGCGGTCATCTTCTTCGCTTCCGGCCCTCGGGCCTCGTTGCGCGTCGCCGCCCCCGCGCAGGCGGGGAGTGGCGGCAGCAGCAGTCTTGTCGCAGGCCGCAGCCCGACGGTGGTGTCAGGCTGCGGTGGCAGGGGCAGAGGGTCTCGAACCCCCAACCTTCGGTTTTGGAGACCGACGCTCTGCCAATTGAGCTATGCCCCTGCGGTTATCGACAGGACGATCACTCCAGGATCTTGGCCACGACGCCGGCGCCCACGGTGCGTCCGCCCTCGCGG
>JBMOGN010000199.1:0-6281 GCA_049318345.1 Rubrivivax sp. | reverse complement strand
TGGGTGTAGGGCTGCAGCGCGGCCAGCGCGGGCTCCACCGCATAGGGCACGCGCGGCACGGCCACACGCCCGGCGCCGCGCTCGATGCGCGCGCCGTAGAACTCCGACATCACGGCGCAGCCGGTGGCCGCCGACAGCCGCCCGGCCCACTGCGTGGCCTGCGCGCGCAGCGCCCGCCCACCCAGGAGCAGCAGCGTGCGCGGCCCGTGCGCGCGCAGCGCTGCCGCGGCCTCCTGCAGCGCCTGTGGCGCCAGCGGCTGCGGGGCCGCCAGCGCAAGAGGGCCCTCATCGCCCGCGCCGGGCTGGCCGGCAGCCGGGTCGGCCTCACCCCAGGCGCTGTCGGCCGGCAGCACGAGCGTGGCGATGCGCCCGGGCCGCGCGCAGGCCTGGCGCACCGCCTCGCGGCCCTGCGCGGCCACGCTGCGCGCCGAGGCCGCCGTGTCCACCCAGTGCGACATCGGCGCGGCCACGGCCTGGATGTCGGAGGTCAGCGGCGCGTCCAGCGACAGGTGCGTGCTCGCGTGCTCGCCCACCACGTTGACCACGCCCGAGCGCGCCTTCTTCGCGTTGTGCAGGTTGGCCAGGCCGTTGGCCAGGCCCGGGCCGAGGTGCAGCAGCGTGGAGGCCGGCCGGTCGCTCATGCGGTAGTAGCCGTCGGCCGCCCCGGTGACCACGCCCTCGAAGAGTCCGAGCACGCAGCGCATGCCGCTGACGCGGTCCAGCGCGGCCACGAAGTGCATCTCCGAGGTGCCGGGGTTGGTGAAGCAGGTGTCCACGCCCGCGGCCAGGAGCGAGCGGACAAGCGATTCGGCGCCGTTCATCATCGTGGGCGAAGCGTAGCGCGTTATCGGTCCAGCGGCATCAGTCCAGGGGCACGCGGTACACGGACGATCCCACGGTGAAGACGAGCGCGCCACCGGCCACGAACACCGGCCCGGCAGGCACGGTGTCCGCGCGCACGGTGATCAACCCGGTGGCTGCCTGGAACACATAGAGCTTGCCCTGCTGCGTGAAGGCCACGCGGCCGCCGGCGTTGGCCAGCAGCGAGGCGGTGCTCAGGCTGGACAGCGTGGAGGTGGCGCTGGCCGTGGAGGCCTTGATCGCCCGCGCCCCGCCCGCGCCGTTCTCCACCCAGGCGAGCACGCCGTCGCGCAGGCTGAAGGTGGTGGCCAGGTCGGCGGCCTTGGAGGCGGCCCCGCCGGCCAGGGGCTGCGCGAGCAGCGCGAAGGTGCCGTCGGCGCTGCCACCCAGGGGCGTCTGCTGCCAGGCCGCGCGCAGGCCGTCGGTCTGCACGTAGATGCTGCGCATGCCGCCCGCGGTGAGCCGGGTGGACACCCCCGTGTCCGAGCGCCACTTGAAGATGTCGAAGGTCGAGCCCGTGCCCTCGCCACCGGTCTGCGCCCAGTAGTAGAAGTGGACGACCCCGCCGACCACGGCGAAGTCGTAGTTCCAGTTGCCCATGTAGTTCACGCCGGCGGGCACTCCCACCTTCGTGTAGGTGCCGCTGGCCAGGTGCAGGACGGTGTAGCGGCCCGTGGCGCTGGTGGCCACGCCCGTGTCGGCAGCCTTGTCGTTCACCCAGACCACGTAACCGTCACGCGCCACGGGGTGCAGGTCGTAGGCCCACCCGCCACCGATGTTGGAGGCCTGGCTGTAGGGGTTCGGGTTGGTGAGGTTGCTGCGCGTGCCGTCGGCCGCCCACTGGTAGATGCAGTACAGCACGCAGTCCGCGCCCTTGCCATAGGCGTAGGCGCGCCCGCCACTGAGCTGCCAGTCGCTGGCGTACTGGATCGTCGACGCCCCGGCCAGGTCCGTCTGGGCTCCGGTGAGCAGGTCGCGCAGCCGCACCGAGCCGTCGCCCGGGGCCACCAGCACCTTCTGGCCGTCGGCGGCGAGCAGCTGCGCGCCCGTGGGCAACGTGAAGACCGGGGTGTAGGCCAGGCTGGCCGAGGAGGTCACCACCACCGAGCGCTGGATCTGGCTGCCCAGACCGGTGGCGTCGGTGGCGCGCACGTTCAGCGTGTATGCACCCGGCGCCAGCCCGTTGAGGTCGTAGCTGCCCGAAAAGGGCGAGGAGGTGGTCTGCAGGAACTGCACGTCGCCCAGCCGCGCCGTCACGGTGAGGCCGCCGGTCTTGTCGGTGCTCGCGGTCCCGCTCAGCTGCAGGGTGCCGAAGACGAAGGCGCCGTCAGCTGGCGCGCTCACGCCGAGCACCGGCGCGTTGGACACCGGCACGGCCACGCTGGCCGTCTGCGTCGCTCCGCTGCGGTCGGTGACGGTGAACACCATCGTGTGGTTGCCCGACTGGGCCACTGCCGCGTCCACGTTGAAGCGGTAGGCATTGAAGGTGGAACAGCCGAAGCGCGTGGAGCAGGCGTTGGGCGCGGTCAGCGTGCCTGCCGGCGCGCCGTCGAAGGTGGCCGACACGCTGGTGATGCCGAAGGGCGAGCTCGCCACGGCGTCCACCGCGATGAGGCCGCTCGTGCCCGACACCGAGGTGGAGACGGTGATGCTGGAGTTGGAGACGGTCACCGTGCGCCGCACCTCGTAGGCGGCGGCATCGGGGGCTGGCTGGATGCGCGCCACGAGCAGGTGCGAGCCGTTGCTCACCGCGCCCGTGGCCCAGCTCAGCGTGGGCCCCGTGCCCACCTGGTTGAGGTCGACGAACCAGGTCACGGTGCCCACCACGGCGCGGCTCAGCGAGAGCGTGACGCTGCCCGACAGCGGCTCGGTGCGGTCGATGACGAGGGTCGGCGGTTCGGCCGCGGCAGCCGTGATGGCCACCGTGGCCGGCGCGCTGCTGGCCTTGCCGTCGCTGACCACGAGGGTGGCGCCGTAGCTGCCCGCCAGGTCGGCGGTGAAGGTGGGGCGCACCGCGGAGGCGCTGGACAGCGCCGCGGCGCTGCCGCTCGGGCGCGTGGTGAGGGTCCAGGAGTAGGTGAGCGGGTCGCCGTTGGCGTCGGCGCTGGCGCTGCCGTCCAGGGTGACCACGGCGCCCGCCGTCACGCTCTGCGCCGGCCCGGCCTGGGCCACGGGCGGGATGTTTGCCACGGGCGGCTCGCCCGAACCCGAGGAGCCGCCTCCGCCGCAGGCGGCCAGCACCAGCGCCGGCAGCAGCATGGCCAGCCCGGCGCGCAGGCGCGCCAGCACGCCAGCAGGTCCCCTTGCCGCCGCCCGGAGGCGCCTCAGCTGTTCGATGTGCATCATTCTTCGCTCCCCGGCCGGCTCGCCCCGCACCTGGGGCCGGCCGACCCATGATACGGGGGGGCCTGGCTCAGGAACTGACCTGGATGCGCAGCCAGTGCGCCACCCGCACGCCACTCACACGCCACCCGCGCACGCCCCGCTCACCGCACCGTGTACCCCCGCCCGTCGAGACAGGCCGCCACGGCGCGTTGGAAGACCTCGGCGTCGGCCAGGGCGCTGGGCTGGGTGGTGGCCCAGCGGTTGCACTCCTGGCGGTCGGCCTCGGTCTGCGCTGGGCTCTGGCCGTTGCGCGGGTAGACGATGGGCTCGGGCGGCGGCTTGGCCACCGGGGCGGGAACGGGCACGGGCTGCGCCGCTTCGGCGCCCGGCGGCGGCGCCACGACGCCGTAGCCGCGCCCGGGCAGCGGCGCGTAGTACACGTCGTTCGCGTAGTAGTAGGGCGCCCCGCCGATCCACAGCAGGGTGTAGGCCGGCGGCAGCACCGGCAGCACGATGCCCACCGGGGGCACCGCCACGACGTAGCGCCCACCTTGCGGGCGGAACCACACCCCGCCGTGGAAGAACCAGTTGGCGCCACCCCAGCCGATGGTCAGCGCGCCGGCCGGCAGCGCGGGCGCCAGGTAGCCGCGCGGCGGGTAGTAGTGGTCGTGGCGGTGGCGCTGGTCGAGCACCACCGCGCCGCCGCCGGGGTGCGGACGGCGCCGCTCCTGCGCCTGCACCTGCGCCGCCCCCGCAACCAGCACGAGCAGGGCCAGGCAGGCGGCAGCGCGCGCCGGCGCGCGGCCATCCGGGCGCATTGCGCGGCGCGCAGGCTGAGGGCGTGAACCGGCGGGAACGGGGTGGGTCGTCGTCATGGATCTCTCCTCGTGCGCATTGGGCCTGCGGCGGCTTGCCCAGGCATTGCGCCTGCGCCAAGAAGTGTTGCTGCAGCGGCCCGGCCGCACCCTTCAGCGCAGTTCCACCCCCGCCGTCAGCGGGCAGTGGTCGGACACGGCCAGCAACGCCGCGCGCCCGTCGGGCTGCGCCGCAGAGGTGCGGCCGAAGGCCCCGAGCGGCAGCTTGCGCGCCGGCGCGGCCACGCCCACGGCGCCGGCCAGCACGATGTGGTCCAGGCCCAGCGGGTTGCGGCAGCCCAGGCCCGAGACGCTGCGCAGTTGCTCGAGCTCCTCGCGCGAAAGTTCGCGCTGCACGCTGGCCGCGCAGGCACCGGCCGGGTCCGCCGCGGCGTCGCAGCCGGCCTTCAGCAGCTCCAGGCGCGAGCTGGCGGGCAGGCCGTCGTTGACCTCACGCCAGAGGTTGCGGATGCGCACGCCGGGTTCGTGGGGGTCGCTCGCGCGGCCGCGGCTGCGCACCCCGGCAGTGGGCGGCTCGGCCTCCTCCTGCGCGAGGTTGCGGTTGAAGTCGCCCAGCAGCACGAGCGCATCGGCCTGCGCGGTCTGCGCCTCGATCCAGGCCTCCAGCGGAGCGATCTGGTCGTGCAGCACGAGGCAGTTGGGCTCGTCGCCGTCCAGCCGCCCGCGCCCGGGCACCGAGCGCGAGCTCTCAATGGGCGAGACGCAGGACGACTTCAGGTGCAGCGTGAGCACCTTCACGCGCCTGCCATCGATGCGCAGCGTCAGCGCGAGCCCGGGCCGGGGCTGCTCGGCGGCCGGCCGCTGCGGCAGGCTCAGCGGCCAGTAGGCCTCGCAGTCCTGCGCCGCACCGAGCTCGCGGCGCCAGGCGATGGCCAGGCGCTGCACCTTGTGTCCCTCGTAGCTGCAGACCTCGTAGTCGCGCCCGCCCTCGGGCAGCAGCTCCAGCACCGCCTGCCGGCCGCTCACCTCCTGGAAGGCGATGATGTCCGCGGCCACGCGCTCGCGCAGCACGCGCGCGATCTGCCGCAGCCGCGTCTCCCAGGCCGGGGGCGTGACCTCCACCGCGCGGAAGCTCGCCTGGTACACGTCGCACGGCGGCAGCCGGCCGATGTCCCACTCGATGGGGGCGTTGCGGCCCCACTTCAGTTCCCAGCCCCGCGTGCCCTGAGCCGCGGGGCGCCACAGGCCACTGGCCGCGTCCAGCGCGAAGGGCTGGCTGCAGGCCTGCATCCAGCGCTGCGCCAGCGCCCGGTCCAGGTGCCAGCCGAGGTTCCAGGTGGCCACGGTGAGGGTGCGGGCGGCTGCCGGCAGGGCCGGCGCGGCCAGCGCACCGGCGCAGGCCAGGGCGAGCACGAGGCGGGCCAGGCGTCGGGACAAGGGCATGCAGCTTCCTGGTGGAGGGTGACGGAAGGGAGGAGGGGGTCGAGGGAGGGCGTGCCGCCTTCGGAGCCGCTTCAGAAAACCGCGTGCTCACCGCGCTCGTGCGCGGCCTCGCCCCGCAGCAGCCGGGCGTAATGAGCGAAGAGCGTGTCGGTACCGGTGGAGGGCGTGGCCGCGGCGTCGTAGCGGCCGCTGGCCGCATCGCGCACGAGCATCGACTCCGTGGCGTAGTAGCGGCCGATGCGTGCGAACTCGGCCTTGTCAGCCAGCGCCGGGCTGAAGCGGCCCAGCGCCGCGAGCACGCCCACGATGGCGTCCATCAACCGCAGTGGCACGCGGCGCACGCGCACCTCGCGCCCGAGCAGCCGGCCGAGCTCGGCGGCCTGCTCCAGCGGCGTGATCGCCGGCCCGGGCCCGCCGATGGGCAGCACGCGGTTGCGCCGCGCGGGGTCGTCCAGGCAGCCGGCCAGGTACTCGCCCAGGTCGTCGTCGGAGACGGGCTTGCACGCGGTGAGCGTGCCGTCGCCGAAGACGAGGAAGGGCCGGCCCGCACGCACCCGCTCGACCTGCCCGGACAGCGACTTGAAGTAAGCCGTCGGGCGCACGATGGAGTAGTCCAGGCCCGAGTCCATGAGCGCCTGCTCGAAGGCGAGCTTGGCGTGCTGGAAGGCGAGCTCGGGCTTTTGCACGCAGATCGCCGACAGCAGCACCACATGCCGCACGCCCGCCTCGCGCGCGGCCTGCAGCGCCAGCAGGTGCGCGCGGTGGTCGATGGCCCAGGCGTCGCGCGGCGCGCCGGTGCGCGAGGCCAGGCAGGAGACGAGCGCGTCGAAGCGCTCG
>JBMOGN010000198.1:0-6355 GCA_049318345.1 Rubrivivax sp. | reverse complement strand
CCGCGGCGCTGCAGATCCGCAGCATCCCGCTGGTGGTGCTGTTCGTCGGCGGCCGCCCGGTGGACCAGTTCATGGGGGCGCTGCCCGAGGGGCAGGTGCGCCAGTTCCTGGACCGCCACCTCGGCGGCCCGCAGGTCTCGCCGGTGGAGGAACTGCGCGAGCAGGCCGCCCAGGCCGAGGACGCCGAGGCGGCCATCGGGCTGCTCCAGGAAGCCCTGTCGCTGGAGCCGGGCAACGCGGCTGTGCTGCTGGACCTGGCCGACCGGCTGGCCGGTCTGGGCGAACTCGACGACGCGCAGGCCGTGCTCGACGCCGTGCCCGAGCAGGGGCGCTCGGAACGCCACGCCGCGCTGCTCAAGCGCCTGGAGCTGGCGCGCAACCGCCCGCCCGGCGACCCCGCCGAGCTCACCGCGCGCATCGCCGCGCAGCCGCGCGACTTCGAGGCCCGCTTCGCGCTGGCCGCGATCCAGGTCTGGAGCAACGACTTCGACGCCGCCTTCGACCAGCTGCTCGAGGTGGTGCTGCGCGACCGCGCGGACTGGCGCGAGAAGGCCCGTACGCAGCTCGTGGAGTGGTTCGACGTGTGCCCGGACGCGGAGGCGGTCAGCCGCGGGCGGCGTTATCTGGGCATGTACCTGAACTGAGCGGCGTTCAAGCCCTCAACCCCTCACCCTCAGGCCCGCAGCGCCTGCTCGCCCAGCGGCAGCCGGCGGATGCGCCGGCCGGTGAGCGCGGCCAGGGCGTTGAACACCGCCGGGGCGATCGGCGGCACCCCCACCTCGCCCACCCCGCCGGGCGGCCGGGCGCTGGGAACGAGGTGGGTCTCCACCACCGGCATCTCGTGCAGCCGCAGCACGTCGTAGGCCGGGAAGTTGCCCTGCTCGACCTGGCCGTCCCGCACCGTGATCTGCCCGCGCAGCGCCGCACCCAGGCCGAAGGCCACCGCGCCTTCCATCTGCGCGCGCACCCCGTCTGGGTGCACGGCCACGCCGCAGTCCAGCGCGCACACCACCCGGTGCACCCGCAGCGCGCCGTCTTGCACCGAAACCTCTGCCACCTGGGCGCAGATCGAGCCGAAGGAGGCGTGCAGGGCGATGCCCCGGGCACGGCCGGCCGGCAGCGCAGCGCCCCACTGCGCCCGCGCGGCCGCGAGCTCGAGCACGGCCAGGTGGCGGGGACGGGCCGCCAGCAGCTGGCGCCGCCACTGCACCGGATCCTGCCCGGCAGCCTGCGCCAGCTCGTCGACGAAGCACTCGGTGAAGAAGGCGTTGTAGGAATGCCCGACGCTGCGCCAGTAGCCCACGGGAACCGGGGTCTTTACGCGGAGTTGGCGCACACTGACATGAGGGATGGCGTACGGCAGATCGAAGGCGCCCTCGATCTGGAACTTGTCGGGCAGGGGCGGCGTGGGCAGGCCCATCAGGCGGTCGCTGAAGGACTCGGTGACCAGCGGCGCGGCCACCCGGTTGACCCAGGCCGTCGGGCGCCCCTGCGCGTCCAGGGCCGCCTCGAAGCGCGACATCGCCGCCGGGCGATAGACATCGTGGCGCAGGTCTTCCTCGCGCGACCACAGCAGCTGCACCGGCGCGCCGCCCGTGCGCATGGCAATGGCCACGGCCTGCGCGACCATGTCGGTCTCCAGCCGGCGGCCAAAGCCCCCGCCCACGGCCGTGACATGCAGCTTCACCTGCTCCGGCCAGACGCGGGCGGTGCGCGCGGCGGCCAGCCGGGCCAGGATGGGCACCTGGGTCGGGCACCACAGCGTCACGCCCTGCGCGTCGACCTGCGCGGTGCAGTTCACGGGCTCCAGCGCCGCGTGGGCCAGGAAGGGCACCTCGTAGGTGGCGGCCAGGCGCCGGGCCGCACCGGGCGGTGCGGCGGAACCACCGGACCCACCAGCCCCAGCGGCCCCGGCGGCCCCACCGGCGGCGGCGAGCGCGGCACGCGCGTCCCCGTCCTCGCGGAAGCCGACGCCGGCATCGGGGTCGGGGTCGTCAAGCCAAGCCAGCATCTGCTCGCGCAGCGCCGCGGAGGACAGGCCGGCGTGCGCGCCCGGCTCCCACCGCGGGGCCAGCGCGCGCAGGGCCTGCTGCGCGCGCCAGTGGGTGTCGGCCACCACCACCACCGCGCGCCCGTCCAGGTCGAAGGCCGCGCGCACGCCTGGTCGGGCCTGTGCCGGCGCGACATCCAGCGCCTGGAGCCGCCCACCGAAGACCGGGCAGTGCAGGATGGCCGCATGCAGCATCCCGGGCAGCCGCACGTCGGTGCCGTAGACGACGGCCCCGGTGAGCCGCCCGGGCACGGGCAGGCGCGGCGTCTCGTGCCCGATGAGGGTCCAGTTCGCGGGCGACTTGAGGTTGACTGCCTCGGGCTGCGGCAGCGTCGCGGCGGCCTGCACGAGCTCGCCGAAGCCCGCCTGGCGGCCACTGGGCGCATGGCGCACCACCCCGCGCTCGACCCGCAGCGAGCCGGGGTCGAGTTGCCACGCGCGGGCCGCCGCCGCCACGAGCAGCGCCCGCGCCGCGGCACCGGCCGCACGCATCGGCTCCCAGGCGTCGCGCACGCTGGCCGAGCCGCCGGTGGCCTGCAGCGACAGCCACAGGCCGGCGTGCTGCATCACGGCGCGCGTGGCACGCGCCCGCCAGCGCTCGTCCCCGCCCTCGAAGGGCGAGGCATTCAGCAGCAAGGCGGTGTTGGCGTACAGGCGGCCCACCGGCGTGAACTCCACCTCCACGCGCGACCAGTCGGCGTCCAGCTCCTCGGCCACCAGCATCGCCAGCGCGGTGTGCACGCCCTGGCCCATCTCCACGCGCGGCACCGCCACGGTGACGCGCCCGTCCGGCGCGATGCGCAGCCAGGCGCTGAGCGCGACCTCGCCCGCGCGGCCGGCGAAGTCCGCCGCGTCGCCCACGCGCGACAGGCCTGAAGGCGGCGCGCAGCCCACAAGCCAGCCCGAGGCCCCCAGCGCGCCGGCCACGAGAAAGCCGCGCCGCCGCACGCCGGCCACGGGGGGCAGGGCGGCGCGGGCCTTCATGCCGGACGCGGCGAGCGCTCGCCGAAGATCGCGGTGCCCACCCGCACGAGCGTCGAGCCCTCCGCAACAGCCGCCTCGAGGTCCGCACTCATGCCCATGGACAGGGTGTCCAGCGCCAGCCCCTGCTCGCGCAGGCCTGCCAGCAGCTCGCGCAGCGCCCGGTGCGGGGCACGCTGCGCGGCCGGGTCGGCCGTCGGCTCGGGGATGGACATCAGCCCGCGCAGCCGCAGCCCGGGCAGGGCCGCCACCGCGCGTGCGAGCTCGGGCAGCTCGGCCGGCGCCACGCCGCTCTTGCTGGCCTCGCCACTGACATTGACCTGCAGGCACACCTGCAGCGGGCCCAGGCGCGGCGGACGCTGCTCGGACAGGCGCTGCGCGATCTTCAGCCGGTCCACCGTGTGCACCCAGTCGAAGGCCTCGGCCACCGGGCGCGTCTTGTTGCTCTGCAGCGGGCCGATCAGGTGCCACTGCAGGCGGCTGCGCAACTCGGCGAGCTCGCCAATCTTGTCCAGCGCCTCCTGCACGTAGTTCTCGCCAAAGGCCTGCTGGCCGGCGGCCAGCGCCTGGCGCACGGCCTGCGCCGGCTGCGTCTTGCTCACGGCCAGCAGCGTGACGCCTTGCACGTCCCGGCCCGCCGCCTCGCAGGCGCGGGCTACACGCTCGCGCACGTGTTGCAGCCGCGCATCGATGGTCGCCATAATCCCCGAGCTTAGCTCCCCGGAGCGGCGCGCAGCCGCCCCACTCATGGACATCACCCAACTCCTGGCCTTCGCCGTCAAGAACAAGGCCTCGGACCTGCACCTGTCGGCGGGCCTGCCGCCGATGATCCGCGTGCACGGCGATGTGCGACGCATCAATGTCGACCCGCTGGACAACGCCCGTGTCCACGACATGGTCTACGACATCATGACCGACGCGCAGCGCAAGGTCTTCGAGGACACGCTGGAGTGCGACTTCAGCTTCGAGATCCCGGGGCTGTCGCGCTTTCGCGTCAACGCCTTCAACCACTCGCGCGGCACGGGCGGGGTCTTCCGCACGATCCCCAACAAGATCCTCACGCTGGAGCAGCTCTCGGCGCCGCGCATCTTCGCCGAGCTCGCGCTCAAGCCGCGCGGCCTGGTGCTCGTCACCGGGCCCACCGGCTCGGGCAAGAGCACCACGCTGGCGGCCATGATCAACCACCTCAACGAGAGCATGTACGCGCACGTGCTGACGGTGGAGGACCCCATCGAGTTCGTGCACGAGAGCAAGAAGTGCCTGGTCAACCAGCGCGAGGTCGGCCCCCACACGCTGAGCTTCACCAACGCGCTGCGCGCGGCGCTGCGCGAGGACCCGGACGTGGTGCTGGTGGGCGAGCTGCGCGACCTGGAGACCATCCGCCTGGCCCTGACCGCCGCCGAGACCGGCCACCTGGTCTTCGGCACGCTGCACACCAGCTCCGCCGCCAAGACCATCGACCGCGTCGTGGATGTCTTCCCCGCGGCGGAAAAGGAGATGGTGCGGGCGATGCTGTCGGAGTCGCTGGTGGCGGTGATCTCCCAGGCCCTGGTCAAGATCAAGGACGGCAGCGGCCGGGTGGCCGCACACGAGATCATGATCGCCAACGCCGCGATCAAGAATCTGGTGCGCGAGAACAAGGTCGCCCAGATGTACTCGGCCATCCAGACCGGCCAGGGCATGGGCATGCAGACGCTGGACCAGAACCTGGCCGAGCTCGTGCGCCGCAATGTCATCTCCGCCGCCGAGGCGCGGCTGCACGCCAAGGTGCCCGAGAACTTCCCGGGGTAGAGTCGCCCCACCCCGGAGCACCTGCATGGAAAGAGAACAGGCCACCAAGTTCGTCAACGACCTGCTGCGGCTGATGCTCAGCCGCAACGGCTCGGACCTCTTTCTCACCGCGGAGTTCCCCCCGGCCATCAAGGTGGACGGCAAGATCACGCGCGTGAGCCCGCAGCCGCTGAGCGCACAGCAGACGATGCAGCTCGCCCGCACCGTCATGAACGACCGGCAGATCGCCGAGTTCGAGCGCACGCGCGAGTGCAACTTCGCCATGTCCCCGCCTGGTCTCGGGCGCTTTCGCGTCAACGCCCACATCCAGCAGGGCGCGGTGGGGCTGGTGATGCGCGCCGTGCCCACCAAGGTGCCGGCCATCGATGAGCTCTCGCTGCCGCCGGTGCTCAAGGAAATCTCGATGACCAAGCGCGGGCTGGCCATCATGGTGGGGGCCACCGGCTCGGGCAAGAGCACCTCGCTGGCGGCGATGATCGACTGGCGCAACCAGCACGCCTACGACCACATCATCACCATCGAGGACCCGGTGGAGTTCGTGCACGCGCACAAGAACTGCATCGTCACCCAGCGCGAGGTGGGGCTGGACACCGAGAACTGGGACACGGCGCTGAAGAACACGCTGCGCCAGGCGCCGGACGTCATCCTCATGGGCGAGATCCGCGACCGCGAGACGATGGAGCTGGCCATGCAGTTCTCCGAGACCGGGCACCTGTGCCTGGCCACGCTGCACGCCAACGGCGCCAACCAGGCACTGGACCGCATCGTCAACTTCTTCCCCGACGAGCGGCGCGACCAGCTCCTCATGGACCTGTCGCTGAACCTGCGCGCGGTGGTCTCCCAGCGTCTGGTGCCCCGCGCCACCGGGCGCGGACGCATCGCTGCGGTGGAGGTGCTTATCAACACCCCGCTCGTGGCCGACCTCATCTTCAAGGGCCAGATCCCGGAGATCAAGGAGCTGATGAAGCGCTCGCGCGAGATCGGCATGCAGAGCTTCGACCAGTCGCTCTTCGACCTGCACGAGTCGGGCCTGGTCACCTACGAGAACGCGCTGCGCTATGCCGACTCGGTGAACAACCTGCGCCTGGACATCAAGCTCAACAGCAAGGCCGCGCGCAAGCCCGACCTGCTGTCGGGCACGGAGAACCTGACCATCGTCTGAGGCCTGCGCAGGCGTGGCGCGTTCGTGGCACGATCCGTCCCATGAACACCCGCACCTACGAACCCGTCGAATCCCGCCGCGTGGCCTTCCTCGGCCTGGGCGTCATGGGCTACCCGATGGCCGGCCACCTGGCGCGCGCCGGCCACCGCGTGAGCGTCTACAACCGCACCGCCGCCAAGGCCCAGGCCTGGGCCGGGGAGTACGCCGGCACACCAGCGGCCACCCCGCGCGAGGCCGCAGCCGGCGCCGACTTCGTCTTTGCCTGCGTGGGCAACGACGACGACCTGCGCTCGGTGGTGCTGGGCGCCGACGGGGCCTTCGCCGGCATGAAGCCTGGCGCGGTCTTCGTCGACCACACCACGGCCTCGGCC
>JBMOGN010000197.1:0-6453 GCA_049318345.1 Rubrivivax sp. | reverse complement strand
CCGGCCCAGGCCGCCGCGGCGCTGAAGGCGGCCAGCGACAGACTGGGGCCCTCGGCGCGCCTGACGCTGCAGGGCGAACGCGCCGTGCTCATGATCGAGGCGGTGGGCACCGACGCCCTGCGCGACTGGCTCACCGAGGTGCGCTCCGGTGCCCGGGCGCGGCCCATCGAGACCCAGCTCACCCGCGGCGAGGCGGGATTTTCCGGCTCCATCACCGTGGCCCTGCCCACCCCGCCATGAAGTGGCCCGCCTGGCTGAAGATCCCGCGGCGAGTCGGCTCGCGGCGGCGCCAGGCCGCGCGCGCGACCTCCACCTTCGCTGACTCCACGCTCGCCAGCGCCGCCTGGGTGCAGCGTCGCCGTGCGGTGCGCAACTGGGGCATCGCCGGGGCGGTAGTGGGCGCGCTGGTGGCGGTGCCGGCCTTCGCGCCGGCGGCGTGGCTGTCGTCGTGGGTGGCCTCGGCCACCGGCGGCCGCGTGCTGCTGGCCGATGCGCGCGGCACCCTGTGGGCCGGCAGCGCGGTGCTGGTGCTGACCGGCGGCCCGGACAGCCGCGACGCCTCCGCCCTGCCCGGCCGCCTGCAGTGGCAGGTGGGCCTGTCCGCGCCGGCGCTCACCGTGCGGCTCGAGCATGCGTGCTGCCTGAACGGCACTCTGATGGCGCAGGTGCACCCGGGCATCGGCAGCGTGGCCGTGAGCGTGCCCGCTCAGCCCGGCGGGCTGGGTCAGTGGCCGGCGGCCTGGCTCAACGGGCTGGGCACGCCCTTCAACACCGTGCAGCTGGCCGGCACCCTGAGGGCTTCGTCTGCGGGCGCGCGCATCGATTGGGTGCAGGGGCGCATGCGGCTGGAAGGCAGCGTGGAGCTCGAGCTCGCGGGGATGTCCTCGCGCATGGTGCCTCTGGAGACGGTGGGCAGCTACCGCGTGGGCGTGAGCGGCGGGGCCGGCAGCGACGGGCCGGTGCTGATGCTGTCCACGCTGGTCGGGCCGCTGCGGCTGGGCGGCACGGGCCAGTGGACGGGCGGGCGGCTGCGCTTCGCCGGCGAGGCCACGGCCGAGCCCGGGTCCGAGGCGGCGCTGGACAACCTGCTGAATGTCATCGGCCGGCGCGCCGGCGCGCGCTCTATCATCTCGATCGGATGAGCAACCCTGTCCGGCGGCCGGCCCGCACCCTCCTTGCCTCCCTGCTCTGCCTGGGGCTGGCGGTGCCGCCTCCGCTGTGGGCGCAGTCCGCGCCGGGGCCCGCCGGGGCGGGGGCGGGCATGCCTGCCGGCGGCCACAGCCCGGCGCTGCGCTCGCGCACACCGGTGACGGTGAACTTCGTCAACGCCGACATCGAGGCCGTGACACGCGCCTTCGCGGCGATGATCCAGCGCCAGATCTCGGTGGACCCGCGCGTCAAGGGCACGATCACGGTCTACAGCGAGCAGCCCCTGTCGATCCGCGAGGCCTACCTGACCTACCAGTCGGCGCTGCGCGGCATGGGCTTCGCGATGGTGGAGACGGGCGGGCTGCTGAAGGTGGTGCCCGAGGCCGACGCGAAGCTGCAGACCGGTACGGTCTCGGTGGGGGCGGTGCAGGTGCGCGGCGACCAGATCCTCACGCAGATCTTCAACCTTCGCTACGAGAACGCGAACAACCTCGTGACGGTGCTGCGCCCGCTGATCAGCGCCAACAACACGATCAACGCGAGCCCCGGCTCGAACGCGCTGGTCATCACCGACTACGCGGACAACCTGCAGCGCATCGCGCAGATGATCGCCGAGCTCGACAAGCCCTCGCAGACCGACTTCGAAGTGGTACCGCTGAAGCACGCGCTGGCCAGCGACCTCGCGCCGGTGCTGCAGCGCATGGCCGATGCCGGCGGCGGGGGTGGTGCCGCCGTGCCCGGCGGGGTGCCCGGGATGGCCTCGGCCGGGGCCTCCGTCACCGCCTTCCCGGCCAGCAACGCGCTGATCATCCGCGCGCCCAACGCCGCACGCCACGCGAGCCTGAAGGAGTCCATCGAGAAGCTGGACCGTCCGCCCTCGGGAGCCGGCCCGGCAGGCAACCTGTGGGTGGTGTACCTGAAGAACGCCGACGCGGCGCGGCTGGCCACGGTGCTGCGGGCCGCGTTTCCCTCATCGGGCGCAGGTTCGGGCTCCGGCGGGGCCTCGGGCGCCGTGGCGGCGCCGGCTCCGGCTGCGCAGCCCGGTGGCGGCGGAACCGGCTCGCCCCAGGCCACGGCCCCGATCACCGGCGCGGCCGCACCTTCCACGGGCGGCTTCGTGCAGGCCGATCCGGCCACCAACTCGCTGATCATCACCGCGCCGGAGCCGCTGTACCGTCAGGTACGTGCCCTCATCGACCAGCTCGACACGCGACGCGCGCAGGTCTACATCGAGAGCATGATCGTCGAGGTGTCGGGCGACAACGCGGCGGACTTCGGCTTCCAGTGGCAAGGCATCCTCGGTAACCGCGGCGACTCCAACCTGGTGGCCGCCGGCACCAACTTCGGCTCCGGCGGCTCGAACATCGTCAGCCTGCAGACCGGTGCGGCCTCGGGCACGGTGACCCTGCCGCAGGGGCTGAACATCGGGCTGATCCGCAACTTCGGCGGGACCTACGCACTGGCCGGCATCGCGCGCGCGCTGCAGAGCCAGACCGCCACCAACATCATCAGCACCCCGAACCAGATCACGCTGGACAACGAGGAAGCCAAGATCGTGGTGGGCAGCAACGTGCCCTTCATCACCGGCCAGTACACCGGGGGATCGGGCTCGGGCTCCTCGAACCTCAACCCGTTCCAGACCATCGAACGCAAGGACGTGGGCCTGACGCTGCGCGTGCGGCCGCAGGTCGGCGAGGGCGGCACGGTGCGCATGGCGATCTACCTGGAGTCCTCCAGCGTGAGCGAGAAGGTCGCCCCGGGCACCTCCAACGCCGGCCCCTCGACCAACAAGCGCCAGATCGAGTCCAACGTGGTGGTGGACGACGGCGGCATCATCGTGCTGGGCGGCCTGATCGAAGACCGATTCACCGAGTCGCGCTCCAAGGTACCCCTGCTCGGCGACCTGCCCTACGTGGGCGGGCTGTTCCGCAGCGAGAGCCGCACCAAGACCCGCACCAACCTGATGGTCTTCCTGCGCCCGGTGGTGCTGCGCGATGCCGCCAGCGGCGACCGCCTGTCGCTGGACCGCTACGAGCTCATGCGCGCCCAGCAGCAGGGCAGCCAGCCCGCTCCCAACCCGATGCTGCCGCTGGGCGAGGCGCCGGTGCTGCCGCAGCTCGGGCCGGCCACGCCCGGCACCCGCCCCTGAGGCCGCCCGTGGCGATCCGGCACCCGCTGCCCTACGCCTTCGCCAAGGCCCACACCGTCCTGCTGCAGGACGACGGCGACACGCTGGTGCTGGTGGCCTCCGAGCAGACGCCCCGCAGCGCGCTGAGCGAGGTGCAACGCCTGTATGCCGTGGACGCCACGGAACGCGAGGCGGCGGCCACGCTCGGGCGACGCATCGCCGCGGCCTATGCCGGCGGGGAGTCCAGCGCCGCCGCCGTGGTGGGCGAGGTGGAGAACGCGGTGGACCTGTCGCGGCTGCTGCAGGACCTGCCCGCGGTGGAGGACCTGCTGGAGGCGGCCGACGACGCGCCCATCATCCGCATGCTCAACGCGCTGCTCACCCAGGCCATCAAGGACGGGGCCAGCGACGTGCACATCGAGCCCTACGAGCGCAGCTCGTCGGTGCGCTTCCGCGTGGACGGCACGCTGCGCGAGGTGGTGCAGCCCAACCGCGCGCTGCATGCGGCGCTCATCTCGCGGCTGAAGATCATGGCCGAGCTGGACATCGCGGAGAAGCGCCTGCCGCAGGACGGGCGCATCTCGCTGCGCATCGGCGGCCGTGCGGTGGACGTGCGCGTGTCCACCCTGCCCTCGGCACACGGCGAACGCGCCGTGCTGCGTCTGCTGGACAAGGGCGAGTGGAAATTCTCGCTGGAGAGCCTGGGCATGAGCGGTGAGGTGCTCTCGCGCTTCAAGGCCCTGGTGCAGCAGCCCCACGGCATCGTGCTGGTCACCGGCCCGACCGGCTCGGGCAAATCCACGACGCTGTATGCGGCGCTGCAGACGCTGGACTTCGCCACCACCAACGTGCTGACGGTGGAGGACCCGGTGGAGTACGAGCTGCCCGGCATCGGGCAGACACAGGTCAACCCTCGTATCGAGCTGACCTTCTCCAACGCGCTGCGGGCCATCCTGCGCCAGGACCCGGACGTCATCATGATCGGCGAGATCCGGGACCACGAGACGGCGCAGATCGCCATCCAGGCCTCGCTCACCGGCCACCTCGTGATCGCCACGTTGCACACCAACGACGCACCCAGCGCCGTCACCCGCCTGACCGACATGGGGGTGGAGCCCTTCCTGCTGAGCTCCACGCTGCTGGGCGTGATGGCGCAGCGCCTGGTGCGCAAGCTGTGCCCGGCCTGCAAACGTCCGAGCGGCGCAGGGCGCTGGCAGGCCGTGGGCTGCGAGCAGTGCGGCCACACCGGCTACAAGGGCCGCACCGGCGTCTACGAGCTCATGGTGGTGGCCGACGACCACGTGCGCTCGCTCATCCACAACCGCGCCTCCGAGGCCGAGCTGGCCGCCGGCGCCCGCGCGCTCGGCCTGCGGCCGATGCGCGAGGACGGCGAGCGCCTGGTCGCCGAAGGGATGACCTCGCTGGAGGAAGTGCTGCGCGTCACGCGCGAGTGACGCGGCCGAGCACGCCCCATGCCCGCGTTCCGCTACGAAGCCCTGGACGCCGCCGGCCGCAGCAGCTCGGGGCTGCTGGAGGCCGACAACGCCAAGGCCGCGCGTGCGCAGCTGCGCGCGCAGGCGCTCGTGCCCCTGGAGGTCTCGGCCGTCACGGCCGCCTCCTCGAGCGGCACGGCGAACTTCTCGCGCCGCATCTTCGGCGCCGCGGCGCTGGCGGTGTGGACGCGGCAGATCGCCAGCCTGGTGGGCTCGGGGCTCCCGCTGGAGCGGGCGCTGACGGTGCTGGCCGACGAGGCGGAAGACCCGCGCCAGCGCGAGCTCATCGCGCACATCAAGGCCGAGGTCAACGGCGGCAGCCCCTTCGCCCAGGCGCTGGGGGGTGCGCCGCGCGAGTTCGACGAGGTCTACCGCGCCGTGATCTCCGCCGGCGAGCACAGCGGGGCGCTGGCCGCGGTGCTGGAACGCCTGGCCGATGACCTGGAAGCGCGCCTGGCGCTGCGCGCCAAGCTGGTGGGGGCGATGCTGTACCCCGCCATCGTGAGCGTGGTGGCGCTGGTCATCGTGATCTTCCTCGTCACCTACGTGGTGCCCCAGGTGGCCAGCGTGTTCACCACCTCGCGCCAGGCGCTGCCGATCCTCACGGTGGCGATGCTCGCCCTGAGCAGCTTCGTGCGCAACTGGGGGTGGGTGGTGTTGCTGCTGGTTGCAGGGGGCTCGGCGGCCTTCGTCTTCATGCGCCGCAGCGAGGCCTTCCGGCTGCGCTCGGACGCCGCGCTGCTGAACCTGCCGCTGCTCGGGCGGCTGGCGCGGGGCTACAACGCCGCGCGCTTCGCCGGCACGCTGGCCATGCTCGCCGGCGCCGGCGTGCCGATCCTGAAGGCCCTGCAGGCCGCTGCCGAGACCCTGGGCAACCGGGCGATGCGCGCCGACGCCATGGACGCGCTCGTGCAGGTGCGCGAGGGCGCCCCGCTGGGCTCGGCGCTGGCCTCCAAGCGCCGCTTCCCGGGCCTGCTGCCGATGTTTGCGCGCCTGGGCGAGCAGACGGGCCAGCTGCCGCTGATGCTGCAGCGGGCGGCGGCGCAGTTGTCCTCGGAGGTGCAGCGCCGCGCCATGGGCGTGGCCACCGTGCTGGAGCCGCTGCTCATCGTGGGCATGGGCGTGGTGGTGATGGTGATCGTGCTGGCGGTGCTGCTGCCGATCATCCAGATGAACACCTGGATCAAGTAGGGGGTCGCATGCCCGCCACGCTCGAAGGCCAGCTCGTCGTCGCGATCTCCTCGCGCGCGCTCTTCGATTTCGAGGAGGAGAACCGGCTGTTCGAGGCCGGCGACGACCGCGCCTACATGCAGCTGCAGCTGGCCCGGCTGGATCACCCTGCGCGGCCGGGTGTGGCCTTTTCGCTCGTCAACAAGCTGCTGGCCTTCAACGACGGCCTGCCGCGCGACGCCCCCCGGGTGCAGGTGGTGATCCTCTCGCGCAACGACCCGGTCTCGGGCATGCGAGTGTTCCGCTCCTGCCAGCACTACCGGCTGCCCATCGAGCGCGGGGTGTTCACCCGCGGACAGAGCCCGTGGCGCTACCTCAAGCCGCTGGACGCGCACCTGTTCCTGTCGGTCAACGAGGCCGACGTGCGCAGCGCCCTGGACGCCGGGGTGCCGGCCGCGCGCGTGTATCCGCCCAGCGCGCGGGCCCCCGACCGCCACCCCACCGAGGTGCGCA
>JBMOGN010000196.1:0-6471 GCA_049318345.1 Rubrivivax sp. | reverse complement strand
CCGCGCGCAACCTCAGGCCGCACGCGGCTCGCGAGGCCCAGCGATGACGAGCGGCAAGAACACCCTGGCGCGCGACCTGCTGCAGATCGCCACCTTCACCGCTGGCGTGATCGGCCTCACGCTCGCGCTGGACTCCGGCGTGTGGCTCACCTTCATCATGATGACGCTCTACGCCGCGCTGCTGGCGCTGAGCTGGAACATCCTGGGCGGCTTCGGCGGCCAGTTCTCCTTCGGCCATGCGCTCTTCTTCGGCACCGGCGCCTACGTGCAGGCGATCGCGCAGCTCAGCGGGGGTCTGAACCCCTGGGTGGCCCTGGTGCTGGCCGTCGTCGCGGCTGCTGCCGTGGGCGGCTTCGTGGGCGCACTCACCTTCCGCTACGGCCTGAAGGGCTCGTACTTCGCGCTCGTCACGCTCGCCTTCGCCGAGGTCTTCCGCATCCTCGCCGTGTCGGTGGGCTTCACCGGCGGCGGCGTGGGGCTGATGATCCCGCTGCGCGAGTCGGTGGCCAACTTGCAGTTCGGCTCGCGCAAGGGCGCCATCGCCCTGGTGCTGGGATTCGTCGTGGCGGCGCTGCTGGTCACCGCCTGGCTGAAGCATTCGCGCTTCGGCGCGCGGCTGCAGGCCGTGCGCGACAACGAGGACGCGGCGCTCGCCGTGGGGGTGGACCCGTTTGCCATCAAGCTCGGCGCGATCGTGCTGTCCGGCGCCTTCATGGGCGCGGGCGGCGCGTTCTACGTGCAGGTCTTCCAGTACATCGATCCGGCCATCGCCTTCGGCCCGGCCAGTTCAGTGGAGGCGCTGGTGGCGGCCATCGTCGGCGGGATGGGCACGCTGTGGGGCCCGGTGCTCGGCGCGGCGGTGCTGCACCTGCTGGCCGAACTCACCCGCAACCTCTTCGGCCAGCTGCCCGGCGTGAACATGGTGATCTACGGGGCGGTGCTGGTGCTGATCGTGATGTTCCTGCCACGCGGGCTGGCGGGCATCGGCCGCAGCGTGCGCGAGGCCTGGCGCGCGGGGCGCACCGATCGTGGCACGCGCGGAGACAGTTCGCCATGACCGCCCCGCTGCTGGAACTCACCGGCCTGTCCATCGCCTTCGGCGGCCTGAAGGCCGTGCAGGACGTGAGCCTGGCGGTGCAGCCGGGCACGCTCACCGCGCTCATCGGCCCGAACGGCGCGGGCAAGACCACGCTCTTTGCTCTCATGTCCGGGTTCCTGAAGCCCGATGCCGGCACCGTGCGCTTCGACGGCCGCGACATCACGGGCCAGGCCCCGCACCTGAACGCGCGCGCCGGCATGACGCGCACCTTCCAGATCGTGCAGCCCTTTGCAGCGCAGACCGTGCGCGAGAACATCGCCGTGGGCGCGCACCTGCACGAGCCGCGGCGCGCGCGCGCGCTCGAACTCGCCGAGGCCGTGGCCGCGCGCGTGGGCCTGGCGCCGCAGCTGGACAAGCCCGCGGCCGACCTCACGGTGGCCGGGCGCAAGCGCCTGGAGCTCGCGCGGGCGCTGGCCACGCGGCCGAAGCTGCTGCTGCTCGACGAGGTGCTCGCCGGCCTGAACCCGCAGGAGATCGCCGAGATGATCCCCGTGGTGCGCGGCATCGTGCACGACACCTCCCTGGGCGTGACCGTGCTCATGATCGAGCACGTGATGCAGGCGGTGATGAACCTGGCCGGCCACGTGTGGGTGCTGGCCCAGGGGCAGCTCATCGCCTCGGGCACGCCCGCGCAGGTCACCTCCGACGAGCGCGTGATCGAGGCCTACCTCGGCCACGGCACGGCTGCCCGGCTGCGCGCGGCCGCCGCCCACCCCGGAGGCGCGGCGTGAGCGCGCCGCTGCTGGACATCCGCGGCCTGCGCAGCGGCTACGGCCGCGTGCAGGTGCTCCACGGCGTGGACCTGCAGGTGGGCGCGGGCGAGATCGTCGCCCTGCTGGGCAGCAACGGCGCGGGCAAGTCCACGCTCAACAACACCGTGTGCGGCCTCGTGCCGGCCACCGGCGGCTCGGTGCACTTCGACGGGCGCGAGCTCACCGGCGCGCACTGCCGCGAGGTGGTCCGCGCCGGGCTCATCCAGGTGCCCGAGGGCCGGCGCATCTTTCCCAACCTGAGCGTGCTGGAGAACCTGGAGCTGGGCTCCTTCGCCCGCGCCCGCGCGCGCCGCGCCTCGAACCTCGAGCGCGTCTTCGACATCTTTCCGCGCCTGAAGGAGCGCCTGGCGCAGAAGGCCGGCACGATGAGCGGCGGCGAGCAGCAGATGCTGGCCATCGGCCGGGGCCTCATGGCTGAGCCCCGGCTGCTCATCCTGGACGAACCCTCGCTGGGCCTGTCGCCGCTGCTGGTGGAGGAGATGTTCGCCCTCATCCGCCGGCTGCACGAGCAGGGCCTGGCGGTTCTCCTGGTCGAGCAGAACGTGGGCCAGTCGCTGGAGATCGCCGACCGGGCCTGCGTGCTGGAGAACGGCTCGATGCGCTTCCAGGGCCTGCCCGCCGACCTGCTGGCCAGCGACGAGCTGCGCCGCGCCTACCTGGGCCTGTGAACGCCGCGCCTGGCGCATTCCCATGAACGCTCCCACCTCCGCATCCCCCCTGTCGCGCCGCGCCCTGCTTGCGCTGGGTGCCGGCCTGGGCGCCGGGCAGGCGCTCGCGCAGGGCACGCCCGCGCCGATTCGCATCCTCGTGGGCGCCTCGCCCGGTGGCAGCACCGACACCCTCGCGCGCGAACTCGCCCCGGAGATGGGCCGCCTGCTCGGACGCACCGTGATCGTGGAAAACCGCACCGGCGCGGGCGGCAACCTGGCCGCCGACGCCGTGGCCAAGGCCGCGCCCGACGGCCTCACCCTGCTGCTGAGCTTCACGAGCCACACCATCAACGCTACGCTCTACCCGAAGCTGCCCTTCGACCCGGTGGCCGACTTCACGCCGCTGACCATGGTGGCCACCTCGCCGTCGGTGCTGGTGGCGCACCCGTCTCTGCCGGTGAAGGACGTGCGCGAGCTCATCGCCTACGCGCGCACGCGCCCGGGCCAGCTGAACTTCGCCATCGGCGGCATCGGCTCGTCGCTGCACCTGGCCGGCGAGGCCTTCAAGCTGCAGGCGGGCCTGTTCATCGTGAACATCCCTTACCGCGGCACCGCGCCGGCGGTGGCCGACGTGGTCTCGGGCAACTTGCCGCTGATGTTTGCCAACGTGGGCAATGTGCGCAGCCTCGTGCAGACGGGCCGGCTCAAGGCGCTGGGCGTGACGAGCCCCAGGCGGCTGCCGCAGTTCCCCGACGCGCCGGCCCTGGCCGAGGTGCTGCCGGGCTTCGAGTCCAGCGCCTGGTTCGGCCTGTTCGGGCCGGCGAAGATGCCACCCGATCTCGTCAGGCGCATCAGCGATGCGGCGCGCGCCGCGGTGCGTGGCGAGGCGATGCGCCGCCGCCTGGAGGCCGACGCCGGTTCGCCGGTGGGCAACGCGCCGGAGGAGTTCGCTGCCTTCGTGCGCGCCGACGTGCCGCGCTGGGCGCGGCTCGTGAAGTACTCGGGGGCCACTCCCGAATGAGCGGCATGACCGAGCCGTCCCGGCCTGCCGTGGACACCCCCACCACCCTGGCGCAGAAACTCGTGGCGCGTGCGGCCGGCCGCTCGCACGTGGCGCCCGGCGAGATCGTCACCTGCCAGGTCGACCTGGCGATGTTCCACGACTCCTCGGGCCCGCGCCGGCTCAAGCCGATGCTGCAGGAGCTGGGCGCGACGATCTGGGACCGCCGGCGCGTGGTGCTCGTGATCGACCACTACGTGCCCGAGGCCGACGAGGAGTCGCGCCGCATCGTGCGCCTGGCGCGGGAGTGGGCCGCCGAGCAGGCGCTGCCGCACGTGCACGACAGCCAGGGCATCTGCCACGTGGTGGTGCCGCAGGCCGGCCACATCCGCCCGGGCATGTTCTGCGTGGGCGGCGACTCGCACTCGCCCACCGGCGGCGCGTTTGGCGCCTATATGTTCGGCATCGGTGCCACCGAGATGCTCGGCGTGGTCGTGACCGGGCAGATCTGGCTGCAGGTGCCGCAGACCCTCTTCATGCGCTGGAGCGGCCGCCTCACCGATGGCGTGAGCGCCAAGGACATGATGCTGTCCACGCTCGGGCGGCTGGGCATGAACGGCGGGCAGTACCAGGCGGTGGAGTTCTGCGGCGAGGCCGTGCGCGCGCTGCCGATGGCCGAGCGCATGACGCTGTGCAACATGGCTGCCGAGCTCGGCGCCCAGGTGGGCCTCGTCGCCCCGGACGAGACCACGCGCGTGTGGCTGGAGTCGGCGGCGGCGGCGCAGGCGGCCTGCGGCGCGCCCGCGCCCGTGCCCTTCGACGAGGAGGGCGGCAGCTGGCGCAGCGACGAGGGCGCGCCCGGCCGCTGGCACCAGTTCGACGCCTCGGCGCTGGCCCCGCAGATCGCCCTGCCGCACAGCCCGGCCCTTGCGCGGGCCGTCTCCGACCTGGAGCCCACGCGCGTGGACGTGGCCTACATCGGGGCGTGCACCGGCGCCAAGCTCGAGGACCTGCGCGCGGCCGCGCGCGTGCTCGCCGGGCGCCAGGTGGCCGCCGGCGTGCAGCTGCTGGTGGCCCCCGCCAGCGTGCGCGACTTGCAGGCCGCGCAGCGCGAGGGCGTGCTGCGCACGCTGCAGGACGCCGGGGCCACGCTGCTGCCCAGCGCCTGCGGTGCGTGCGCCGGCTACGGCGGGCGCATTCCCGACGACAGCACCGTCATCTCGTCGACCGCGCGCAACTTCAAGGGCCGCATGGGCTCGGACAGCGCGCAGGTCTTTCTCGGCTCGCCCTACACGGTGGCCGCCTCGGCGCTGCGCGGCTGGATCACCGATGCGCGGGAGGTGCTGGCATGAGCGCCGCAAGCCGCGTCTGGAAGCTGCCGGCGGACGTCGACACCGACCAGCTCGCGCCCGGCTCCACGATGAAACATGGCATCGAGGTCACGGCGCGGCACTGCCTGCAGGCGCTGCGCGAGGACTTCGCCGGCGGCGTCGCGCGCGGCGACATCATCGTCGCGGGCCCGCGCTTCGGCATCGGCTCCTCGCGCGAGCAGGCCGCCAGCGTGCTCGTGCACCTGGGTGTGGCGGCGGTTGTCGCGCCCAGCTTCAACGGCCTGTACTTCCGCAACGCCTTCAACGTCGGGCTGCTGCTGCTGCGCTGCCCGCGGGCCACCGAGATCGCCGATGGCGAGCCGGTGCAGGTGGACGCGCGAGGCGGCTTCGTCACGCGCGCCGACGGCACCCGCCTGCCCTGCGAACCCACCCCCGGCTTTCTGCTCGACATGGTCGAAGCCGGCGGCCTGCTGCCCCAACTGAAGAAGCGCCTGGCGCGCACCGAGGAGCCCACCCCATGAGCACGAAGCCCGAGTTCGACCTGCTGATCAAGAACGTGCGCGTGGTCCGCCCGCACGGCAACACCGTGCACGAGGCCGACATCGCCGTGAGCGGCGGTCGCGTGGCCCGCGTCGCCCCAGGCCTGGAGGCCACGCGTGCGCGCGAGGTCTACGACGGGCGCGGCCGTCTGGCCTTCCCCGGCGTGGTGGATGCGCACATGCACGCGGGCATCTACTCGCCCCTGGCCGAGGACGCCGTCACCGAGAGCCAGGCGGCCGCCATCGGGGGCGTCACCTCCAGCCTGAACTACTTTCGCACCGGCCAGTACTACCTGAACAAGGGCGGCCCCTACAGGAAGTTCTATCCCGAGGTGCTGAAGATCGCGAAGAACCGCTTCCACGTCGACTACGGCTTTCACCTCGCGCCGATGAACGGCCAGCACATCGACGAGATCCCGATGCTCATCGACAAGCATGGCGTCTCGAGCTTCAAGATCTTCATGTTCTACGGCTCGCACGGCCTGCACGGCGCGAGCAACTCGCAGCGCGACTTCCTCATGATCGGCGAGGACGAGCGCTACGACTACGCCCACTTCGAGTTCGTCATGCGCGGCATCCAGGCCGCGCGCGAGCAGTTCCCCGAGCGCGCGCGCCAGATCTCGCTGAGCCTGCACTGCGAGACGGCGGAGATCATGACGGCCTACACCAAGCTCGTGGAGCGCGACAAGTCGCTCAAGGGCCTGCCCGCCTACCACGCAAGCCGCCCGCCCCACTCCGAAGGCCTGGCCGTCTTCATCGCCGCGTACCTGGCCAACGAGGCGGCGCTGCCCAACATCAACCTGCTGCACCTGTCCTCGCGCAAGGCGGTGCAGGCTGCGCTGATGATGGCCGAGGTGTTCCCCCACATCGACTTCCGGCGCGAGGTGACGATCGGCCACCTCATGCTCGACATCACCTCCAAGGCCGCCGAGCTCGCCAAGGTGAACCCGCCCATCCGCCCGCGCGAGGACGTGGAGTACCTGTGGGAGGCGCTGCTGGCCGGCGAGCTCGACTGGGTGGTGTCCGACCACGCCTGCTGCCGCCACGAGACGAAGATCCCGAAGCACTACTTCGGCAAC
>JBMOGN010000195.1:0-6482 GCA_049318345.1 Rubrivivax sp. | reverse complement strand
CCACCAGCCACACCAGCATCACCGCCCAGCCGACGAACTTGTGCGGCACCAGGGCCTGCACGAACACCGACAGCACGCCCAGCAGCGTGGCCGTGACGAAGCCCGGCAACAGGAATCCGAGCAGGTACAGCCCCGGCTCGAAGCGGGTGTAGCCGTGGAAGGCCTGGAACGCCATGGCGCCGAGCACAGCCACCGCGAAGGCCCCCAGCAGCACCACGGCCACGGCCAGCACCTTGGGCAGCAGGAAAGCCCAGTCGGGGGCGGCAGTGGCGTCCACGATCTCGTGCATGCGGCGCTCCCGGTCGCGCCAGACGAGCTCGCCGCCATAGAAGATCGCAATCAGGATCGGGATGAGGGTGTAGGCGCCCGCGAGTTCGCTGGCCAGCGCACGGGTCACGGGCAGGTAGTCCACGCCGCGCGACTGCGTCACGCCCAGGAGCGCGCCCATGGCGTTGAACAGGCCCAGCGCGAGCAGCACCACGAAGGCCGGGCTGCGCAGCACATGGTTCACCTCCAGGCGCGTCAGGGCCAGGAACTGCACCAGGGCGGCACCCGCTGGCGGCGCTCCTGCGGGCACCGGGGTGCGCAGCCGCGCCGGCTCCGCCGCAGCCGAGGCCGCAGTTGCGGCCGATGCGGGCGAGGCTGCCGGCGCGGCAGCGGGCCGCACGCGTGCGCCACGAACCTCGAAGCGGAAGATCGCATAGGCCAGCGCAAAGAGCGCCATGCCCACGGCCAGCCACAGCGCCCGGTTGACCATCAGCACGCTATCCAGCGGCGGCATCAGGGTGTTGCGTTCCGCGGCTGTCCAGTAGCGGGTCACCTGGAACAGCGCGCTCAGGCCGAAGGGGTCGCTCCAGGCCGACACCGCGTCCCAGGCCGGGTCGCGCAGCATCACGCGGGACAGCGCGAACAGCACCAGGAAGGCGATCACGCTGATGAAGGTCCACATCATCGAGCGCGTGGCCGTGGCCACCGCGAAGAAGCCTGCCGCCAGGGCCAGCACGGTGGGCGCACCGAAGACGAAGAAGGCGTACAGGTAGTGGCCGATGACCGTGGGGCCGAGCTTCTCGGGGTCGATCCAGGGCATGAAGCTGCCCACCAGCATGCCCAGCGGCACCGACGCCATCACGGCCAGGGCTGCCAGAACCGCGCCCAGGAAGCGCCCCACCAGGTAGTCGAACTTGGTGACGCGCGTGCTGCGCACCAGGGGCGCGAACCCGGTCTCGTCGTCACGGATCACCACGTTGGCGACGAAGGCCGTCACCACGAAGAGCCCGAAGACATTGAGCACGCCCACCGTCTGCAGCAAGGCGAACGGGGCGTTGACGTGGACGTTCCCCCCGGCGCCGATCTGGATGTTCTCCGAGGTCACGCTGCCGAAGGCCAGCAGCAGGAAGAGCACGAAGGCGACGACGAACAGCGGCGAGCGCAGCTGGTAGCCGATCTCGAAGCGGGCGATGCGCGCGAGCATGGGGCCTGCCCTGCCTTCAGGCCGCAGCGGTCGCGCTCGCCGCAGCGCGGCGCGACTCGACCAGCGTGGCGAAGTACAGGTCCTCCAGGCTCGCCTCCACCGGCTCGAAGCCGGGCTCGGGTGGCGCATCGGCCAGCACATGGATGACGGTGCGCCCCGCACGCAGCCGGTGCGCGATGACGTTCATGGCTGCCTGGTAGGCCGGGAGCTGCCCGGTCTCGATGGCGCGGCGCCAGACGCGGCCCTTGAGCGCGCCGATGAGCTCGGCCGGCACCCCCTGCAGCACGATGCGGCCGCCGACCAGCACCGCCATGCGTGGGCACAGGTCGGTGACATCCTCCACGATGTGCGTGGACAGGATCACCACCACCTGCTCCCCGATCTCGGCCAGCAGGTTGTTGAAACGGTTGCGTTCCTCCGGGTCGAGACCGGCCGTGGGCTCGTCCACGATGATGAGCCGGGGCTGGCCGATCAGGGCCTGGGCCACGCCGAAGCGCTGGCGCATGCCGCCGGAGTACCCGGCCACCGCCTTCTTGCGCACCTCCCACAGGTTGACCTGCGCCAGCAGCGTCTCCACCACCTCGCGCCGCTCGCCGCGGCGGGTCAGGCCCTTGAGCACCGCCAGATGGTCCAGCAGCTCGTAGGCCGAGACCCGGGGGTAGACCCCGAAGTCCTGCGGCAGGTAGCCCAGCGTGGCGCGCAGCTTCTCGGGCTCGCGCAGCACGTCGATGTCGTCGAAGCGGATGCTCCCCTCGCCCGGCGTCTGCAAGGTGGCGATGCAGCGCATGAGCGTGGACTTGCCCGCCCCGTTGGGGCCGAGCAGGCCGAACATGCCCCGCGGCACCTCCAGATTCACCCGGTCCAGCGCACGCGTGCCGTTCGGATACACGTGCGACACCTCAGCAAGGCTCAGCATCCTCGTTTCCTCCATGTCGGGCGGGCGACAGGCCCGCTCCGGTCGGCGCGCAGTATCCGACCGGGTTCAGCGGCCGCGCGCTTGCGATGCGACGAACCGTCGGTTTGTCGGGATGAACGGCAACCGCCCACTGCAAGCGACCCGCTCACGCGGTCCGGCAGGCCCACTCCAGCGCCTCTTCCAGCCTGTCGTCACCCCAGAAGAGCTCGCGGCCCTCGTGCACGAAGGTGGGCGAGCCGAAGAGGCCGAGCGCACGAGCCGCATCGGTCTGTTCCACGTAGCGGGCGATGACTTCGGGCGCCTGCGCGCGCTCCAGGCAGTCTGCCGGCTGGCCGAGCGAGGCCACGATGCGCGCCAGCACCTCGGGGCTGCCGGGGTCGACCCCGTTGACGAACCAGGCTCGGTAGACCTCGCGCACGAAGGGCTCGCACCATCCCTCCAGGGCCGCCAGCGTGGCGACGTGGCTGGCCCGGGACTCGGGATCGATGGGGTACGGGCCCGGGCCGGCAAAGGGCACGCCGAAGCGGCGCGCCCGGCGTTCCAGGTCGCGCCACATGTAGGCCATCTTCGCCGGCTTGTCCAGGAACGGCGTGTTGTTCTGCTCGCGCAGCAGCGTGCGCAGGCTGAAGGGGCGCCAGACGAGTTCCACGCCGCACTCGGCCGCCAGCGCACTGGCACGGTGGACCGACAGGTGGCTGTAGGTGCTGCCGATGAAGAAGTAGAACTCCAGGCGTCGTGTCATGGCTGAGGCTGGTGAGATCCGCTCGAGCGACTCCCGAGCTGGGGCCGAGCGTAGCCCATGAAAATCGAACACCCTGTGCACGCTTCTTTCATGGAGACCTCCATGAAGCCCCGGGGCGCTGCCGCTACCATCGTCCGACCGTCCCTGCTGGAACTTCGCCATGAGCCAACCCGACGCCCTGCGCCGCGCCACCCTGCTCGCCGCCGTGGCCCTGCCCGCGGCCGCGCTGCTGCCCCGCAGCGTGCTCGCCCAGGCCGCCGCCGCGGCGCTGTCCTCGCAGCCCCCGGGCCTGCCGGTGGCGGCCGCGCGCAACGTGCCCGAGAAGTTCTTCGGCACCACGGTGGACGACCCCTACCGCTATTTCGAGGACCCGAAGAAACCCGAGGTGGCGGCCTGGATGAAGGCCCACAGCGAGCACGCCCACGCCACGCTGCAGCGCATCCGCGGCCGCGCGGCGCTGCGCAAGCGGCTGGACGAGATCGACGCCAGCGTCTCGGCGCGCGTGGCCGAGGTGCATCGCCGCACGGGCGAGCTCTACTTCTACCAGCGCCGCGGCGCGGCAGACGACCAGTTCAAGCTGTGCGTGCGCCAGGGCCTGCAGGGCGCCGAGCGCGTGCTGTTCGACCCCGAGGCGCTGAAGAAGGCCTCGGGCACGGCGCACGCCATCAACTGGTACTCGGCCTCGCCCGATGGCAGCAAGGTGGCGCTGGGCGTGTCGGCCGGGGGCAGCGAGGAGTCGTCGATGCACGTGCTAGACGTGCGTACCGGCCAGCGCATCGGCCCCGTCGTCGAGCGTGCCCTCTTCGGAGGCATCAGCTGGTCGCTCGACGGCCGGCAGATCTACTTCCACCGCATGCAGGCGCTGAAGAAGGGCGCCCCGCCCACCGACAAGTACCAGCGCAGCATGGCCTGCGTGATGCCCGTGGGCGGCACCGAGGCGAGCATCCGCGTGCTGCTGCGCGCCGGCGACAAGGCCCCGCTGCGCATCCCGGCCACGGAGTTCCCCTTCATCGAGATCCTGCCCGACGGCCGCGCCATCGCCACCGTGTTCGACGGGGTGTCGCCGGAGCTCGCGGCCTGGCACAGCACCGAGGCCGCCGTGCGCGCGGGCAAGCCGGCCTGGAAGCCGCTGTGCACGAAGGCCGACGCCGTCACCTCGATCGCCGTGATGGGCGAGCGCGTGGTCGCGACGACGCACCGGGGCGCCCCCCGCTACAAGCTCGTGGGCGGGCGGCTCGACGGCTTCGACATGGCCAAGGCCGCGACGCTCGTGCCCGAGAGCGCCCGCGTGCTGGGTACGCTCGCCGCCGCGGCCGATGCCGTGTACTTCGACGTGCGCGAGGGCAACGTGAAAAAGCTCTTCAAGCTCGCCCCCGCCGATGGCGCGCAGCCGCAAGAGGTGGCGCTGCCGGTGGCCGGCGCCTTCACCTTCGGCGGCGTGGACCCCGCGCTCGGCGGCGTGCTGCTGGACCTGGAGAGCTGGACCCGCGCGCGTCGCATCGTTGCCGTGAGCCCCACGGGCAGCGTCGCCGACACCGGGCTGCAGCCGGCCGGGCCGCTGGACGCGCCGGCCGACATCACCGCCACCGAGGTGATGGTGAAGAGCCACGACGGCGCGATGGTGCCGATGAGCATCATCCACCGCACCGGCACGCCGCTGGACGGCAGCCACCCCACCATCCTCTACGGCTACGGCAGCTACGGCATGACCGAGGAGCCCTTCTTCAGCCCGAGCCGGCTGGCCTGGATGGAGGCCGGGGGCGTGTTCGCAGTGGCCAACCCGCGCGGCAGCGGCGTGTTCGGCAAGGACTGGCACCTCGCCGGCAAGCAGGCCACCAAGCCCAATACCTGGAAGGACTTCATCGCCTGCGCCGAGTACCTGGTGGAACGGAAGTGGACGCGGCCCTCACGCCTGGCCATCTGGGGAGGCAGCGCCGGCGGCATCCTGGTGGGCCGGGCGATGTGCGAGCGCCCGGACCTCTACGCCGCGGTGATGCCGGCAGTGGGGTGCCTGGACACCGTGCGCGCCGAGACCACGCCCAACGGCGTGCCCAACATCCCGGAGTTCGGCAGCAGGAAGACCGAGCCGGGTTTCCGGGCGCTGCTGGCGATGAGCACCTACCACGCCATCCGCGACGGCGTGAAGTACCCCGCCGTGCTGCTCACGCACGGCGTGAACGACCCGCGCGTGGAGGTGTGGAACACCACCAAGACCGCCGCGCGGCTGATGGCCGCCAGCGGCAGCGGCCGGCCGGTGCTGATGCGGCTCGATTACGACAGCGGCCACGGCATCGGCGACACCAAGGCGCAGCAGCTCGACGAGCGCGCGGACGCCTACGCCTTCGTGCTGTGGCAAACGGGCATGCCGGGCTGGGAGCTCGCCTGAGGGCGGGGTGTTCAGGCTCCCCTGCCCGCCTGCCGCACCAGGCCCTCGAACAGCCGGGCATTGCCCGGCCCGTCGCCAAGCTCGGGGTGCCACTGCACGCCCAGCGCGGCGCCACCGGCGTGCTCGATGCCTTCGATGAGGCCCTCGTCATCGTGCGCCGTGGCCCGCCAGCCCGGGCCCACCGAGCCCAGGGCCTGGTGGTGGTGGGAGACCCCTTCCAGGCGGGACATCCCGGCCACCTCGTGCAGCCTCGAGCCGGCCTGCAGCTGCACCGGGTGGCGCACGCGGTCGGCGTGCGGCTGGCTCCCCGGGCGGTCATCGGGCAGGTGCTGCAGCAGCGTGCCGCCCCCGACCAGCCCGAGCAGCTGCATGCCGTAGCAGATGCCCAGCGTGGGCAGGCCCGCCGAGAGGGCCGCGCGCGCCAGCGCCACGTCGAAATCCTGCTTGAGCGCGGGCACGGGCCGCGCCGCGGGGTGCGTGGTGCCCAGGCCCAGCCGCTGGGTGTCGAAGTCCGCCCCGCCCGAGAACAGCAGCCCGTCCGCGCGCGCGAGCAGCTGCGCGACGGTGGCCTCGATCTCGTGCGGCTGCGGGTAGGCCACCACGAAGGGCCAGCCGCCCGCCCGCTCGATGGCCGCCGTGTAGCTCAGCGGCAGCCGCACGTGCGCACGGGGCTCCAGCACGAGCTGGCCGACGATGGCGATGGCAGGGCGCGGGGTGGGCATGGGGGGAACATCCTAGCGCCGGGCGCTGCTGTCCTGTTCGGACCCGGGCGTGAACGCCGTGACGGTTACCCTCCCTCAACACCTTCATCGGTAACACCCATCACCCGTGCGCTGTACATTAGTGCTGCACGTGAACCGGCACCCGACCCCGCCCGCGCCACCATGCCCCCCGCCCCGCCCCCCCAGCCTCCTTCGCCCCCGGCGGACCCCGCAGACACCGAAGACCGCTTCTCGATCCACGAGCT
>JBMOGN010000194.1:0-6561 GCA_049318345.1 Rubrivivax sp. | reverse complement strand
AGTTCATGCTCGACGGCCGCCACACCGGCACCGGTGGCGGCAACCACTTCGTGCTCGGTGGGGCCACGCCTGCCGACAGCCCCTTCCTGCGCCGGCCCGACCTGCTGGCCAGCCTGCTGGCCTGCTGGCACAACCACCCGAGCCTGAGCTACCTCTTCAGCGGCCTGTTCATCGGCCCGACCAGCCAGGCCCCGCGCATCGACGAGGCGCGCAACGACCAGGTCTACGAGCTCGAGATCGCGCTGGCCGAGCTCGAGCGCCAGGCGGGCACGGGCGGCCCCGAGGGCGCGGTGCCGCCGTGGCTCGTGGACCGCTGCCTGCGCAACCTGCTCGTGGACGTCACCGGCAACACCCACCGCAGCGAGTTCTGCATCGACAAGCTGTATTCGCCCGACGGCCCCACCGGGCGGCTCGGGCTGCTGGAGCTGCGCGCCTTCGAGATGCCGCCGCATGCGCGCATGAGCCTGGCGCAGCAGCTGCTGCTGCGCGCGCTCGTGGCCTGGTTCTGGCGCGAGCCTTACCGAGGTCGCGGCGCCACGCGGCTGACGCGCTGGGGCACGGCGCTGCACGACCGCTTCATGCTGCCCACCTTCCTGCGCCTGGACTTCGAGGACGTCATGGCCGAACTGCGGGGGGCCGGCTTCGCCTTCGACGAGGCCTGGTTCGCGCCGCACTTCGAGTTCCGCTTCCCGATGATCGGGGAGGTCGCCACGCGCGGCATCGGGCTCGCGCTGCGCAGCGCGCTGGAGCCCTGGCACGTGATGGGCGAGGAGGGTGCGGCCGGCGGCACCGTGCGCTACGTGGACTCCTCGCTGGAGCGGCTGGAGCTCAAGGTCACGGGCCTGAACGACAACCGCCACGTGATCGCCGTCAACGGCGTGGCCGCCCCGCTGCAGCCCACCGGCCGTGCGGGCGAGTTCGTCTGCGGCGTGCGCTACCGCGCCTGGCAGCCGCCTTCGGCGCTGCACCCCACCATCGGCGTGCACGCGCCGCTGACGGTGGACATCGTCGACAACGGGCTGCAGCGCTCGCTGGGCGGCTGCCGCTACCACGTGGCCCACCCGGGCGGCCGCAACTACGAGACCTTCCCCGTGAACGCCTACGAGGCCGAGAGCCGGCGCCTGGCGCGCTTTTCCAGCTTCGGCCACACGCCGGGCCGGATGCAGGTGGCGCCGGCCCGCCCGAGCCTGGAGACGCCGTTCACGCTGGACCTGCGCCGCGCGCCGTGACCGCGACTCCTCACCCCGGCCCCCACGGCGCCCCGGTACGACCGGCCGGGCCGCTGGCCCGCGTGCTACCGCCCGAGGCCGGGGTCTGGGACGAGATGCGCGCGGTGGACGGCAGCCTGCGCCCGGCCTGGGCGCGCTTCGAGGCCCTGCTGCCCGAGCCCCCGGCAGGCCTGACCCCGGGCGAGGACCTCGACCGCCGCGCGCGCCAGCTCGCCGAGCAGATCCGCCGCGACGGCGTCACCCACAACGTCTTCGGCGCCGAGGGCGTGGCCGCGCGGCCCTGGTCGCTGGAGCTGCTGCCGCTGCTCATCGGGCCGGCGGAGTGGGCGGCGCTGGCCCGCGGCCTGGCGCAGCGCGCGGGGCTGCTGGAGCGCATGCTGGCCGACCTGTACGGGCCGCAGCGCCTGCTGCACGAGGGCCTGCTGCCCCCGGCGCTGCTGATGCGACACCCGGGCTACGTGCGCGCCATGCACGGGGCCGTGCCGGCCGGCGGCCAGCGGCTGCTGGTGGTGGCCTTCGACATCGCCCGCGGCCCGGAGGGGCGCTGGTGGGTGGTGGCGCAGCGCACGCAGGGCCCCTCGGGCCTGGGCTACGTGCTGCACAACCGGCTGCTGGTGTCGGCCTGCTTCCCCGAGGCCTTCGCGGAGCTGCGCGTGCAGCACATCGCCAGCAGCTACCGCCGGCTGCTGGATGCGCTGGAAGGCCCGGCGCGCGATCTTGCCGGCGGGCAGGCGCCGCGCATCGCGCTGCTCACGCCCGGCCCCTACAGCGAGACCTGGTTCGAGCAGGCCTACCTCGCCCGCTACCTCGGGCTGCCGCTGGTGGAAGGCAGCGACCTGACGGTGCGCGGCGAACGCCTGTACCTGCGCACCATCCAGGGCCTGGAGCCCGTGCACGGGCTGCTGCGCCGCGTGGACGACGACTGGTGCGATCCCCTGCAGCTGCGCCCGGATTCCGCCCTGGGCGTGCCCGGCCTGCTGCAGGCGGCCCGGGCCGGCAACGTGGTGATGGCCAATGCCCTGGGCAGCGCCTTCCTCGAGTCGCCCGCCATCCAGGGCTTCCTGCCGGCCATCGCCCAGCGCCTGCTGGGCGAGGAGCTGCAGATCCCGTCGCTGCCCACCTGGTGGTGCGGCGAGCCGGCGGCCTGGGCCGATGTGCGCGACGCCCTGCCCGGCAAGCTGCTGCGCAGCACCTTCCCCGGCGACGGCCGCACCTCGCGCGTCTTCGACCCCGCCCAGGCCCAGGTGGCCGACGACCCCGACGCGTGGACCGTGCAGGGCCGACTGGCCTTCTCCCGTGCACCGATATGGGGTGAAGGGGCGGTATCGGTGCGCCCTGCGCTGGTGCGCGTGTACGCGATGGCCGATGCGCAGGGGCGCTGGTCGCTGCTGCCGGGCGGCATGACGCGCGTGGCCCGCGGCGGCGAGGGCAGCGTGTCGATGCAGCGCGGCGGCTCGAGCCTGGACACCTGGGTGCTCACCGACGGCCCGGTGGACCGCTTCACGATGCTGCCGGGCCGGCTGTCGGTGGACGAGGTGCGCGACAGACGCGGCACCGTGGCCAGCCGCACCGGCGAGAACCTCTTCTGGCTCGGCCGCTACACCGAGCGCACCGAGCAGCTCGTGCAGCTCGCGCAGACCACGCTGCAGCTGGGCGCGGCCGACCGCGCCGCATCTGCGGGCCTGCTGCGCGCCCTTTCAACCCTGGGCGTGCGCGTGGGGCTGGCGCCCCAGGGCGTGCCCACGCTCGTGCAGTCGCCACGGCTGTACGAGCGCGCCGTGCTGGCCGCGTTGGCCGACGAGCGCGGCGCCTTCAGCGTGGCCTTCAACCTCGCCTGCCTGGAGCGCGCCGCGCAGGGCCTGCGCGAGCGGTTGTCGCCGGCGCACTGGCGGCTCATCGGCTCCATGCGCGAGGGCCTGCGCACCGCGCTGCGGCCGGCCGAGGTCGCCGCCCGCGGCGAGCTGCCGGCCGCCGAGCAGGTACGGCCGGCCCTGGAGCGCCTGGCGTTGCAGCTGGCCGCGGCCTCCGGCCAGCAGGCCGACCGCATGACGCGTGACGCCGGCTGGCGGCTGCTCACGGTGGGGCGCCTCGTGGAGCGGCTCATCGGCCTCACGCAGAGCCTGGAGGCGTTCCTGGATGCCGGCGCGCTGGACAGCGCCGAGGGCGTGGAGCAGCTGCTGGGCCTGTTCGACAGCACCATCACCTTTCGCGCCCGGTACCACCGCCGCGAGGACCTGCTCGCGCTGGTGGACCTGCTGGTGCTGGACGAGACCAACCCGCGCGCGCTGGCTGGCGTGCTGCGCCGCCTGCGCACCGAGCTGCCCAAGCTGCCCACCGCCCCCGGCGCCGCGCCCCTGGCGCAGGCGCTGCCTGCCCAGGGCGCGGGGATCGAGCTCGAGGCGCTGCGCGGGCTGGACGACGCCGCCATCGCGGCACGGCTGCTGGCCCGGGTGCGCGACCTGCAGGCCGCCGCGCTGGCCCTGGGCGAGGAGATCGGCCACCGCCACTTCTCGCTGTCCGAGGGCCCCGACCGGGTGCAGCAAGCATGACTTCAGCCTGCACGCTGGAGGTGGTGCACGAGACGCGCTACGAGTACGCCTCGGCCGTGGCCCTGGCCCACCACCTGGCGCACCTGCAGCCGCTGGCCGACGCCGGACAGGTGCTGTTGGGCGCCTCGCTGGAGGTCGAGCCCGCGCCGGCCCACCGGCGCGACGAGCGCGACGTGTACGGCAACGCCTGCACCCACTTCTGCCTCGTGCAGCCGCACCGCCTGCTGGTCGTGCGCGCGGCCAGCCGCGTGCGGGTGGAAGACCGCTTTGCCGCGCTGCAGCCGCAGGCCGGCCCGGCCTGGGAGACGGTGCGCGACCGGCTGCGCTACGTGGCGCGCGCGCCCTTCGAGCCGGCGGTGGAATTCGTACAGCCCTCGGCCTGCGTGCCGCGGCTGCAGGCCCTGCGCGAGTACGCCGCAGCCTCCTTCCCGGCCGGGCGCCCGGTGGCGCTGGGCGCGCTGGATCTCATGCACCGCATCCACGCCGACTTCACCTACGAGGCGCGCAGCACCGCGGTGGACACCCCGCTGGAACAGGCCTTCGCCCAGCGGCGCGGGGTGTGCCAGGACTTCGCCCATGTGATGACCGGTGCGCTGCGCATGCTCGGGCTGCCGGCGCGCTACGTCAGCGGCTACCTGCGCACCGAGGCCGCCGGCGGCGCGCCGCTGGTGGGCGCCGACGCCTCCCACGCCTGGGTGCAGGCCTGGGCACCGGACACCCCGGGCGTACCGGCTGACGGCTGGCTCGACCTGGACCCGACCAATGACCTCGTACCCGGCTGCGACCACGTGCGCCTGGCCGTGGGGCGCGACTACGCCGACGTGGCGCCCCTGCGGGGCGTCATCCGCGGTGGCGGCGCCCACGAGTTGTGGGTGGGCGTGACCACGCGGCGCAGCGAGCCGGCCTGAGAGTTGCTAGGAACCCCGCAAGGAGTGGCGAGCCCATGAAGCACCCCTACGACGAGATGCATGTCGCCCCGGGCGATCCCGGCGCCGCGGGCGGGGAGGGGGTCCGGGAGCACTACCGGGCCTACGACCGCTGGCTCCACGCCCAGGCGGGCGAAACCATGCGCTCGCGCCGCGACGAGGCGGAGATGATCTTCCGCCGCGTGGGCATTACCTTCGCCGTGTACGGCGCCAAGGACGAGGATGGCGCGGGCACCGAGCGCCTGATCCCTTTCGACCTCATCCCGCGCGTCATCCCGCGCCACGAGTGGCGCCGCATGGAGCAGGGCCTGCGCCAGCGCGTGACGGCCCTGAACCGCTTCATCGAGGACGTCTACCACGGCCAGGAGATCCTGAAGGCGGGCGTCGTGCCGGCCGAGGTGATCCTGCGCAACGCGCAGTACCGCCCGGAGATGGCCGGCGTGCAGGTGCCCGGGGGCATCTACTCGCACATCAGCGGCATCGACATCGTGCGCGCCGGCGCGGCCGACGGCAGTGGCGACTACTACGTGCTCGAGGACAACCTGCGCGTGCCCAGTGGCGTGAGCTACATGCTGGAAAACCGCAAGATGATGATGCGGCTCTTCCCCGAGCTCTTCGTCTCCCACCGCGTGGCCCCCGTGGCGCACTACCCGGACCTGCTGCTGGAAACCCTGCGCGCCGTGGCGCCGGCCGGCGTGAACGAGCCGGCGGTGGTCGTCCTCACCCCGGGCATGTACAACAGCGCCTACTTCGAGCACGCCTTCCTCGCCCAGCAGATGGGGGTGGAGCTCGTCGAGGGCCAGGACCTCTTCGTGCGCGACGGCTTCGTCTACATGCGCACCACCCAGGGCCCGCGCCGCGTGGACGTGATCTACCGCCGCGTGGACGACGACTTCCTCGACCCCCTGGCCTTCCGCCCCGACTCCACGCTCGGCTGCGCCGGGCTGCTGGATGTGTACCGGCGCGGGAACGTGACGCTGTGCAACGCCATCGGCACGGGCATCGCCGACGACAAGAGCATCTATCCCTACGTGCCCGACATGATCGAGTTCTATCTCGGGGAAAAGCCGATCCTCAACAACGTGCCCACGTGGCTCTGCCGGGAACCGGACGACCTGCAACACGTGCTGGCCCACCTGCCCGAGCTCGTCGTGAAGGAGGTGCACGGCGCAGGCGGCTACGGCATGCTGGTGGGGCCGGCGGCCACCAAGGCCGAAATCGAGGACTTCCGGCGCGTGCTCGAGGCCAACCCCTCGAACTACATCGCCCAGCCCACGCTGAGCCTGTCCACCTGCCCGACCTACGTGGAGGCCGGCATCGCCCCGCGCCACATCGACCTGCGCCCCTACGTGCTGTCTTCCGGAAATGGCGTGCAGACGGTGCCCGGCGGCCTCACGCGCGTGGCGCTCAAGGAGGGTTCCCTGGTCGTCAACTCGTCGCAGGGCGGGGGGACCAAGGACACCTGGGTGCTCGAGGACTGAGGAGACCGCACCATGCTGTCGAGAACCGCCGACCACCTCTTCTGGATGGCCCGCTACATGGAGCGCGCGGAGAACACCGCGCGCATGCTGGATGTGAACTACCAGACCTCGCTGCTGCCGCAGTCGGCCGACGCGGCCGAACTGGGCTGGCGCGGGCTGCTGAGCATCTCCGAGCTCACGGGCCTGTACGGCCAGCGCAGCGCGCAGGTGGAGGCCCGCGGCGTCATGGACTTCATGGTGCGCGACGAGGCCAACCTCTCCAGCATCTGGAACTGCCTGCGCGCCGCGCGCGAGAACGCGCGCGCCGTGCGCGGCACCCTCACCACCGAGGTGTGGGAGACGCAGAACCAGACCTGGCTGGAGTTCAACCGCCTGC
>JBMOGN010000193.1:0-6621 GCA_049318345.1 Rubrivivax sp. | reverse complement strand
AGATCAGGATGTGGCCCGGGCAGTTCATCGGCTTGAGCGCGTAGTCGCGCTTCTCCGACTCCGTGGTGAACATGTTCTCCCGGTACTTGTCCCAGTGCCCGGTCTTCTCCCACAGCGTGCGGTCCAGCAGCTGCGGCCCCTTGACCTCGTGGTAGCCGTTGTCGCGGTACACCTGGCGCATGTACTGCTCGACCTGCTGCCAGATGGTCCAGCCCTTGGGGTGCCAGAAGACGACACCGGGAGCGTGGTCGTCCACATGGAAGAGGTCGAGCTCGCGGCCGAGGCGCCGGTGGTCGCGCTTCTCGGCCTCCTCCAGCATCGTCAGGTACTTCTGCAGGTCGTCCTTCGTGGCCCAGGCGGTGCCGTAGATGCGCTGCAGCATCTCGTTGCGATGGTCGCCGCGCCAGTAGGCCCCTGCCACCTTCATGAGCTTGAAGTGCTTCAGGCGCCCGGTACTGGGTACATGGGGGCCCCTGCACAGGTCCTCGAAACCGCCTTCGCGGTACAGGGAGACGTCCTCCCCTGCCGGGATGCTGCCGATGATCTCGGCCTTGTAGTGCTCGCCCTGCGCCTTGAAGTGCGCAATGGCTTCGTCGCGCGGCAGCACCCGGCGGACCACGGTCTCGTCCTTGCGCGCGAGTTCGCCCATGCGCTGCTCGATGGCAGCCAGGTCCTCCGGGGTGAAGGAGCGCTTGTAGGAGAAGTCGTAGTAGAAGCCGTTCTCGATGACCGGACCGATGGTCACCTGCGCCTCGGGGAAGAGCTCCTTGACGGCGTAGGCCAGCAGGTGGGCGGTGGAGTGGCGGATGAGCTCCAGGCCGTCTGGGTCGCGCTCGGTGACGATGGCCAGGTTCGCGTCGGAGGCGATCACCGTGCCGGCGTCCACCAGCCTGCCGTCGAGGCGGCCGGCCAGTGCGGAGCGTGCCAGGCCCGCGCCGATGGAGGCCGCCACCTCGAGCACGGTCAGGGGCGCTGGGTACTCGCGCTTCGAACCGTCTGGCAGGGTGATCGAGATCATGATGGACTCCGGGAACGAAAAAGCGCGGGTGAGGGCCGCGCTTGGTCGGGGTCGTGAAGACTCCTCGATTCTAGCGGAGCGACTCAGGGCAGAGGCTGCGCGTGCACAGGCCGGCCGCCGAGAACGGCCTCGTGGAACTCGTCGGCAAGCTGCTGCCCCCTGGCCACGGCCACCCGCCAGGCCGATGCGCGGGCCTGCACGTCGTCGCCATAGGCCTTGAAGTCGCTGCGGTCGGGCAACTTGCCACGCGGCAGCGTGCGCACCCAGTCCTGGCGGGGCACCAGCAGCACCACGTTGTCGAGCCAGGCGGTGGCGGCGTGGCGGCGCTTCCAGGGCTTGTCGAGCCAGCCCGGCACCACCTGCGGCTGGAAGTGCGGGTACAGCACCAGACCATCGCCGGGCAGCTGGGCGTAGCGCAGGTGCAGGTGGTAATCGGTGATGCCACCGTCCCAGTAGGCGCCAGCCGGCGCGCCGGGGATGTCCTGCACCGCACGCAGCCACATCGGAATGGAGCAGCTGGCCAGCACCGCGGCGCCGAGGTTGGCCGGCGCAAGCGGCACGACCCGCGTGCGGAAGTCCTCGAGTGGCACCTGGAGGGGGTCGCGCGGGTCGCTGAACACCACCCGCTCCAGCCAGCCTGACAGCAGCCGGCGGGACAAGCCGTTGGCGAGGAAGGCGCCGGCGTAGCCCAGCGGCGTGCGCCAAGGGCCGTCGCGTCCGAGCACGTGGCGGCCGCGGGAAGCGAACACATGCAGCCGGCGGCTCGGGTGGGCGAGGATCCGCCCGGCGTGCGGGGAGAGCCTCTCGTGCAGCCGGCGGCCAAAGACCTCGCTCACGTGCTCGGCCGTGGGCGGGCGGCCGGGCGCGTGGTCGTAGCGCTGCGTGACGTAGTCCTCCGCCAGGAGGGCCAGCGCCGCGTCGGGGTCGGGCAGGCAGGCGCAGGCCATGCGCCAGGCCCCGATCGAGGCGCCCAGCAGGTGAACGGGCGGCCCGTCGACCGGCAGCCACCGGCCGAAGAGATAGCGGTCCAGGGCGTTGAGCACGAGCCCCTTGGGGCCACCAGCGGCTCCGGGTACCACACGCACATCGCCGGGCGACAGGCCACGCTCACGCAGCAGCGCGCGGGCGCGCGGGCCGGCCAGGATGGACAGTGCGCGCTCGGCCATCAGAAGCGCAGGGTCAGGCCGGCGTTGAAGGAGGCGTGTGGCTGCGAACGCGTAAGCGAGCTCTGCACGAAGCCACCGCTTTCCACGAAGCGCGTCTGCGACACGCCCTTCAGGGGCCAGGCGTTGTTCACCGACACGCGCAGCACCGCCTCGCGGCTGAAGGTCCACATCGCGTAGGCGTCGATGCTGCGCGCCGGGCCCTGCTCCAGGCGCTGGGAGACCGTCTGCTGGACGGCATACGGCGGCGTGCGCGAGGCATTGCCGCCCACGCTCAGTGGCGTGCCGGCAAAAGTGTGGTCGAAGCCCAGGTTGGCCGACCAGGGCTGCTGGCCTTCCAGCCGGTTGTCCGGGCCCGGGATGCCCTCGACCGTGGAACGGTAGACGCTGAGCGAGGCCCGCAGCGACAGGCCCGCCGGGAACGTGCCGGCACCCAGCAGGTCAGTCGCCTTTCCCTTGGCCTCCAGCTCGACGCCGACGCTGCGCGCCCGCCCGAGGTTGACGGGCCGGGACACCCAGCGCGGCACGGCCGCCCAGGACACGCTCTGCAGGCTCGTGACGTTGCGCATGAGGCCGTCCACGGTCCGGGCAAAGGCGCCGATGCTCACCACACCGTTGCCCTGCAGGTACTTCTCGAAGGCGAGGTCCACTCCCGTGGCAAGCTCGGGCCGCAACGCCGGGTTGCCCACACGGTCTGGCGAAATCTCGGGGTTCGGCCCGCTCACCGGGTAAGCCGAGTTGATCGAGGGGCGCGCCAGCAGCCGGCTCAGGTCGGGGGCGCGGTAGCTGCGCGTGAGGCTGGCGCGCACGAGGTCACGGCCCTTCTCGTCGAGCCGGTGGGTGAGGTGCCACAGTGGCGTGACGACCTGGCTGCGGTTGCGGACCTCCTCGCTCGCCCCCACGCTGACGAGCGCGATGCGTTCTGCCCGCAGGCCGATGGAAGTGGCCCAGCGCGGCGCGACCTCCCACTCGTCCTGCGCCCACAGCGCCTGGCGCAGGATGCGCGCGCGGAAGGCGTCGCCCTCGTAGTCGCTGAGCTGCGGTACGCCGTTTTCGATCACCGTGCGGGACTCCTCGCGCCGGCGCGTCTCGACTTCCCAGCCCATCGCCAGGGCGTGGGCGTCGCCGAGCGGGCGCGAGAACTTCACACCGACCTGCGACGAATCCTCTTCAGAGCGGCCGGTGGTGAGGCGCAGCACGGACAACTCGCCGGCTGCGTTGCGGCCCGAGGCGTCGGTGCGGAACTCGCTGGCGGTGACCTGGCCGCCGACCTTCAGCTCCAGGCGGCTGCCGTCCGCATCGCGCCGCACCAGCTGCACGCCCGAACGCAGCATCTGCCACCAGCCGCGGTTGCTGCTGTTGTCCTGGACGCTGGGAGGCGGCAGGCCCTCCAGGACGGTGATGGCACTGCGGCCGGTGCTGCGGAAGTCGTGTCGCTGGGCGAAGGTGGTGGACTCCAGGGTGTGGCGCTCGTCGAGCTTCCAGTTCACGCGCGGCCCGAAGTTCCAGCCGTGGCCCCACCAGCGGCTCGCGCCTTCGCTCTCCAGGCGCAGCGGGTTCAGCAGCACATCACGCGAGGTGCGCTGCGTGAAGGACTCCGACCCGCCCCGCCACTGCCACCCCGAGACGGGCAGGGCCGCGCTGAGCGCACCCCATTGGTCGGCCCAGTTGGCGCTGAAACTCGCCACCGGACGCTCGACCTGGTAGCCGAGCCCCAGCCGCAACTCGCGCTGCCGGTTGCGCGAGGGCTGGCGCAGGATGATGTTGATGGTGCCAGCCACGGCCTGTGCGCTGTACTCGGCGGTCGGGCCCTTGGTGATCTCGATGCGCTCCACCTGAGAGGGAGGCAGGTTGTCCAAGGAGAAGCCCGGTGGCGCCTTCTCGCCGTTGACGAGGATCTGCGTGTACCCGGCCCCGAGCCCGCGCATGCGTGGGCTGCCGCCCTGGATCTGCACGCCCGGCACGCGCTTGAGCACCTCACTCACGCTGGGGTCGCCGTAGCGGTCGAGCTCCTCGCGGCCGACGATGTCCTTGGCCACCGGCTGACGGCGCCGCTGCTCGGTGTCGCTGACCTCCGTGGCGCGGATCTCGATGCGCTGGGGCTCGGGCTCGGCAGCCTGCTGCGCCCACGCCAGGCCCCAGGGCGCCTGCGCGACGACGAGCCAGCCAAAATGCCGGGGCTTCATCGTCCCTTGTCAGCCAGCCGGGCAAAGGCCGCCGCGAGGGCGCCCTGCCCGGCCGGCTGTTCCGGACGGCCCCCTGCTCGCGGGCCCGGCGCAGGGCGCGCGGCGCTGCGCGCACCCGGGGCAGCCGCACCGGCGGCCGACGCCTGCGGCAGCGGGGCGTCGAGCTTCATGGTCAGCGCGATGCGCTTGCGCGCGTGGTCCACCTCCACCACCCGCACCTTCACGACCTGCCCGGCGCGCACCACCTCGCGGGCGTCGCGCACGAAGCGGTTGCTGAGCTGGCTCACGTGCACGAGGCCGTCCTGGTGCACGCCGAGGTCGACGAAGGCGCCGAACTGCGCCACGTTGCTTACGGTGCCTTCCAGCAGCATCCCGGGCTTCAGGTCGGAGAGGTCCTCCACGCCGTCGTTGAAGCGGGCCACCTGGAAGTCGGGGCGGGGGTCGCGTCCGGGCTTCTCGAGTTCCACGAGGATGTCGCGCACCGTGATTGCGCCGAAGCGCTCGTCGACGAAGGTCTCCGGCTGAAGACGGCGCAGCACCTCGGTGCGGCCCATCACGGCCTGGATGGACTGACCGGTGGCGGCCAGGATGCGTTGCACCAAAGGATAGGTCTCGGGGTGCACGCCGGTCATGTCCAGCGGGTCGTCACCCGCGGGGATGCGCAGGAAGCCCGCGGCCTGCTCGAAGGTCTTCGGCCCGAGCCCCGTCACTTCCAGAAGCTGGCGCCGGTTGCGGAAGGCCCCGTAGGCGTCGCGCCAGCGCACGATGTTCCCGGCCACCGTCGCAGACAGGCCCGAGACGCGCGCCAGCAGCGGCACGGAGGCGGTGTTCAGGTCCACGCCCACGGAGTTGACGCAGTCCTCCACCACGGCGTCGAGCGAGCGCGCGAGCCCGCCCTGGTTGAGGTCGTGCTGGTACTGGCCCACGCCGATGCTGCGCGGGTCGATCTTCACGAGCTCGGCCAGCGGGTCCTGGAGCCGGCGCGCGATGCTCACGGCCCCGCGCAGGCTCACGTCCATGCCGGCGAGCTCCTGGCTCGCCAGCTCGCTGGCGGAATACACCGAGGCGCCCGCCTCGCTGACAACAACCTTGTCAAGCCGAACATCGGGGGCAAGTCGGCGCACGCGCTGCAGCAGTTCGGCAGCCAGCCGATCCGTTTCCCTGCTGGCGGTGCCGTTGCCAATGGCGATGAGGGTGACGCCGTGGCTGGCGACAAGCCGGCCCAGCACGTGCAGCGAGCCCTCGTAGTCGTTGCGCGGCTCGTGGGGGTAGACCGTGGCAGTCTCGAGCACCTTGCCGGTGGCATCGACCACGGCCACCTTCACGCCGGTGCGGATGCCCGGGTCCAGGCCCATGACCACCTGCCGGCCGGCCGGTGCGGCCAGCAGAAGGTCGCGCAGGTTGTCGGCGAAGACCTTGATCGCCACCGCCTCGGCCTGCTCACGCAGCCGGGAGAAGAGGTCGCGCTCGAGGCTGAGAGAGAGCTTGACCTTCCAGGTCCACGCGACCGTGCGGCGCAGCAGGTCGTCGGCGGGGCGGCCCGCGTGGCGCCAGCCCAGATGCCGGGCGATACGTCCTTCGGCCAGAGTGGGCTGGCCGGCCACGGCCTCCTCGTCCAGCACGAGGCGGGCGTCGAGCCACTCCTGGGCGCGCCCACGGAAGACCGCCAGCGCGCGGTGGCTCGGCACGGTGCGAATGGGCTCGGAGTAATCGAAGTAGTCGCGCAGGCGCGCAGCGTCGGGATGGGCCGCGTCCTTGCCCTCCACAAGGCGGCTGCGAAGCAGGCCGGCCTCCCACAGCCACTCGCGCAGCGTGCTGACGAGGGCGGCGTCTTCGGCCCAGCGCTCCGACAGCAGGTCGCGCACGCCGTCGAGCACGGCATGTGCGTCGGCGAAGCCCGCCTCGGCGTTGACGAAGGCGACAGCCTCGGCGAGGGGCTCAACGGTGGGGTCGGCGAAGAGCCGGTCGGCCAGCGGCTCCAGGCCGGCCTCTCGAGCGATCATGCCCTTGGTGCGCCGGCGTGGCTTGTAGGGCAGGTACAGGTCCTCGAGGTCCTGCTTGGTGGGCGCGGCGAGGATCGCGGCGCGCAGCTCGGCCGTGAGCTTGCCCTGCTCCTCGATGCTGCGCAGCACGGTCTCGCGTCGCTCGGTGAGCTCGCGCAGGTAGGTCAGTCGCACCTCGAGTTCGCGCAGCTGCGCATCGTCCAGGCCGTCGGTGGCCTCCTTGCGGTAGCGGGCGATGAAGGGCACGGTGG
>JBMOGN010000192.1:0-6638 GCA_049318345.1 Rubrivivax sp. | reverse complement strand
GCAGGCTGGAGTGCGCGAGCTCGTCGCTGCGGCCGAGCGCGCGCAGCACGTAGCTCGGCTCCAGGCTCGCCGAGGTGCAGGCCGAGCCCGAGGACACGGCAATGCCCTTCACGCCCATGATCAGCGACTCGCCCTCGACGAAGTTGAAGGAGATGTTCAGGTTGTGGGGCACGCGGCGCTCCAGGTGCCCGTTGATGAAGACCTGGTCGATCTGCGTCAGCCCGGCCAGCAGCCGGTGGTGCAACATGCGGATGCGTTCGCTCTCCGTGCCCATCTCGGCCAGGGCGATGCGGAAGGCCTCGCCCATGCCCACGCACTGGTGCGTGGGCAGCGTGCCCGAACGCATGCCGCGCTCGTGGCCGCCGCCGTGCATCTGCGCCTCCAGCCGCACGCGCGGCTTGCGCCGCACGTACAGCGCGCCGATCCCCTTGGGGCCGTAGGTCTTGTGGGAGGCCAGGCTCATCAGATCCACCGGCAGCGTGGCCAGGTCGATGGCGACCTTGCCCGTGGCCTGGGCGGCGTCCACGTGCAGGATGATCCCGCGCTCGCGGCACATCGCCCCGATGGCAGCCATGTCCTGGATGACGCCGATCTCGTTGTTCACGAGCATCACCGAGGCGAGGATGGTGTCCGGGCGCAGCGCGTCGCGGAAGCGGTCGAGGTCCAGCAGGCCGTCCTCCTGGACGTCCAGGTAGGTGACCTCGAAACCCTGGCGCTCGAGTTCGCGCATGGTGTCCAGCACCGCCTTGTGCTCGGTCTTCACCGTGATGAGGTGCTTGCCACGTGAGGCGTAGAAGTGCGCAGCGCCCTTGATCGCAAGGTTGTTCGATTCGGTGGCCCCGGAGGTCCAGACGATCTCACGCGGGTCCGCGCCGATGAGGGCGGCCACATGGACGCGCGCCTGCTCCACCGCCTCCTCAGCCTCCCAGCCCCAGGCGTGGCTGCGGGAAGCGGGGTTGCCGAAGTGCTCGCGCAGCCAGGGAATCATCGCGTCGACGACGCGCGGGTCCACGGGCGTGGTGGCGCCGTAGTCCATGTAGATCGGGAAGTGCGGGGTCATCGCGTCAGGGTTCGCGTGCAGAAAAATGGAAGCGGTGGCTTGGAGGCCGGGAAGAGGACGGGGCCGTGCTTACTTGGCCAGGGAGCTGCCGAGGGCGAACACCGAGTTCGGCGCCGTGACCTTGATCGGCTTGACCACCGGCTGCGAGGAGATGGCGCGCTTCACGGGCGTGCCCTCGATGGACACACCCTTGGCGAGCTGCTCGTCCACCAGCTTCTTCAGGGAGATCGAGTCGAGGAACTCGATCATCCGCGTGTTCAGGCTCGTCCAGAGGTCGTGCGTCATGCACTTGCCGGACTCCTCGCCCATGCAGCTTTCCTTGCCGCCGCAGCCCGTGGCGTCGATGGGCTCGTCCACGGCGACGATGATGTCGGCCACCGTGATCTCGGCCATGTCGCGGCCGAGCGAGTAGCCGCCGCCGGGGCCGCGCGTGCTCTCCACCAGTTCGTGACGGCGCAGTTTGCCGAACAGCTGCTCCAGGTAGGACAGCGAGATCTGCTGGCGCTGGCTGATGGCGGCCAGGGCCACGGGCCCGTTGTGGGCGCGCAGAGCCAGGTCGATCATCGCCGTGACCGCAAAGCGGCCCTTGGTCGTCAGACGCATCGGGAACTCCTTGTTGTCCGATTCCTAGTGGATCGCTCAACTATACCAGAAGTCGAGCGTTTTGATCAGGTTCTCGCCGGGCCGCCCGCCGCGGGGGTTACCGGCAACGGCACGACGTTGTCCGGCACGGCTGCCCCGAAGGCCTGCTCGCGCAGCAGCGCCAGCTGGTCGCGCACGCGCGCCGCCTTCTCGAACTCGAGGTTGCGCGCGTGCTCCAGCATCTGCTTTTCCAGCAGCTTGATGCGCCGCCCCAGGTCCTTCTCGCCGAGCACCTCCACCGCCGCGGCGTCGCGAGCGGCCTTCAGGTCGTCGCGGGCGCTGCGGTCGGAGACCACGCCGTCGATGAGCTCGCGCACCTGCTTGGTGATGCTGCGCGGGGTGATGCCGTGGGCCTCGTTGTGGGCGATCTGCCGGGTGCGACGGCGTTCGGTCTCGTCCAGCGCCCGGCGCATGGAGTCGGTGATGTGGTCGGCGTAGAGGATGGCCTTGCCGTGGAGGTTGCGCGCGGCCCGACCGATGGTCTGGATCAGGCTGCGCTCGGCACGCAGGAAGCCTTCCTTGTCGGCGTCCAGGATGGCCACGAGCGAGACCTCCGGCAGGTCCAGGCCCTCACGCAGCAGGTTGATGCCCACCAGCACGTCGAACACCCCCAGTCGCAGGTCGCGGATGATCTCCACGCGCTCCACCGTGTCCACGTCGGAGTGCAGGTAGCGCACCTTCACGCCGTTGTCGCCGAGGTAGTCGGTGAGCTGCTCGGCCATGCGCTTGGTCAGCGTCGTGATCAGCACCCGCTCGCCGGCTTCCACGCGTTCGCGGATCTCCTGCAGCACGTCGTCGACCTGGCTGCGCGCCGGGCGAACCTCCACCACCGGATCGATAAGCCCGGTGGGCCGCACGAGCTGCTCCACCACCTGGTCGGCGTGGTTCTTCTCGTACTCGCCGGGCGTGGCCGAGACGAACACGGCCTGCCGGACCTTGCGCTCGAACTCGTCGAACTTCAGCGGTCGGTTATCCAGCGCGCTCGGCAAGCGGAAGCCGTACTCCACGAGCGTGGTCTTGCGCGCGCGGTCGCCGTTGTACATGCCGCCGAACTGCCCGATGAGCACGTGGCTTTCGTCGAAGAACATGAGCGCGTCACGCGGCAGGTAGTCCACGAGCGTGGGCGGCGGCTCGCCGGGCTGCGCGCCCGAGAGGTGGCGGGTGTAGTTCTCGATACCCTTGCAGTGGCCCACCTCCTGCAGCATCTCCAGGTCGAAGCGCGTGCGCTGCTCCAGGCGCTGGGCCTCCACGAGCTTGCCGCTGGCGACGAACTCCGCCACGCGCGTGCGCAGCTCCTCCTTGATGCCCTCGATGGCCGCAAGCACGCGCTCGCGCGGGGTCACATAGTGGCTGCTCGGGTAGACGGTGAAGCGCGGGATCTTCTGGCGGATGCGCCCGGTGAGCGGGTCGAAGAGCTGCAGCGACTCGATCTCGTCGTCGAAGAGCTCGATGCGGATGGCCAGCTCGCTGTGCTCGGCCGGGAAGACGTCGATGGTGTCGCCGCGCACGCGGAAGGTGCCGCGCGCGAAGTCGGTCTCGTTGCGCGTGTACTGCATGCGGATGAGGTGCGCGATCACCTCGCGCTGGCCGGCCTTGTCGCCCACGCGCACCGTCATCACCATCTGGTGGTAGTCGGCCGGGTTGCCGATGCCGTAGATGGCGCTCACCGAGGCGACGATGACCACGTCGCGCCGCTCGAGCAGGCTCTTGGTGGCCGACAGCCGCATCTGCTCGATGTGCTCGTTGATCGAGGAGTCCTTCTCGATGAACAGGTCGCGCTGCGGCACGTAGGCCTCGGGCTGGTAGTAGTCGTAGTAGCTGACGAAGTACTCCACCGCGTTCTTCGGGAAGAACTCGCGGAACTCGCTGTACAGCTGCGCGGCCAGCGTCTTGTTGGGCGCGAAGACGATGGCCGGGCGGCCCAGCCGCGCGATCACGTTGGCCATGGTGAAGGTCTTGCCCGAGCCGGTCACGCCCAGCAGCGTCTGGTGCACCAGACCGTCGCGCACGCCGTCCACGAGCTGCGCGATGGCCGCGGGCTGGTCACCGGCCGGCGGGTAGGGCTGCAGCAGCTGGTAGGGCGAGTCGGGATAGGACACCAGCTCGCCGGCAGGACCGGGCGAGGCTTCGGGCTCATCGGCCTGCTGCGGCACGGGTTGCATGGAGGGGGTCATCCTAGAATCGGCGGTGTTCCGCCTGAAGTGAACCCGCCAGCGTAACGCAGGGGGCGCCAGGGCGCCGCGGACGCTGCGCGCAGCGTCACATCTCCACTCCCTGAACAGCCGAGCACCCGCCGATGTCCCTCTTCGCCGCCGTCGAGATGGCCCCCCGCGACCCGATCCTGGGCCTGAACGAGCAGTTCGCCGCCGACACCCGCCCCGACAAGGTCAACCTGGGCGTCGGCGTGTACTTCGACGCGCAGGGCCGGCTGCCGCTGCTGGGCTGCGTGGCCCAGGCCGAGCAGCAGCTCGCTGCCTCGGCCCGGCCGCACGGCTACCTGCCCATCGACGGCATCGCCGCCTACGACCAGGCGGTGCAGCACATGGTGTTCGGGGGCGCCGACCACCCGTCCGTGCAGGCCCGGCGCATCGCCACCGTGCAGGCCATCGGCGGCACGGGCGGGCTGAAGATCGGCGCGGACTTCCTGCGCCGGCTGAACCCGTCGGCCCGCGTGCTCATCAGCGACCCGAGCTGGGAGAACCACCGCGCGCTGTTCGCCAACGCCGGCTTCGAGGTCAGCGCCTACCCGTACTACGACGCCGCCACCCGCGGGGTGAACTTCGACGGCATGCTCGGCGCGCTGCGCGCCGCCCCTGCCGGCACGGTGGTGGTGCTGCACGCCTGCTGCCACAACCCCACCGGCTGCGACCTGACTCCCGCGCAGTGGGCCCAGGTGGTGCAGACCGTGCGCGACGGCCGCCTCGTGCCCTTCCTGGACATGGCCTACCAGGGCTTCGGCGAGGGCATCGCCGAGGACGGTGCGGCCGTGCTGCAGTTCCTCGCCGCCGGGCTGGACTTCCTCGTGGCCACCTCGTTTTCCAAGAGTTTCTCCCTGTACGGGGAGCGGGTGGGCGCGCTGAGCGTGGCCTGCGCCTCGGCCGAGGAGGCCTCGCGCGTGCTGTCGCAGTTGAAGATCGTGGTGCGCACCAACTACTCCAACCCCCCGACCTTCGGCGCCCAGGTCGTGACCACGGTGCTGAGCTCCCCTGCCCTGCGGGCGCAGTGGGAGGAGGAACTGGCGGCCATGCGGCTGCGCATCCGCCAGATGCGCCAGGCGCTGGTGGACGGGCTGCAGGCCGCAGGCGTGAAGCAGGACATGGGCTTCATCACCCGGCAGCGCGGCATGTTCAGCTACTCGGGCCTGTCGCGCGACCAGATGCAGCGCCTGCGCAGCGAGTTCGGCGTCTACGGCGTGGACTCCGGCCGCATCTGCGTGGCTGCACTGAACGCCGGCAACCTCGGCAAGGTGGTGGACGCCATCGTCAGGGTCCTGTAGGCGCCGGCGTCCCATAATTGCTGCGCCGCAGCACGTTTTGTGCCACATTCACACGGTTTGCGGCCTTCCGCGCGCCCCCGGATTGAGCGTGCTCATCCACACTCGCTGACCTGACGTCACGGAGACACCGGCCATGCTCTACCAGTTGTACGAGGCCCAGCGCGCGATGCTGGCCCCCTTCTCCGAATTCGCGAGCGCCTCGGCCAAGCTCTACAGCCACCCGCTGTCGCCCTTCACCCACGCCCCGATGGCGCAGCGCGTGGCAGCCGGGCTAGACCTGATGCACCGCCTGGCCAAGGAGTACGAGAAGCCCGAGTTCGGCATCCGCAGCGTCACCGTCGGCGGCGAGGAGGTTGCGGTGCAGGAGCAGGTGCGCGCGCAGCGGCCGTTCTGCCGGCTGCTGCGCTTCAAGCGCTTCACCGACAACCCCGCGGCCCTGGCGCGGATGAAGGACCAGCCCACGGTGCTCGTCGTGGCACCCCTGTCCGGCCACCACTCCACCCTGCTGCGCGACACCGTGACCAGCCTGCTGGCCGACCACAAGGTCTACATCACCGACTGGACCGACGCGCGCATGGTGCCGCTGGACCACGGCCCCTTCCATCTCGACGACTACGTGCACTACGTGCAGGACTTCATCCGCCAGATCGGGCCGCACGTGCACGTGATCTCGGTGTGCCAGCCCACCGTGCCGGTGCTGGCGGCCATCTCGCTGATGGCCAGCGCGGGCGAGGCCACGCCGCGCACGATGACGATGATGGGCGGGCCGATCGACGCGCGCCGCTCGCCCACTGCGGTGAACAACCTGGCGATGAACAAGAGCCACTCCTGGTTCGAGAACAACGTCATCTACCGCGTGCCGCTGAACTACCCGGGCGCCGGCCGGGCCGTTTACCCGGGCTTCCTGCAGCACACCGGCTTCGTGGCGATGAACCCCGACCGCCACCTGCGCTCGCACTACGACTACTTCCTCGACCTGATGCGCGGCGACGAGGACAGCGCCGACTCGCACCGCCAGTTCTACGACGAGTACAACGCGGTGCTGGACATGCCCGCGGAGTACTACCTGGACACCATCAAGACCGTGTTCCAGGACTTCGCGCTCGTCAACGGCACCTGGGAGGTGCGCGGCCAGTTGGTGCGGCCGCAGGACATCCATCAATCCGCTCTGCTGACGGTGGAGGGGGAACTGGATGACATCTCGGGCGCGGGCCAGACCCGGGCTGCACACGACCTGTGCCTGGGCATTCCCGAAGACCGCCGCTTCCACTACGACGTGCCCGGCGCAGGCCATTACGGCATCTTCTCGGGCCGCCGCTGGCGCGACCTGGTGTACCCACGGGTGCGCGATTTCATCCAGAGCCATGTGGCGGTGCGGCAAACTGCAGCCTCAGGCACACCCGAAGCACCCTCGGCGCAGCAGCCCAAGGCACTCGCGTC
>JBMOGN010000191.1:0-6642 GCA_049318345.1 Rubrivivax sp. | reverse complement strand
AGCTCAGCCAGTGGCTCACCTACTCGCTGCTCGAGCCCTTCGAGTGGGCCGGCGTGAAGGTGGTGGGCCTGGACGCCCTCACGGGGCTGCCGGAGTACCGCAACGGCGGGCTGCTGCTGGACGCAGGCGTGATCGTGCCGCGCCACGCCGAGGACCTCTCCCGCGTGTGGAAGCCCTCGGACGAGTTCATCGTCGAGTGGCGCGCGCTCACGGTGACGCTGCTGGACGAGCTGGCCGAGCGGGTGCGTGCCGAACTCGGCGTGAGCGCGCAGCGGCTGCCGCTGGCCTGCATCCTGGAAGGCGGCACGTGGGCCGCGGGCCGCCAGATCGCCCAGGAGCGCCGCGACGGAGCCCCGCCGCTGACCCTGGACAGCGACGGCACCGTGTTCTGAGGGGCCGCGAGCCTGCGATGAGCCCGCCGCTGACCGCCCTGCTCGGCACCGAGCTGGCCCTCGTGCAGGCCCCGATGGCCGGCGTGCAGGGCCACGCGCTGGCGGCTGCTGTGTGCGAAGCCGGCGGGCTGGGCAGCCTGCCCGCGGCCATGCTCTCGCCCGAGGCGTTGCGCGTGGAGCTGCAGGCGCTGACGACCCTCACCACGCGGCCCTACGGCGTGAACTTCTTCTGCCACCGCCCCGCCGCCCCCGATCCCGGGCGCGAGCAGGGTTGGCGTCTGGCGCTGGCCCCCTTCTACGCCGAGCTCGGGCTGGACCCGACGCAGCAGCCGGCCGCTGCCGCCCGCACGCCTTTCAGCCACGCGCTGGCCGATGTGCTCGAGCCCTATCGCCCGCCCGTGCTGAGCTTCCACTTCGGGCTGCCGGCCCCCGACCTGCTGGCCCGGGTGAAGGGCTGGGGCGCGCGCGTGCTGTCCTCGGCCACGACGCTGGAGGAAGGGCGCTGGCTGCAGGCGCATGGGGCCGACGCGGTTATCGCCCAGGGCCTGCAGGCCGGCGGGCACCGCGGCCACTTCCTGCGCCACGACCTGGACCTCGGCGGCCAGCTCGACACGCTGGAGCTGGTGCAGGCCCTGGCCGCGGCGCTGCAGGTGCCCGTGATCGCCGCCGGCGGGCTGGCCGATGCGCAGGCGGTGGCCGCCGCCTGCGCCCGCGGCGCGGCTGGCGTGCAGGTCGGCACGGCCTACCTGCTCAGCCCCCAGGCCACCACGAGCGCCGTGCACCGCGCGGCCCTGCGTACGGCCACGCCGGGCGCCACGGCGCTGACTACCGTCTTCACCGGGCGGCCGGCGCGCGGGCTGCTCAACCGGGTGATGCGCGAGTTGGGCAGCCTGCCGGCGGCCGCGCCCGCCTTCCCGACGGCCGCCTCGGCGCTGGCGCCGCTGCGCGCGGCGGCCGAGGCCCGCGGCTCGGGCGACTTCTCGCCGCTGTGGGCGGGTGAGCAGGCCGCGGCCTGCCGCAGCGCCGACGCCGGGGAGATCACCCGCGCGCTGGCGGCCGGGCTGCCCCCGGCTCAGCGCCGCGGGCCCTGATCGCCGCGCCGGCGCGCGACGCGTCGCTGCACCGCAGGCGGCGCGGGGAGGACGGGCTGTGCGGGCTGGGCAGGCGGTGCAGGCGGTGCAGGCGGTGCAGGAGGCCCGTCTTCGGCTGGTGTCTCCTGGACCCACGCGTTGAGCAGCGTGTAGGTCACGGCCAGCAGCACCGGGCCGACGAAGATGCCCACCAGCCCGAAGGCCAGCAGCCCGCCGATGACCCCGGCGAAGATCAGCAGCAGCGGCAGGTCCGCGCCGCGGCGGATCAACACCGGGCGCAGGAAGTTGTCCAGGGTGCCCACCACGGCTGTCCACAGCAGCAGCCCGACGGCCCAGGCGGTGTCCCCGGTCCACCACAGCCAGCCGCAGGCCACCAGCAGCACCGGCACTGGGCCGATCTGCGCGATGCACAGCACGAGCATGAGCGCCGTCAGCAGCCCGGCATAGGGCACCCCGCAGGCCGCCAGCCCCAGGCCGCCGAGCACCGACTGCACGATGGCCGTGACGCCCACGCCCAGCGCCACGCCGCGGATGGCCTGCCCGGCCAGCACCACGGCCGAGCGGCCGCGGTGCCCGCCCAGGCGCTCGCCAAAGCGCAGCAGCGCCTGTGCGGCGGCTTCGCCCTGCGCGTACAGCAGCGCGGCGATGAGCACCATGAGCGCGAGCTGCAGCGCCAGCGCACCGATGCTGCCCAGCTGCCCCGCGAAGGCCGAGGCCAGCCGCCCGGCGAAGGGGGCGGCGCCCTTGAGCAGCGGGCCGATGCCGGCCTCCACCGCGCGTGCCCACGCCTCGACCAGGCGCGGCCCGATCACCGGCACCTGCGCCAGCCACTCGGGGATCTTCTCCACGCGCAGCCCGGCCAGCGCGCGCACACCCTCGATGATCTCGCCGGCATGCTGCACGAGCGTGGCGATGGCCAGGCCCAGCGGCGCGGCCACCAGCGCCACCAGCAGCGTGGTCATCACCGCCACCGCCGCGCCCCGGCTGCCGCCCAGGCGCGCCTGCACGGCCAGCAGCATCGGCCAGGTGGCCACGACGATCAGCGTCGCCCAGGTGAGCGCCCCCACGAAGGGCAGCAGGGTCCAGAAGCTGCCGGCGATGAGCACGCCGATGACCACCAGGCTCAAGGCGTGGCGCAGCAGGTCAGGGCGCGGGGACGGCGGCATGGTGCGGGCACTATATTCCGACTGACCCCCACGAGGACGAGGATCACCCCCATGAGCGCAGCCGCCGGCCACTCCCCCCGAGTCCACCTCATCGACCACCCGCTGGTGCAGCACAAGCTCACGCTCATGCGCGAGCGCGACCGCAGCACCAGCAGCTTCCGGCGCCTGCTGCACGAAATCAGCATGCTCATGGCCTATGAGGTCACGCGCGAGATGCCGCTGCACGACATCGAGATCCAGACCCCGCTGGAGGGCACCACCGGGCGCGTGATCGACGGCAAGAAGACGGTGTTCGTGGTCATCATGCGCGCCGGCTCGGGCTTCCTGGACGGCATGCTCGAGGTGGTGCCCGGCGCCCGCGTCGGGCACGTGGGCCTGTACCGCGACCCCAAGACGCTGGTGGCGGTGGAGTACTACTTCAAGATGCCGCAGGACATGCACGAGCGCGACGCCATCGTGCTCGACCCGATGCTGGCCACCGGCAACTCCGCGGTGGCCGCGGTGGAGCGGCTGAAGGAGACGCGCCCGAAGTCGATCCGCTTCGTGTGCCTGCTGGCTGCGCCGGAAGGGCTGGCGAACTTCCACGCCCACCACCCGGACGTGCCGGTGTACACGGCAGCCATCGACCGCCAGCTCAACGACCACGGCTACATCGTGCCGGGCCTGGGCGACGCAGGCGACCGCATCTTCGGCACGAAGTAGGCGCTCACCTTTGTCCCGGGGCTAGCCCGGCCTGAACCGCCTCATCAGTGCCAGGCCCGCGAAGATCGCCCCGCCCGTGGCCAGCCCGGCTCCGGCGAGCACCGGCGTCAGCGGTGCAAAGCCGAAGAGCTCGCGCACGGGCGCCACCAGCAGCGTGGCCGCCAGCAGCGCCAGCGCGACCCCCACCATGCGCCACAGCACCGGGTTGGACGCGCGCAGCGCCTGCCACAGCGTGCCGGAGATGGCCCGGTTGGCCAGGATCAGCGACACGCTGCCCAGCACCAGGGCGAGGAACACGGCCGCGCGCGTGGCCGCCGGATCGACCCCGGCGTGCACCAGGCTGGCCAGCAGCACGGTGCACGCCAGCAGCACGAGCGCGCCCTGCAGCAGGCTCCAGACGAGCAGCCGCCGGGGGAACAGCGGCGTGGCGGGGTCGCGCGGCGGCCGGTTCATGACGTTGCGCTCCTCGGGCTCGGCCTCGAAGCCGATCGAGCAGGCCGGATCGATGAGCAGCTCCAGGAAGGCGATGTGCACGGGCGTGAACACCAGCGGCCAGCCCAGCAGCAGCGGCAGCAGCGCCAGCCCGGCGATGGGCACGTGCACAGCGAGCACGAAGGCCATGGCCTTGAGCAGGTTGTCGTAGATGCGCCGGCCCAGCCGGATGGCGTGCACGATAGCGTTGAAATCGTCGTCCAGCAGCACCAGCGCGCTGGCCTCGCGCGCCACGTCGGTGCCGCGCGCGCCCATGGCGATGCCGATGTGCGCGGCCTTCAGCGCCGGCGCGTCGTTCACGCCGTCGCCCGTCATCGCCACGACCTGTCCCTGCGCGCGCAGCGCCTGCACGATGCGCAGCTTCTGCTCGGGCCGCACGCGCGCGCACACGTGGGTGGTGGCCAGGCGCTCCCGCAGGCCGGCCTCGTCCAGCGTGGCCAGTTCGGCCCCGGTCAGCGGCGGTGCGGCCGTCTCGAGCCCAGCCTGCGCGGCGATGGCCTGGGCCGTGGCCGGGTGGTCGCCGGTGATCATGATCACGCGCAAGCCCGCCTGCCGGCACTCCCGTACCGCCTCGGGCACGCCCGGGCGCAGCGGGTCGGCCAGCGCCACGAGGCCGAGGAACTCGAAGTCGAAGCCCGCGGGCGAGGCCGGCCAGGCAGCCGGTTGCACCAGGCGCGCCCGCGCCACCCCGAGCACGCGCAGCCCCTGGGCGGCCAGCGCCTGCACCGAGCCGGCCAGTGCCTGCATGGCCTGCGGCTGCAGCCGGCACAGCCCGGCCACGGCCTCGGCGGCGCCCTTGGTGGCGACGAAGACGGCCGGGCCGCTGCCGTCGGGTCCGTTGCCGTCGGGCTGGAGCCCGGAGCCATCGGCATCGGCCCGCCAGACATGCGTCATCGCCAGCAGCTGCGGGCTCAGCCCGTACTCGTGCACGAGCTGCCACTGCGGGTGCAGCCGGTCGGCCGGCAGCGTGGCCCGGGCCAGCTCGTGCAGCGCCTGCTCCATCGGGTCGAAGGCCTGCGTCTCGCTGGCCAGCACCGCCGCTTCCAGCAGCTCGAAACAGGCCGGATCCAGCGGCGCGGGCTCGCCGTCCGTCCCGCGCAGCCAGGTGCTGCCGTCGGGCCGCACGAGCGCGGCCACCGCCATGTGGTTGCGCGTGAGGGTGCCGGTCTTGTCGCTGCACAGCACGGTGGCCGCACCCAGGGCCTCGATGGTGGCCGCGCGCCGTGCCAGCACCCGCTGGCGCGACAGCCGCCATGCGCCCATGGCCATGTACACGCTCAGGATGAGCGGATACTCCTCGGGCAACATCGACATCGCCAGCGTGATGCCGGCCAGCACCCCGGCCAGCCAGTCGCCCCGTGCCAGGCCCCACAGCAGCACCACCGCCGCGCTGAGCGCCACGCCCGCGGCGGCCAGCACGCGCACCAGGTGGCGTGTCTGCACGACCAGCGGCGTGGGCGGGCTCTCGATCTGCGCCAGCGAGCGGCCGATGCGGCCGATCTCGGTGTGCACGCCCGTGGCCACCACCTCCGCCAGCCCCGAGCCGCGCGTGACCAGGCAGCCGGCGTAGACCTGAGGCAGGCCGTCGCCCCCAGGGCGCGCCGGCGGGGGCGATCCGGCGGCGTTCAGCGCCTGCTTGGCCACCGGCACCGACTCCCCGGTGAGCAGCGACTCGTCGGTGAGCAGGTCGCGGGCCTCGTGCAGCACCGCATCGGCCGGCACGCGGTCGCCTTCGTCCAGCACGATCCAGTCGCCGCGCACCACCTCGCGCCCTGGGATGCGCAGCGCCGTGCCGCCGCGGCGCACGAGCGCGCGCGGGCTCGTGAGCTCGCGCAGGGCCTGCAGCACACGCTCGGTGCGGTGCTCCTGCACGATCGTGATGGCGATCGTGACGACGACGAAGAACAGCAGCAGCAGCGCCTCACCCAGGTCGCCCAGCACGAGGTAGACCGTGCCGGCGGCCACCAGCAGCTGCAGCATCGGCTCGCGCGCCACCTCTCCGGCGATGCGCAGCGGCGTGCGTCGCGGCGGCGGGGTGAGTTCGTTGGGGCCGTCACGCGCCAGGCGGCGCGCGGCTTCCTGCGGGTCCAGGCCGCGGCTGTCGGGCAGGGCTCCCGCGGGCGTGCCGCCAGGCGCGTCGGGCGACTCAGTCATGGGCAGGGTGCATGGGACGACCTTCATTCTCCGCCCGGCGCCCGAGCCTACACAGGGTCCAGAATGCACCCCATGCTGATCCGCAACGCCACCCTCCCCGATGGCCGCTCGGGCCAGGATGTCCTGGTGCAGGACGGGCGCATCGCCGCCGTCGGCCCAGCCCTGGCCGCCCCGGCGGGCACCCCGACGCACGACGCGCAGGGCTTCCTGCTGAGCCCGCCTTTCGTCGATGCCCACTTCCACATGGACGCCACGCTCAGCTACGGGCTGCCGCGCGTCAACCGCAGCGGTACGCTGCTGGAGGGCATCGCGCTGTGGGGCGAGCTCAAGCCCCACCTCACGCAGGAGGCGGTGGTGCAGCGCGCGCTCGACTACTGCGACTGGGCCGTCGCACGCGGGCTGCTGGCCATCCGCTCGCACGTGGACGTGTGCGACGAGCGGCTGCTGGCGGTGCAGGCGTTGCTGCACGTGAAGGAGCGCGTCAAGCCCTACCTGGACCTGCAGCTCGTGGCCTTCCCGCAGGACGGGCTGCTGCGCAGCCCCGGCGCGCGGGCCAACCTGGAACGCGCGCTCGACCTGGGCGTGGACGTGGTGGGCGGCATCCCGCACTTCGAGCGCACCATGGCCGACGGCGCCGAGAGCGTG
>JBMOGN010000190.1:0-6663 GCA_049318345.1 Rubrivivax sp. | reverse complement strand
CCCCGACCCGCAGGCCCTGCGGCTGCGCACCCGCATCAACGGCGAGCTGCGCCAGAGCGCGAGCACGGGCGACATGATCTGGAACTGCGCCGAACTCATCCACTTCTTCTCCATCAACCTCACGCTCAAGCCCGGCATGGTCATCATCACCGGCACGCCCGCGGGCACCGCATGGTCAGTGGACGCCGAGCTCGGCGGCCACTGGCGCCCGCCCGAAGACGGCGAGCCGCTCGTGCCCGCGCGCGGCTACTGCCAGCCGGGAGATGTGGTGGAGTCCGAAATCGAGGGCATCGGGGTGCTGCGCAACCCGGTGGTGGGGGGCTGAGGCCATGGGCGGGCGTAGATCGTTCTGGCATGCCGGCCCGCTTCGCGGAGGCCGGTCCGGCGTCGCGGCAGCCGTTGCCGCGGCGGCCGCGCTTCTTCTGGGCTCCTGCGGGGGCGGCGGCGGCGGGGGTGGCGGGTCGGGAGGCTCCGGCGGCGGCAGCACGCCGACGCTGTCGGCGCCGGTGAGCGTGGCCGTGGCCAAGGTGAGCATGCAGACCGTGGGCAGCACGACCTTCGGCTCGTCCACCCGGCTGCAGGTGACCTGGAGCGCACCCGCCTCGGGCACCCCGGCGGCGTACCTGGTGGTGGCTGACGACGCCTCGGGCGCGCGGGCGGCCAGCGTGAATGTGTCGGCGGCCACCACCCACACCACGCTGTCGGAGCTGCGCGCCGCCACCACCTACGCCGTGACCGTGAGTGCCTGCGAGGACGCGGCCTGCACGCGCACGCAGGCCGCAGCGGCCGTCAGCGGCAGCACCTCGGCCGAGGTGTGGCAGCTGCAGGGCAGCGGCCGCACCACGGCCGGCCTGTCGCGCATCGTCTCCGACGCCAACGCCCGCATCAGCGCCACGCGCTTCGGGGCGGACGCCGGTGGCGCCACGGCCAGCCGCATCCAGCTGTACTACGGGCCTGCCATGCCCGGTGGCGCGCAGCTGCTGTCCACGGCGATCACCGGCGCGGCCGCCAGCGCCACGCAGGCTGCCAGCTACCTGTCCTTCACGAGCACGGGCGGCGCAACCGGCCTGGCCTCCCCTGCCACGGGCACGCCACTCATCAAGCAGGTGGCCACGGGTCAGGGCGTACCACTGGCTGCCGCACTGGGCGCGAAGGTGCGGCTGTTCTTCGAGGCCCAGGGCAGCGACGGCAAGACACGCATCTTCTCGATCGACAGCGTCGACGGCTGGGTCGGCCAGGACTTCAACTCCGGCTCCGCGCGGCTGTGCTCGACCGCGGCCGACTACTCCTCGGGCGGAGGCTGCGCGGTCTCGGTGGCCATCGGGGTGGCGGGCGACGCGGTCAACCCCACGGCCAGGCTGGACAACGTGCGCCAGCACAAGGTGGGCTTCCCCACGCAGACCGACTGGCGCTGGGACGGCGCGGCCGGCACCTTCATGGTCTTCACCTTCGACCGCGTCAGCGGCTGCTCGGACGAGCCGATGAACCATGGCTACGCGGTGTGGGACGGCAGCACCTGGCAGGTGCAGGTCGACGCCGCGGGCTGCCCCAAGGCCTTCAAGGGCGTGCAGGCGGCCTTTCCGATGCACCTGGGCGGCGTGCGCTACAAGATGTACTACGGCGCCCCGGGCGTGACCACCGGCCGGGTGCCCGGCAGCAACCTGCCCTTCCTCGGGCCCAAGCGCATGATCTACGCCGATGGCGCGAAGACCGGCTCGGCCACGCGTGTGGACCACGAGGACTGGGAGGCGCTGTCCGCGGCACGCGACCTCACCTTCCTGTGGCCCGACGGCACCGTGCTCGACGACACGGCCGAGGGCTACATCGACGACTTCCACTTCCTCGCCCCGACGGGCACGCTGGACCTGCAGGTGATGTACCTGGCCATCACCAACGGCACCGAGGTGCCCTTGGGCGCCGCCGCGGTGCTGCTGAACCCCTGAATCCTGAAGCCCGGATTGCGGGCAGGAAGTCACGCCCGGCCCACCCTTCGTGTACCGCCGGGCTGCACGGCCGGGCCTTGCCGGGGAACAATCCGGCCATGGGCTCGAGCGTCTCGTCCATCTCCTACCCCTCCGCGGCCTCTGCGGCGTCCACGGCTACCGGGACCAGCACCCCGCGCAGCACCGTCATCCCCCCGGGCAGCATCGCGGTGGAGATCACCTCCGTGAGCCTGGGCGCCGTGTCGGAGAACATGGTCCGGGCCTATCCCCCGTTCGCGGTGTTCCGCTCGATGGGCGTGCGCGACCGCTCCGGCAGCGTCGCCTCCACCCTGCGCTGGCCGATCGACGAGGAAGCCGCACCGGCTGCCCGCTACAACGTCGCCAGTTCGCTGGGCGTGTCCGGCCACGCGGGCACGGACCGCGCCAACCTCGACTCCAGCGCCCTGCAGCCCCTGGTGGAGCGCGCCTCGCGGCCGCTGCCTCAGGTGCAGGGATCGCGCAGCAGCCTGTACCGTCAGGGCTGAGACCGGCGCGCGCGCCGCTACCATCGCGGGGTGGAGCCCGCCCGATCGGCCGGCGGGCGGTGGCACGGAGACGCACGACATGGACCCCCAAGGCTTCGAGCAGTATTCCCAGGACGCGCGCCAGCGCGGCTACGACGAGGTGCTGGTGCGCGAGTGGCAGCCCGGCCAGGCCACCGGCGAGCACACCCACCCCTTCGACGCCCGCGTGATGGTGGTGCGTGGCGAGGTCACGCTGCAGGTGGGCGGGCAGGCGCGCCGCTACGGGCCGGGCGAGCTCTTCGAGCTCGTGCGCGACACGCCCCACACCGAGCAGTACGGGCCGCAGGGCGCTACGTTCTGGACCGCGCGACGGCACTGAGCCGCTCCTTAGCTCGCAGGGGCAGCGCTCAACGTCTGGGCTCGAGGTTCGGCGGCTCGGCCAGCAGGTAGGCCACGATGTCCTCCAGCCCCTGCTGCGTGAGCACGGTCTGGCCCTGGAAGGCGGGCGCCACCCGCTGCAGGCCCGCCGTGCTGCGGGTGGGCGGCATGATCGTGGCGGGGTTGAAGACGCGGGCGTCGGCGATGCGCGCGCGCAGTTCCTCGGCCGAGTAGCGGCTGGCCAGGCCGGCCAGGGGCGGGCCGAGGTTGCCGCCCTGGGCGATGCCGGGGACCTCGTGGCACAGGATGCAGCCGCTGTCGTGGCGCTTGAGCAGCAGGGCCTGGCCGCGCTGCGGGTCTCCCGCGGAGGCGGAGGACTCGGTGCGCGCAGCAGGCACGGCAGGCGCAGCCGCAGCCCCGGGCTGCGCGGCCACGCCCGGGCCGGCCAGGGCGCACACGGCGAGCACGCAGACGGCGACAATGGCGGGCAGCACACGCATGGCAGTTCGCGCGGATCATTGTAGGCACGCCCCTGCCCGCTGCACAGACGCCCGCACCGGCAGCCCGCGCCTCCATCCGGAGAAGCCCCGCTGCACCCGAGCACGACTGAGCACTATGATTGCAACTCATGAGCACTCTGCCCCACTCCTCCCACCCTGTCGGCCCGTGGTCGGCACGCTTCGGCCGCCTGTTTCTCTTTCTCGGCGCGGCCCTCGTGGCTTCGGGCCTGAGCGGATGCGGAGGTGGAGGCGGCTCGTCCGAGCCCCCGCCCGTCGCCGCGCCAACGCTGGAGATCCGCAGTGGCCTGGACGGCGCGGCCACCGGCCCTTTCCAGGTGGACTTCGACTTCAGCGGCGATGCGGCCGGCTTCAGCCAGAACAGCTTCACCCTGGCAGGCGGCACGGTGGCCACCGGCAGCTTCAAGCAGGTCACTGCCCGCCACTACACGGTGACCATCATCCCGCGCGACAACAGCACGGGCACGGTGTCCTTGCGGGTGCGCTCCGGCGCGTTCACCGCCGTGGGCGGGCTGCTGACGAACACGGTGGCCTATGATTTCTCGAAGGCCTACGACACGGTCAAGCCCCAGACCGAGCCCACGGTGAACTTCAGCCACGTGATGCAGGGCGCCTCGGACACGCCGCCGGCCCTGGTCACGATCACCTTCGACATCGACGTGCAGCCCTTCACGGTCGATGCGCTGTCGGTGTCCAGCGGCACCACGGTAAGCGCCTTCACGCGGGTGTCACCGAGGGTCTACACCCTGGTGCTCACCCCGCCGGCGCAGACGGCGGGCCTCATGACCGTGACGGTACCCGAGGGTGCCGTGATCGGTGCGGTGCCAGGGGGCGTGGCCAACACCCGGCCCTACGCCTACGGAGTGCTGTACCCCAGTTGGCCCGGTTGACGGCGTGAGCGGCCTGCAGGGCCTGTCCTTCATCGCCAGCAGCCCCTGGCTGTATCCCGCGCTGGAGGTGATCCACCTGCTCGGGGTGGCCCTGCTGGTGGGCAACCTCGTGGCCTTTGAATCGCGCGTGCTGGGGTGGGCCGGCGAGCTGCCGCTGGCGTCGCTGGCCAGGCTGTCGCTGGGGCTCGCGGTGGCGGGCTTCGGGCTCGTCGCGCTGACGGGCCTGGCGATGTTCGCCGCCCAGCCTGGCGAGATGCTCGCCAACCGGGCCTTCGTGCTGAAGATGGCCCTGGTGATGGCCGCGGGCACCAATGCCGCGCTCTTTCACGCCCGCGACGGCCTGCGCCGGCTCGATCGCATCGCACGCGCGCAGACCCTGGTCTCGCTCGGGCTCTGGATTGGCGCGATGATCTGCGGACGCTGGATCGCCTACGCCTGAGGCGCCGGCCCGCCCATCGGGAGACACGCCATGAGAAGACGAACCCTGTTCAGGACCTTCCTGGCGCTGGCCGGCCTGCACGAGGCCGCGCGCGCGCATCACGGCTGGAGCAGCTTCGACCTGGAGCGGCCGCTGTACCTCGAAGGCCGCGCCGCGAAGGTGGCCTGGCGCAACCCCCACGCCGAGCTCGAGCTCGAGGTGGCGCCGGGGCTGCGCCTGCCCGCCGACCTGGCCACACGCCGGCTCCCGCAGCAGGCCGCGGCCGTGGACGGCCCGGCGCTGCTGCGCGCCGCACGGCTGCCCACCCGGCGCGATGCGCGCTGGGAGGTGGAACTCGCCCCGCTCACGCGCATGAATGCCTGGAAGGTGGCCGAGATCAAGCCCGGCGACACGGTGGCCGTGCTGGGCTTCACCTTCACCGGCGAGAAGGGTGACGCCGTGCTGCGGGCCGAGTACCTGTGGGCCGGGGGCGGGGTCTACGGGCTGCGTTCCGGGCCGGCCTGAGCTGAGCGCCGGTTGCTGCGCTCAATTCCGGACCTTGGCCCGGCAGGCCGCCTGCATGTCGCGGTCGCGGATGAAGCCGCACTGGCCCTTGCCGCCGCCGGTCTCGGCACGGCACAGGGCCTGGAGGTCCGAGTCCCGGATGAAGCCGCACTGGCCGCTGCCGTCGCCGTTCGTGGCGCGGCAGTAGGCGCGGCGGTCCGAGTCCTGGATGAAGCTGCACTGGCCCTTGTTCGAGGCCGCCTGGCCGCCCGGGACACTGGCGCGGCACGCCGCCGCGGCATCGCGGTCCTGGATGAAGCCGCACTGGCCGGGGTTGCGGTCCACTTCGGCGCGGCAGCGGGCCTGCAGATCACGCCCGCGGATGAACCCGCACTGCCCGGCCCCGCCGCCGTTCACGGCCCGGCAGTAGGCTTGCCGATCGGGGTCCTTCACGAAGCCGCACTGGCCGATGTCGGCGAGGGCGGGCAGCCCGCACAGGCTTGCCGCCAGCACGATCAGCAGCCTCTGTAGATACCGCAGTGGGTTGGGGAGACGACGGGTGGCGGGCGTGGCGGGCGTGGCGCGTGGCGGCATGGGGCAGCGGCTGGGGCGGCAGACGGCATCCATGGTAGGGCCGGAAGACCGGCCGCCGCGCCTCAAGCCCGAGCCGCCCTCGCCTGCACCACGGCGCCCGCCACCGCGAACTTGCCCGCCCCGAGGTGATGCAGCGTGTGCAGCGCCACGTTGTCCTCCCCGAAGTACCAGCGCCCGTGGGCAAAGACGCGCGGGTCGGCCGCGGCGCTCACCACTTCGGCGAAGCACGTGTCGTAGGCCGCCTCGGTGTGCGGCTCGGGGATGAGCCGGCACTCGAGCCAGGCGCAGCAGCCCTCCTCCACCACCGGCACGCCCAGCACCGGGCCGGGGCGCGCGACGAGGCCGTGGCGCGTGAACTTGTCGGGCCCGTCGGCGGGCAGATTGCGCCCGCTTTCGCTGCCCACCGCGAAGGTGGCATCGGCCAGCGCCGCGCCGGGGATGCACAGCCCGAACACGCCACTGGCCGCCACGAGCTCACGGGTGTAGGTGTGCTTGTCGATGACCACCGCCACCCGCGGCGGCGTGAACTCCACCGGCATCGACCAGGCCGCGGCCATCACGTTGCGCCGGAGCGCATGGGCACTGGTGACGAGCACGGTGGGCCCGTGGTTGAGCAGGCGGCTGGCGTGCGGGAGGTCGACGGGGTGGAAGGGCGGCATGGGTTGAAGCGTGCGCATCGCTCGTGCGGGAGAGGCTAGCATGCGGCCTGCCGCTGTTCCCTTCTACCGTATTGGCTTCGATCGATTCCATGCCCACCCACTTCTACCGCCCCGCCGACGGCCACGGCCTGCCGCACGACCCGTTCAACGCGATCATCGCGCCGCGGCCCATCGGCTGGATCTCCTCGCTCACGCCGGGCGGCGTGGCCAACCTGGCGCCCTACAGCTTCTTCAACGCCTTCAACTACGTGCCGCC
>JBMOGN010000189.1:0-6769 GCA_049318345.1 Rubrivivax sp. | reverse complement strand
CCTGCTGCACCACGTTCTTGTCGGCCATGAAGGGCTGGATGTTGAAGGTGTAGGGGCGCGCCTGCGCGTCGGTGAAGCCGTACCTGGCCTTCAGCCAGGGCCAGTAGCCCCGATGGGCCAGCGCGCCGATGAGGATGGTCTTGTCCTTCATGTCCTCGAAGCCCTTGACGCCCTCGTGCGCGATCAGCACCTGCGGGTCCTTCTGGAAGAACGCGGCCACGGTGGTCACCGGCACGCCGCCTTCGCGCACCTGGATGGCCTGCAGGTCGGACGAGGCCATGACGCAGTCGGCCTGCCCGGCGGCCATGATCTGGTAGGTGTTGACCTGCGGGCCGCCCATGCGGATCGTCACGTCCAGGCCGTATTTCTTGTACAGGCCCGTGGCCACGGCCTGGTAGTAGCCGCCGTGCTCGGCCTGCGCGTACCAGTTGGTGATGTAGGTGAAGGGCGTCTGCGCCGAGGCGCAGGCGGCCGCGGCCATCGCGGCGACAGCCACCAGCGCGCGTGCGAGCGGGCGGTTCGGATTCGAGGACATGGGAAGGTCTCCTGGTGTGCAGTGAATGCGGGGGTCTCAGAAACTCGGCAGCGTGGCCAGCGACACGCGCCCGGCCGCCGCGTCGGCCATGATGCGCTCGCGCTCGTCCCAGCCGCGCAGCTTGCCGGGGTTGAGCAGGCCCAGGGGGTCGAAGCGCATCTTGGTGGCCACCACATCGGGGTTGACCTGGCCCTGCTTGCCGTCCTCGACGATGTAGACGTGCGGATTGGCGATGTACACGCCGTGGTCGCGGTGGATCTGCATGATCTCGTTCAGGCGCTCGTCGCTGGTGTAACGCACGAGCTGCAGCCCCGAGCAGTTCATCGCCCCTTCCTTGGTGCGGATGAACTCCAGGTGCACGAGCACCTCGTCGCCGAGCTGCGCGCGCAGCGCCTTGGCCTGCGCCACGTGCCGGCCGGCCTCGAAGCCGCTCTGGATGTAGGTGAGCGTCTTGTCCACCTTCAGCGCGTGCAGCGTGGTGTGGTTCCAGGTGTACTCCAGGATGGTGCGGTTCGTGCGCCTGACCTCTTCCTGGGTGCGGCGCAGGGTGGCCGTGCCGCCCCAGTCGCGCGCCAGCTCGAGCATGGCCGCCTCGCTGGCCGGCGCCACCGCGATGAACACCGCATGCCCGCCGGCCGTCATCTGCCCGGCCATCGGCGGAGAGGCCTGCATCAGGATGTCCGGGATCGGCGCAGCCAGCAGGGTCACGCTCTTCTTGAGCACCCCCGGCGCACTGGCCAGCGCGTCGGCGAATCCGATGGCCTCGTCGAAGCCCGGGAAGCACACGATCGTCTCCAGCCACGCGTGGGCGGGCGCGAGCCCCACCTCGAGCTCGAGCACGAGGCCGTTGGTGCCGTACACGTGGTGCAGCAAGAGCGCCTCGGGCGCGCGCAGCTCCACCGCCTTGGGCTCGGGCTCGATCGTCATCGCCCGCACGCCCAGCACGTTGCCCGTGGAAGCCAGCGGCCCGTGGTTGATGGAGCCGATGCCGCCAAAGCCCCCGCCGTACAGGCCGCCGAGGGTGGCGGCGCGGAACGTGGAGGGCACGCAGCGCAGCTCCCAGCCGAGTGCGCCCTCGGGCGCGGCCTGCAGCTGGCGGTCCAGGTCCATCATGCGGATGCCGGCCTGCGCCCGCGCCACGCCATCGCGTGCCCAGAGCAGGCGGTTGTAGGCAGACAGGTCGAGCACCACGCCGCCGTGCAGCGGCATGCTCTGGCCGTAGTTGCCGGTGCCGCTGCCGCGCACGGTGATCGGCAGCCCGGCGGCTGCGCAGGCTGCCACGACGGCGCGGATCTCGTCTTCGGTCTTCGGCCGCGCCACGGCGTCGGCGCGCAGGTGCTCGAGCTGACGCTTGAGCACGGGGCTGAACCAGTAGAAGTCCTGGCTCAGGCGCTCGATACGGGCGTCCGTGATCCACTCGATGGAAGAAAGCGTGGACGCCACCTGGGCGGTGGCGGCCTTCACCTGGCTCGGTTCGAAGCTCATGTCGGGTTCAGGAGGGTGCGGACAAAGGCCTCGGCGTCGCGCCGCAGCTCGGCGAGATCCAGGCCCGGGATGTGGTCGTTCTCCACCACCACGCGGCCCTGCACGAGCAGGGCACGCAAGGTGGGGCGCCCACCGCTGGCCACGGGGCCGATGGCCGGGTCGTGCAGGCCGAAGTGGCGCGGGCGGTCGAGATCGTAGACGGCCAGGTCGGCCGCCTGGCCGACCTCCAGGGTGCCCACGCCAGGCAGGCCGAGCACGCGCGCGCCGCCGGCGGTGCCCAGGTGCACCACATCCTCCACGGTCAGGGCGCTGGCATGCCCGCCGGGCTGGGCCACCCGGCTCGGGTGGGCGTGCGGGTCGGGGCGCTCGCCGGCGCGCGGGTCAGCGCGGTGCAGCAGCCAGCAGGCGTGCGCCTCGCTGAGCATGTCGGCGGCCTCGTTGGAGGCCGCACCGTCCACCGCCAGGCCCACCGGCACGCCGAGCGCCATCGCCTCGGGGATGCGCGCGATACCCGAGCCCAGGCGCGCGTTGCTCTGCGGACAGTGGGCGATGCCGGTTCCGGTCTGCGCGCACAGCTGCAGGTCGGCATCGTCCAGGTGCACCATGTGCGCGAACCAGACGTCCTCGCCCACCCACTCGTGCTCGGCCACGAACTGCATCGGGCTGCAGCCGCGCACCTCGCGCGCCCAGCGTACGTAGTCGTAGGTCTCGTTGAGGTGGCTGTGCAGCCGGATGCCCAGGCGCCGGGCCTCGCGCGCCATGAGGCGCAGCTCGTCCGGGCGGCAGCTCCAGTTGGGCGTGGTGATGGCGCTGGCCACGCGCCGCATCGCCCTGGGCGAGGGGTCGTGGAAGCGGTGCACGTCGCGCTCCACCGACGCGAGGAACCCCTCCACGGTCTCGGGGGCGACCTGAGGCGGCGCGGCGTGGTCGGTCATCGCGCGGGCCTGGGTCTGGCCGCCGCGGCACAGCACCAGGCGCAGGCCCAGCCGGGTGGCTTCTTCGAAAATCGCCTCGGAGGCGTCGAAGGGCATGCCGGGCCAGTAGTGGTACTGGTGGTCGGCCACCGTGGTGCAGCCCGACAGCATCAGCTCCACGAGCCCCACCCGCGCGGCCAGACGCAGCGCCGCATCGTGGTCGAAGTGCCGCCTGTAGGCCACCGGCACCGCAGCCAGCCACGGCACCAGGGCGAGGTCGATGCCGGCCGGGATGCCCTTGAGCAGGCTCTGGAAGAGGTGGTGGTGGGTGTTCACCCAGCCGGGGTAGACAACGCAGCCCGAGGCGTCGAGCACACGCTCGCCGGGCTCGGGGGTCAGGTGGCCGATGGCGGCGACCACCCCATCGCGGATTCGCAGGTCGCAGCCGTCGCGCGCGCGCATGGCCGCTCCGGCACGCCCGGTGAAGAGGTGCGCCGCACCCCGAACCAGCAGGTCAGCCACGGCTCACTCCCCGGAGGTTTCGCTCTCGTGCCAGCTGCCCAGCGCCCACTTCGACAGCGCCGACATCGCCGCAAACAGCAGCACGCCGGTGACGGTGATGAGCAGCAGCGAGGCGAACATGCGCGGGATGTTGAGCTGGTAGCCCGCCTGCAGGATCTGGTAGGCCAGGCCCGTGCCGGTGCCTCCGGTGCCGGCCACGAACTCGGCCACCACCGCGCCGATGAGGGCCAGGCCGGAGCTGATGCGCAGCCCGCCAAAGAAGTAAGGCAGCGCCGAGGGCACGCGCAGGCGGAACAGCACCTGCATGCGCGAGGCGTTGTTCAGCCTGAAGTAGGCAAGCAGCCCGGGGTTGACGCTGCGCAGCCCGAGCGTGGTGTTGGCGATGATGGGGAACAGCGCCACGAGCGTCGCGCAGATGACCAGCGAGGCGATCGGGTCCTTCACCCAGATGATGATCAGCGGCGCGATGGCCACCACGGGCGTGACCTGAAGCAGCACCGCGTAGGGGAAGAAGGCTGTCTCGATGATGCGGCTCTGCACGAAGGCGAAGGCCACGAGCACGCCCAGCGCCACGGCCACGGCGAAGGACAGCACCGTGATCTTCAGGGTGTTGTACAGCGCCCCGAAGAGCAGGCCCGAGTCGGTGACCAGCACCTGGGCCACGCGCGCGGGCGAGGGCACGAGGAAGTGCGGGATGTCGAAGGCGACCACCAGGCCCTGCCACAGGGCCAGCAGCACGATGGCCACCAGGAGGGGAAATACGATGCGCTGGGCTTCGGGCTTCATGCGAGGGCCTCGTCCTCGAGCGTGCCGCTGGCGCGCAGCAGGCTGTCCTGCAGGCGCTTGGCGTACTGGCTGAAGGTGGTGGAGACGCGGAAATCGGCACTGCGCGGGTAGGGCTCGTCGATGACGACCTCGTCCACGATGCGCCCGGGGCGTGCCGCCATGACGACGACGCGGTTGGACAGGTACACCGCCTCGTAGATCGAGTGGGTGACGAAGATGACGGTGAGCTTGCGCGCCTGCCACAGGCCCAGCAGGTCGCTGTCCAGCCGGTTGCGCGTGATTTCGTCCAGGGCCCCGAAGGGCTCGTCCATGAGCAGCAGCGTGGGCTCGGTGACCAGACCACGCGCGATGGACACGCGCATCTGCATGCCGCCGGAGAGCTCGCGCGGCAGGTTCGTCTCGAACTTCTCCAGCCCCACCATCTTCAGCGCCTCGCGCACGCGCGCCTCGGCCTGCGCGCGCGGCACGCCCGCCAGATCCAGCGGCAGGCGCACGTTGGCCATCACGCTGGCCCAGGGCATGAGGGTGGCCTCCTGGAACACGAAGCTCAGGCGGTGGCCGGTACTGTCGATCTGCTGCACGGGCTTGCGCCACAGCAGCAGGCGGCCGTCACTGGGCGCCAGCAGGCCCGCCACCATCTTCAGCAGCGTGCTCTTGCCGCAGCCCGATGGGCCGAGCAGCGTGATGAACTCGCCCTCCTGTACGGTGAGGTTCACCGGCAGCAGGGCCTGCGTGCCATTGGGATAGGTCTTCTCGACGGAGAGGACCTCGACTGCGGGCATCTGGGTCATGAAAGCGTGGCAAGGGATATCTGCGTGGCGCTGCCGGAAGGCGCACGCACCGTGGTGCGCCGGTACATCTCGGCCAGGTGGGCGCCGGCGGTCAGCGGCGCGTAGCGCGGAGGTTCGGCCGCGCTCACGCAGGTGGGCAGGGGCTCGACGACCGCATCGGCGTCGAGGTCGAAGAAGTAGGCCATCGAATACCGGTCTCGGCCGCTGCGGCGGTTGATCACCCGGTGCACCGTGGAGCGCCAGCGGTCGTTGGTCCAGCGCTGCATCATGTCCCCGACGTTGACGACGAAGGCGCCTTCGAGCGGTTCCACGTCGAGCCAGCTGCCGTCGGCTAGCTGCACCTGCAGCCCGCCCGCATCGTCCTGGGCCAGCAGCGTCAGCGCACCCCAGTCGGTGTGCGCACCGCAGCCGATCTGGCCCGGCCGCGCCGCTTCGGGTTGGGGCGGGTAGTGCAGCAGCCGCGTGGTGCAGGTGGGCCGGCGCATGCAGGGTTCGAAGTGCCCCGGCGGCAGGCCCAGCGCTTCGGCAAACACGCCCATCATTCGGCGCGCCAACGTCTCCAGCGCAGCGGACCACGCCTGCAGCGCCGGCCGGAACCCCGGCACGAGCGCCTCGTCGGGCCACTGGTTCGGGCCGATGGCCTCCACGCCGAGGTAGAAGCTCTCCTTGACGTCAGGCGGCTGGCTCGGGTCCAGCGCCTGCCAGCCGATGGGGTCGAAGCCGCGCTGCAGCGGCCAGCGGTCCACGTGCCAGCGCGCCTTCACGGCATCGGGCAGCGCGAAGAAGCGCCGGCTGGCATCGAAGGCGTCTTGACGCAGCGCGTGCGGCACGCCATGCCCGACGAGGGCCAGGAAGCCGCAATCGCGCAAGGCGGCGTCTACCTGGCGCGCCAGCGCCGCAGCCGGCGTGGCGCTCAGGTCGAGCAGCGGAACGTGCGTCACCCCACCACCTTGCCGGGGACCGCCTCGGACGCCAACCCGCCGATCAGGGCAGGACCCGCAGGTTCTTGACGAACTCGGTGGTGTAGGTCTTCTTCAGGTCGACCTTGGTGGGGTCCAGCAACTTCATGGACACCATCATGTCGTAGGTCTTCTTCATGCGCTCGTCGGTCATCACACCCGCGCCGAGCTTGGCCGCATCCCCGCCGAAGACGATCCCCATCTCGTTCATGAGCTTGATGCCCACGGCGATCTTGTCGTCGGTCATGTTGGGGTTGTCCTTCTTGATGAGGTCGTTGGCCGGCTTCGGATCGCCCTTGAGGTAGCTCTTCCAGCCTTCCATCGTGGCCTTCACGAAGGCCGCCACGGCCTTGGGCCGCTCGCGCACGGTCTTCTCCATGCACACGATGGTGGTCGAGTACGGAGGCCAGCCGTAGTCGGCCAGCAGGAAGACGTTGGGCTTGAACTTCGCTTCCTTCTCGATGGCGTAGGGCTCGCTCGAGAGGTAGCCCTGCTGCACGATGTTCTTGTCGGCGATGAAGGGCTGGATGTTGAAAGTGTAAGGCTTGGCCTGCGAGTCCTCGAGCTTGTAGGCTCCCTTCAGCCACGGCCAGTAGGAGGTGTTGGCCGCACTCGAGATCAGGATGGTCTTGCCCTTGAGGTCCTCCATCTTGTTGACCACGCCAGGGTGGCCGATGAGGACCTGCGGATCCTTCTGGAACGACGCCGCCACCGTGACGGCGTTGATGCCGTTCTCCCAGCCCTTCATGGTCTGCACGTCGTAGCCCATGAAGCAGT
>JBMOGN010000188.1:0-6775 GCA_049318345.1 Rubrivivax sp. | reverse complement strand
GCGGAGTTCGTGGCCGACAAGGTCCCCGTCTTCGACTCCGTGTGGGACGCCGTGCACACCTTCATCCGCGTGCCCGCGGGCGCCGTCCTGGCCGCGGCGGCCTTCGGGCAGATGGACGCGCATTGGGTAGTGGTGGCGGGGCTGCTGGGCGGCACGCTGGCCGGCACGGCCCATGCAGTGAAGGCCGGCTCGCGCGCGCTGCTCAACGCCTCGCCCGAGCCCTTCTCCAACTGGGCCGCGTCGGCCTTCGAGGACATCGTGGCCCCGCTGGGCCTGCTGCTGGCGGTCTTCCTGCCCGTGCTCTTCCTCGTGCTCGTGGTGTCTTTCGTGCTGCTGGCGCTGTGGCTGCTGCCCAGGCTGTGGCGCGGCCTGCGCCTGGTGGCGCGCAGGCTGCGCGAGGGGCTGCGGGGCGCCGCCCGTGCGCCGGCGGCGCGGCGCTGACTCAGCGCATGGCGGTGGCGATGTGCAAGTCCAGGGCCGCCTGGCCACTTACCCAGGCCATCGAGTGGCAGGACGTGGTCAGGATGATCCCCAGCGTCCCTGCGAATGCTTGACCGTTGACCTGCGACAGGTAGCCCATGATGGATATGTTGGGCGGGGCAACCGGGTCAGTCACACAGCGCCGGGTACTGGGGTCGCCCCCCCGTGTCACGGAGGCCTGGTGGAGCCCGATGCGGGCCTCGGGCCCGATCAGAATGCGCTCGCGCCCGCCCATGAAGATCAGCCCGCAGGCAGACGCGCAGGCGCGCGCCACCATCGTGGAGTAGCCCGCCCGGTGCACCTCGCGGCCCAGCGAGAGGCCATCGGGGAGACTGCCGCCGCCGGACTCCAGCACGATCCACGGCGCGACGCAGCCCTTCTCGCTCGCGCGCCGGACCACGCGTGGGAAGACGTACGAGGTATCGGGAGTGATGCGCCCCTGCAGCGCGATCATGCAGCGCCCGCCAGCCAGCCCCCGAAAGAGGTAGCGCCCCCCTGTGAAGGGAACCATCTGCACCTCGGCAGCCGGCAGGGCCGCCAGCCGCTCGCGGGCCTGACGCTGCAGCGCCTGGCCTTCGGCGTCCGCCGCCGGGCGCGCCAGCGCGATGCCGTACCACAGCCGTGCGTCTTCCACTTCCGGCTTCAGGCCGGGAGCACCGGTTTCCATCAGCCGCGCCAGGGCCAGCTGGGCCGAGAGGTCGCCCCCCTCGGCGGCAAGCCGGTACCAGCGCACCGCCGCCGGCGCATCCCGTCTGACGCCATCGCCGTGCTCGAACATCAGGCCCAGGTTGAAGGCCGCCGCCACGCTGCCGCCTTCGGCGGCTTCGGTCCACGCCTGCACCGCACGCTCGAACTGCCGCGCCTCGTAGGCGCGCAGGCCCTCCTCGAAGGCGTGGGCGCGCGAGGCGGGGGCCGGGCCGGCTGTCGCTGTCTCTGGCGTCTGCGCCTGCGTCGGCGCTGGTGCCTGCGCCTGAACCTGGGCCGCCCCCATCACAGCCCAGGCCACCCACACCCCCACGCGCAACAGGCTGCGCGACGCTCCCGTGTTCCCGGTTGCTCCCTTCATCGCTGTCCTCCCTCCTTGTTGTCTTCAGCCTCCCTCCACGCCAGGCGCTGCCGCCACCAGCTCCAGCACCGCCTGCGCAAAGGCCGCCGGCGCCTCCTGCGGCACGTTGTGGCCCACGCGGTCGATCACGCGGCGCTCGTACGGCCCGGTGAAGAAACGCTGGTGCCCGGCGGAAATCTCGGGGCGGAACACGCCGTCGCCGCCGCCCTGCAGGGAGATCGTGGGCACGCCGATGCGCGGCTGCCGGCGCAGCAGCTGCTCGGTGGCGGCCACCGCAGGGTCTCCCTCCACCAGGCCGAAGCGCACGCGGTAGGAGTGGATCACCACGTCCACGAAATCCGGGTTGTCGAAGGCCGGGGCGGTGCGCTCGAAGGTGGCGTCGTCGAAGGACCAGTGGGGAGACCACAGCTGCCACAGCAGCCGGCACAGCGCGCGCCGGTACTGCTGCAGCCCGGCGCGTCCGCGCTCGCCGTGGAAGTAGTACTGGTACCACAGGCGGTGCTCGTCCTCGGGCGGAGCCGGGCTCAGGGCAGCGGGCACGTCGTGCACGTTGTAGCCGCCGCACGTCAGCAGCCCGCGCACGCGCTGCGGCCACAGCGCCGCGGCGATGCACGCGGCGCGCCCGCCCCAGTCGTAGCCGGCCAGCACCGCAGAGCCGATCGCCAGCGCGTCCAGCAGGGCCATCAGGTCGTGGGCCAGCACCGCCTGCTCGCCCGAGCGGGGCGTGGCCGGCGAGACGAAGCGCGTGGGCCCGTAGCCACGCAGGTAGGGCGTGACCACCCGGCAGCCCGCCGCCGCGAGCGCGGGCGCCACCTCGTCGAAGGCGTGCACGTCGTACGGAAACCCGTGCAGCAGCACCACGGGCGGGCCGTCGCGCGGTCCGGCGTCGAAGTAGCCGACGTCCAGCACGCCAGCGCGGATGTGATGGAGCGGGGTCTGCATCGTTCAGCCTGCGGATGCCCAGATGCGGATGATGCACCGTAGTTTCCGGCATGGCCATGCGTCAGCAGGGCCCGGCGCCGCACGGTAGAGTGATGGATTACCGGCGGGTTGGTGGCCGGCGGCAGCCGCTCCCCGAGCGGCCCCGTGCAGCACCACGTGGCGCCGTGCGGCCCCGATCGAAAGGACAGCCATGAACATCAAGCGCGCCATCGAGTTCACCGAGAAGCTCTTTCTCGTGCTCATCGCCGCCTTCACCGTGGTGGCGATGGGCCAGGAGGTGATGCTGCTCGTGGAGAACCGCAAGGTCGAGCTGAAGGACCTGCTGCTGATGTTCATCTACGCCGAGGTGCTGGGCATGCTCTCGGCCTTCTACAGCAGCCGCCGCATCCCGATCGCGATTCCGCTGTTCATCGCGGTCACGGCCCTCTCGCGCCTGATCATCCTGCAGGGCAAGGACACCGACCCCACCATCCTGCTGTACGAGAGCGGGGCCATCCTGCTCATCTGCTTGGCAGGCTGGATCGCCACGCGCATCCGGCAGGACGAGTAGCGCGGCCGGCCTGCAGCCATGCACGAAGACAGCCAGGTCGTCGTCCCCGAGGCCTTCATCGACCTCTTCCGGCCGCCGGGTGCCGACCGCAGCCGCCGGCCCCTCGAAGCCCGCGAGGTGATCGCCGAGCGTCACGAGTTCTGCGAGGACCTCGCGCAGATGCTCAGCGAGACCGCGCGAGAAAAGCTCGCCGCGCTCGGCGTGACCGAAGCCGACGTGCTCGAGCGCATCCGCCGCGGGTTGCTCGAGCCGGGTTCGCCCGTCACGGCACCGGAGGCCAGCTGGGTGATCGGCCGGCTGGCGGAGTTGCTGGGCTGGCCGTCGAGCAACCTGCCGAGCTGACCCTGTCATCGCCGGCGCGCGGTCGCGCGTTGAAGAGACACGGTGCGCCGGACCACCTGGCGCGCCCGCCTCAGGAGCCCTGCCATGACCGTCCGGAACCTCCCCGCCCGCCCGATGCTGGCCCGCAGCGTGGCCGCTGCCACCTTGCTGGCCGTGGCGGCGCTGGCTGCAGCACCCGCCCACGCCGACCCCTACGGCCGCTACCGCGGCGGCCATCACCACCACCGGCATGGCGGCCCGGGCTGGATTCCGGTGCTCGGCGCCGTGGTGCTGGGCGTGGCGGCGGCCAATCTGGTTGCCGCGCAAAACGCCCCGCAAAACGCTCCGCAGACCATCGTGCTGCCCCCCGCGCCCCCGCCTCCTGCGCTGCAGCCTCTGGCCGTCGTGCCGGCGGTGCCCGCACCGGTGACGGTGGTCACGCCCGCGCCGGTGGGGGCCACGCCCGCCGAGTGGATCGTCTACCCCCGCCACGGCCAGCCGCCCGCGCAGGTGGAAGCCGACCGCCTGGGCTGCCAGCAGTGGGCCGTGACCGTACCCGGCGCGTGGGGCAACCCGAGCGTGCTGCGCCGCGCCGAGGCGGCTTGCCTGGACGGGCGTGGCTACACGGTGCGCTAGCACCGTACCGGTGACCTGACCCGCCGCTGGCGGGTCGTTCGGGCCGCGCGGCGCACGCCCCTGGCGGCGTCAATGAGCATACGGCCGTGCCAGACTGTGGTTTTCCGCCCTGCACCGCCACATGCTCTACGCCCTCCTGAAGACCCTCCACGTGCTGGCCATCGTCGTCTGGGTGGGCGGCATGGTGTTCGCCCACTTCTTCCTGCGCCCCGCCGTGGCCCGGCTCGAGCCGCCCGTGCGGCTGCGCCTGATGCACGACGTGCTCGGCCGCTTCTTCCAGGCCGTGCTCGTGGCCTCGCTGCTCACCCTGGCCAGCGGCGTGTGGATGCTCGGCCGCGCAGCCCGGCAGGTGGTGCAGTCCGGGGGCCGCTTCGACATGCCGCTGGCCTGGATCGTGATGGCCGCACTGGGAGTGGCGATGGTGGCGATCTTTCTGCACATCCGCTTTGCGCTGTACAGGCGGCTCGCGCGCGCCGTGGCAGCCGAGCAGTGGCCCGAGGCGGGAAAGGCGCTCGCGGCAATCCGGGCCTGGGTGGCGGTGAACCTGGCGCTGGGGGCGGCGGTGCTGCTGGTGACGCTGATGCGCGGGGCGGGATGAAGGGTGAACTTGCGGGCTCCTCCTCGTAAGCGAGGTCGCAGGCCTCAGCCCAGGAGTCGTGGGGCTGGCGCGGGCGTCACGCGAGCACGAGTCTGGTTGAGCGCCGGATCAGGCTTCGACGCGCGCAGCCCAGTACCCAGGCTCGCGATGTTGGTGGGCGATGGCGTAGATCTGTGGTCCTTCCGTTTCGTCGGTCTCGTAGACCACCGTATAAGGGAAGCGATCCAGGTGGTAGACCCGCAGGCCGAAGTCGCCATGCGGCCCCCGATGCTGGTTCTCGACCAGAAGGTCTCTTACTCGCTCGAACTCAGCGAGGAAAGCTTCCGCAACTGCCAGGCTTGCATGCTTGGCGTAGTACACAGCCGCATCACCGAGCTCGGCTTCGGCTTCGGGATGAAGCCAGTACTTCACCCAAGCCGAGCCCTGACTCGTGCGAGCGCCTCATCTCCGGGAACCATGGCGGTCTTGCCCGATTTGACGTCATCACGGCGGGCTTGCCCAACCCTCATCCACGCAGCCTGCGCAGCCGAGCGCGGCTCAAAGCTCGCCAGCAGTCTCTCGACGAGTTTGGCTCGGTCTTCAGGCGGCAGGCCAAGCGCCTGCGCGGCCAAGTCCTCAACTGGTGTTGGCATGACGTCCTCCGTACCCGAACAAGAGCATGCCACAGCCCGTGGGCTGAAGTCCGGCCGACGCCTGACCTCATGTGGCTGCCTGCAACCGGGCACGCACGCCCGTTGATGACGAGATCGCACGCCATTGACGGGGTCTTGCGCGTCCACCGCAGCTGGACGGGCTTCGAGTACTCTCGCCTGCACCTGGTGCCCGGCGTGCAGAAGGGCAAGCAGGGCCAGGGCGTGCCGTGGCGCGTGGTGCAGGTTGAATTCAACCGCCACCCCGAGCAGTGCACGATGCCCGAGCGCCTGATCTCACGCCAGTTGATCGGCAAACTCCCGTCCACCCAGCTCAGCGGGCAGCCACAGAAGCGCCCAACCTCTGCGCGACGAGCTCCCCCACTCCCTCGCTCACCACCCACTCCAGGTGCACCCGCGCCCGCGTGATGCCCACGAAGAGCGCGCGGCGCACGCGATCGCTCCAGTCGCTGAAATCGCATTCGGTGAGCACCACCGCGTGCGCCGCCTGGCCCTTGAAGCGGTAGACGGTATCGATGAGCAGCGTGCCCTGGGTCCAGACGGGGTCGCCGGCCGTGTCGTAGGTGCCGGTGAATCGGCGAAGCGGCCACTCGCCGAGAGAGCCTTGCTCCAGCAGCACCGATGACGCCCGCCCGCGCAGCGTCACCACCGCGATGTCCTCCAGCGCAAAGCCCCGGTCCAGGCAGCGCCGAACCGCGCGCTGCGTGGCGGCGGCCCAGTGCCGGGGCGTCTTGGCCGCCGCGCAGACGATCGGGTCAGGCAGTTCACCTTCGTAGGGCCCCAGCGCCTCGGCGGGCTCGTCGGCCAGACGAAGGCCGTTGATCAGGCGCACGAGGGCGCGCGGGCTGCGGTAGTTCTCGGGCGAGCGCACCGTCACCTCGCCCTCGATGGCAAAGCCCTCGCGGTCGGCATACAGCTGCTGCTGCGGGTCCTCGAGCAGCACGGCGCGGCCGTTCGGACGCAGCCGCTGCATCAGCGCAGATACCCATTCGGGCTTGAAGTCCTGCATCTCGTCGATGACGAGCAGGTCCAAGTCCGGCTCGGCGGCGCCGAGGCGGCTGGCCGCGTGCGCAGCCAGCGTGTCGAAGGCATCGGGCGCGGCGTAATCGATAACCAGGCCCGCGCCCCGCGCGAGGCGGTCGGCCATCTGGTGGAAGGTCTCGGCGGTGGTGCGCACCGGCAGCACGCGGGCCATGTGGTCTGCCAGCGCGCGGTTGAAGCACAGGTAGGCACCGCGCTGGCCTGCGGTGTCGGCCGCGCGCAGCATGTGCAGCGCCAGTTGGGTCTTGCCCGAGCCGGCCGTACCCACCACGCGCACGACGCCAGAGGGCACCTCCAGCCGCGGCACCCAGGTAGCCAGGCCCGAGGAGAGCCGTGCGCTCGCGTCGCTCAGCCGCCCGGTGAGCGCTGAGACATCCGGCTGCACCCGGAACACGTTACCGAAGAAGTCGAGCACCTTGCGGTGCCGGTCGTTGTCGGGCAACCCCGGCCCGAGCTCCGCCTGTACGCGCCGGGCCAGGCCCTCGAACTCA
>JBMOGN010000187.1:0-6782 GCA_049318345.1 Rubrivivax sp. | reverse complement strand
ATGCGCCCCGGGTGCCTGCTGAAAAGCAGGTTTAGGACACGTCAAGAACGCGTTTTCAGGTCCAGGTTTCATCCCTCCTTCACTTACCGCTCTCGCAGGACAAGACATGGGTGCCAAACTCAAGGTTGCCGGCTTCATCGCTCTGGGCGCCGTGGCCGGGGCGCTGGCCACGATGCAGGTACAGGCCGTGGCGCAACGCTCGCTCTCACCGCTGCCCATTGAAGAGCTGCAGCAGCTTGCAGCCGTCTTCGGTATCGTCAAGAGCGATTACGTCGAGGCGGTGGACGAGAAGAAGCTCATCTCTGACGCCATCGGCGGCATGGTGGCCGGGCTGGACCCGCACTCGCAGTATTTCGACAAGAAGACCTTCAAGGAGTTCCGCGAGGGCACCTCGGGAAGGTTTGTGGGCGTGGGCATCGAGATCAACATGGAAGACGGCCTGGTCAAGGTGGTCTCCCCCATCGAGGGCTCGCCCGCCTTCCGCGCCGGCCTGAAGCCGGGCGACCTCATCACGCGCATCGACGACACGGCGGTGCGCGGCCTGACCATGAACGATGCCGTCAAGCGCATGCGCGGCGAGCCCAACACGCAGGTGATGCTGACCATCTTCCGCAAGGATGAGAACCGCAGCTTCCCCGTCACCATCGTCCGCGAAGAAATCCGCACCCAGAGCGTGCGGGCCAAGATGGTGGAGCCCGGCTACGGCTGGGTGCGCGTGAGCCAGTTCCAGGACCGCACGGTGGAAGACTTCGTGCGCAAGGTCGAGGAACTCTACAAGGCCGACCCCCAGCTCAAGGGCCTGGTGCTGGACCTGCGCAACGACCCCGGCGGCCTGCTGGACGGCGCGGTGGCCATCAGCGCGGCTTTCCTGCCACCCAATGTGTCGGTGGTGTCCACCAACGGCCAGCTGGCGGATTCCAAGGCCTTGTTCAAGGCCGCACCCGAGTTCTATGCCCGCCGCGGTGGACCCGACCCGCTCAAGCGCCTGCCCGCCGCACTGAAGAATGTGCCGCTGGTGGTGCTGGTCAACGAGGGCTCGGCCTCAGCCAGCGAGATCGTGGCCGGCGCCCTTCAGGACTACAAGCGCGCCACCATCATGGGCTCGCAGACCTTCGGTAAAGGCTCGGTGCAGACCGTGCGCCAGTTGAGCCCCGACACCGCATTGAAGATCACCACGGCGCGTTACTACACGCCCAACGGCCGCTCCATCCAGACCAAGGGCATCGTGCCCGACATCTGGCTGGACGAGACCGCCGAGGGCAACGTCTTCGCCGCCTTGCGCACGCGCGAAGCTGATCTGCAAAAGCATCTGTCAGAAAGGCCGGGGAACATGAACGACCCCAAGGACGAGGCTCGCGAGAAAGCCCGCGCCGAAGAGCGCAAGAAGATCGAGGAGCAACTGGCCAAGCAGCGCGACTCGATCAAGCCGCTGCCCGAGTTCGGCAGCACTGAAGACTTCCCGCTGCAACAGGCCCTCAACCAGCTGCGCGGTAAGCCCGTGGTGGTGAGCAAGACCGCCACCCAGCGCAAGGCTTCTGCCGACAAGGCGGGCAACTGATCAAAAGGGTCGAGCACGGCGCGCCTTGAGCGCAAACTGAAGGTCCCCCAAGGGGGCCTTTCGCACAACTGGAAACACAAAGACCATGGCCCCGCGCATCAGCCTGATTGGCGCACCGACGGACATCGGTGCCGGCGCCCAAGGTGCGCGCATGGGCCCGGAGGCGCTGCGCGTGGCCGGCCTGCAAGCCGCACTGGAAAGTCACGGCGCGCAGGTGCTGGACCGCGGTAACCTGAGCGGCCCGCCCAACCCCTGGCAGGCCCCGGTGGACGGCTACCGCCACCTCAGCGAGGTCACCGCCTGGAACCTTGCCGTTCACGAGGCGGTGCTCGCTGAACTTCGGCAAGAGCGTCTGCCCATCCTCCTGGGCGGCGACCACTGCCTGTCCATCGGCTCCATCAGCGCCGTGGCACGCCACTGCAGCGAGCAGGGGCGCAAGTTGCGCGTGCTGTGGCTTGACGCGCACGCGGACTACAACACCAGTGCACTCACCCCCAGTGGCAATGTCCACGGCATGCCCGTGGCCGTGCTCACGGGGCATGGCCCGGCGGAGCTCACCTCCATCGGCGGCGCCACCCCAGCCGTCCCCACCAAAGCCTTCCGCCAGATCGGTATCCGCAGCGTGGACCCGGGCGAGAAGCGCTTCGTCCATGCGCAGGACCTGGAAGTCTTTGATATGCGCTTCATCGACGAGATGGGCATGCGCCACGCCATGGAGCTGGCCCTGGCCACCATGGACGCCCACACCCACCTGCACGTGAGCTTCGATGTCGACTTCCTGGACCCCGGCATCGCCCCTGGCGTGGGCACCACGGTGCCGGGTGGCCCCACCTACCGCGAGGCGCAGCTGTGCATGGAGATGATCGCCGACACCGGGCGCCTGGGCAGCCTGGACGTGATGGAGCTGAACCCGGCGCTGGACCTGCGCAACCAGACTGCCACGCTGGCCGTGGACCTCATTGAGAGCCTGTTCGGCAAGAGCACGCTTATGCGGGTGCCGGCATGAGGGGCGGGCGGGCAGCAGCCGCCGCGTGCCTGGCCGTGTGCCTGACCCTGTGGGCGGCCGCCAGCGAGGCGGCGCCGAGCCTGCGCCTGCTGGCCCCGGCCGCCAGCGAGGCCTCGACCACGCGCGAGTATGTGAACGTGCTCGGTCGCACCGAGCCGGGCATGCGCGTGAGCGTGGGCGGCCAGGAGGTGCCGGTGTACGCCACCGGCGTCTTCGTGCGCGACCGCGTGCCGCTGCAGCCGGGCGCGAACCTCATCGCCATCGAGGTCGTCGACCCGCAGGGCTCGCCCCAGGACGCCACGCGCCTGGGCCTGCAGGTGCAGCGCCAGATGCCAGCCGCGGCCACGCCTGCGCCGCCGTCGGGGCTGCTGGCCATCGACGCGGCCAGCGTGCTGCCGCGGCAGGAGCGGCGCCTGGCTCCGGGCGAGCCCGTGGAGGTCGGCTTCGACGGCACTCCGGGCCTGCTGGCGCAGGCGCGGCTGCCCGGCGGGCCGTGGCAGGCGCTGGCCGAGGACGCGGCGCGGCCCGGCCGCTACCGCGCGCGGCTGCACCTGCCCGAGGGCCCGGACACCGAACCGCAGCCCGTGCAGCTGCGCCTGCGCGCCCGCCCCGGGGCACGGGTGCAGGGCGCGCGCACCCTGGAGCGTCGCAGCGAGGCCGGAGTGGGCCGCTGGTCGACGCAAGCCCTGCACCTGGCCGCGGTGGGCCCCGAGGGCGCGGAGCTGGTGCACGGGCTGCACGAGGTGCGACTGGGCGGCCCGAACCTGGCCGAGCTGCAGCCCGGCACGCTGCTGCGCCTGACCGGCCAGGACGGCGCGCACTACCGCGTGCGCCTGGCCCCCGACACCCACGCCTGGGTGGCAGTGCGCAGCGTGGAGCGGCGCACCGACCCGGCGCTGCGCCTGCCGGCTCCGGTCTTCACCACCGTGCGCGTGGCCGGCGGCGAGCACGGCGATGTGGTCTCGATCCCCTTCCCCGCACCGGCGGCCTGGACCGTGCGCAGCACCAGCACCGCCGATGGCCGCGCGGTGCTGGAGGTGGACCTGTACGGCACGCATCTGGCCGCCACCTGGGTGACGCAGCTGGCCAGCGCGCGCGTGGTACGCGAGGTGACGCTGGAGCAACCCGCCGACGAGCGGGTGCGCGTGCGCATCGTGCCGCACGCCCCGCGCCTGTGGGGCTGGCGCGCGCAGCAGACACCGTCGGGCCTGACCCTCACGCTGCGCGCCGGCCCGGCTGCCGGCCCGGGGCTCTCGCCCCTGGCCGGGCTGACGGTGGCGCTGGAGGCCGGCCACGGCGGGCCCACCAACCTCGGTGCCGTGGGCGCCACCGGCGTGCCCGAGAAGGACATCAACCGCTGGACCACCGATGCGCTCGCCGCCGAGCTCCAGGCTGTGGGCGCGCGCGTGGTGATGGTGCGCGAAGGCGACGAGAACCCGAACCTGCGCGAGCGCGCGCGACGCGTCACGGCCTCGAACGCGGCGCTGTTCGTGAGCATCCACGCCAACGCTGCCGACACCTCGGGCGGGTACCTGCGCGCCGCGGGCACCAGCACCTACTTCAAGCACGAGGGCAGCCGCGAGCTCTCCGGGCTCATCCAGCGCCGGCTGTTGCAGGACACCGGGCTGCCGGACTTCGGCCACGTGGGCAGCTTCAACTACGCGCCCATCCGCCTGGTGACCTGGATGCCGGCCGTGCTCGTGGAGCAGGCCTTCGTCTCCAACCCCCGCGAAGAGGCGCTCCTGCTGGACCCGGCCTTCCGGGCGCGGCTGGCACGCGCCGTGCGCCAGGGGCTGGAAGACTACCTGGAGCGCGCCCTGCGGCCCTGAGGGCCCGGGGCGGGCGCCTGGTCGCGCGCCTGCAGCCAGTCCAGCACCTCGCCGTACCACTGCAGCGAGTTCTGCGGCTTGAGCACCCAGTGGTTCTCGTCGGGGAACCACAGCAGCCGCGCGGGCACGCCGCGGGCCTGCAGCGTGTTGTACAGGGCCAGGCCGTTGTGGTCGGGCACGCGGTAGTCCAGCGCGCCGTGGGTGACGAAGGTGGGCGTGTGCATGTGCCCGGCGAAGGTGGCCGGGCTCTGCGCGCGCACGCGCGCCGGGTTGTCCCAGTAGTTGGCGCCCATGTCGCGGTGACGCTCGGTGTAGGAGTCGGCGCTCCAGGTGGCCACGCGGTCGAAGACGCCGGCGTGGCACACGATGCTGCGGTAGCGGCCTGCCGGCGCGTGGCCGTTGAGCCAGGCCACGAGGTAGCCTCCGTAGCTGCCGCCGATGGCGTGGATGTGCGCCGGGTCGGCCCAGGGCTGGCGCCGCAGCCAGTCGGTGGCGGCTTCCAGGTCCTGCCCCTCGAGCGTGCCCTGGCGGCCCACGATGGCGTGCCGGAAGGCGTGGCCGAAGCCGCTGGAGCCGTGGTAGTTGACCATCGCCACCACATGCCCGCGGCCGGCCAGCACATGGGCGTTCCAGCGCCAGGAGAAGCTGTCGCCGCTGGCCACGTAGGGGCCGCCGTGGATGACGTGGCACACCGGGTGGCGGCGCTGCGGGTCGAAGCCCGGCGGGTAGACGAGCCACATCTGCACCGGGTCGCCGAGCGCGCCCGTGACGGTGCGCTCCTCGACCCGACCCAGGGCGAGGCCCCTGAGCTCGGCGTCGTTGAAGCGCTCCAGGCGGCGAGGCGCCGCGCCGGCGAAGTGCACGTGGATGCGCGGGGGGTGCGTGGCCGAATCGGCCAGCGTCACGACGGCGGGCTCCGCGGCCGCGTCCACCTCGAAAGCCTGCACCGTGCCCCCGCGCACCGCCACCTCGGTGCGCCGGGCCTGCAGGTCGTGCCGCCACACATGGCAGCGCCCCTGCTCGTCGGCAAGGAAGAAGACCTGCCGGGCGTCTGCCGACCAGCGCAGGGCGGGCTGCACGTCCAGCCCGGCGGGTACGCCGGACTCGACCTTGCCCTGGAAGCCGCGCTGGCGATCGAAGACGGCCAGCTGCCCGAAGGCGGTGTGGCGCCGGTCACGCCGCGCGGCCACCACCGCCAGGCGCTGGCCGTCGGGCGCATAGCGCGGGCCGGTGAAGTCCCACGGGCCGGCCTCGCCCAGCACGCGCGTGCGCCGCGTGCGCAGGTCCATCTCGACGAGCTGCATGCTGTGCGAGCTGGCCTTCAGTGGCGCGGGGTCGTGCACAAAGGCCAGGCTGCGGCCGTCGGGGGCGAGGTCGAAGTGCTCCAGGCCGGGGTCGGCGCGGGGCAGCTCCAGCGTCGTCCCCTCGAAGAGGTCCTGCACGCGGCCGCCGGCCAGGTCCAGCCGGCACAGCCGCGGCACGCGGCCCTGGGGCAGGAAGCGGTCCCAGTGGCGGTACTGGCCTTCCGTGGTGACATAGCCGGTGGCCTGGCGGGCACGCTCCTGCGCGTGGCGCCGCGCCTGCGCGGCCGCGCCCTTCAGGCCCGGCCACAGCCAGCTCACGAAGACGATGCTGCGGCCATCAGGCGCCCAGCGGAAGGCCTCGACGCCGGGGGCGAAGTTGCTCACGCGCCGCGCCTCGCCGCCGTCGGCGTCGATCACGTACAGCTGCGGCGAGGCGTCCATCACGCCCGCCTGGCGGCGCCGCGCCGTGAACGCCAGCCGCGTGCCGTCGGGCGACCACGCGGGCGCGCCGTCCTTCTCGCCGCAGGCGGTGAGCTGCCGCGGCACGCCGCGCGGGTGCACCGGCAGCAGCCAGATGCTGGCGCGCATGGCGTTGGCGGTCACGTCGGGCTGCGTGACGGTGCAGGCCGCGCGCGTGCCGTCGGGCGACAGCGCCAGGCCGCCCAGGCGGGCCAGGCGCCACAGGCGCTGCGCGTCGAGGACGCGGGTGCGGGAGGGTGTGCTCATGCAGGGGCTCCTGTGGCGCGTTTGAGCTCGCGCAGCCGCAGCACGCGCCGCTGCACCTTGCCGGTGGTGGTCATGGGCAGCGCATCGATGAACTCGATCTCCTTGGGGTACTCGTAGGGCGCAAGCTTGCCGCGCACATGCTGCTGCAGCGAGGCCACCAGCGCCGCGTCGCCCGCGTACCCGGGCGCCAGCACGATGCAGGCCTTGACCACCGCGCCGCGCTCGGCGTCGGGCTTGGGGATCACCGCGGCGTTGGCCACCGCCGGGTGCTTGACCAGGCAGTTCTCGATCTCGCTAGGGCCGATGCGGTAGCCGGCGGCCTTGAACATGTCGTCGCTGCGGCCCTGGTACCAGAGGTA
>JBMOGN010000186.1:0-6784 GCA_049318345.1 Rubrivivax sp. | reverse complement strand
GCCCTGCCCAAGAGCGGCTCGGGCAAGGTGATGTGGCGGCTGCTGCAGGAACGCGAAGCGGCCCGGGCCTGATGCGCCTGGCGCTGGCCACCGGCACGCTGCTGCTCGTGGCCGCCTGCGCCGGCGTGTCGCCGCCGCCCGGGCCGGCCCCGGACAGCGCCGCGCCCCCGCAGGGCCCCCTGCGCGTGGCGCAGACCCTGCAGCTGGCTGGCGTGCCGGTTCAGGCTGAGTGGCACCTGCCGGCATCCCACAGCGGCCCGGCTACAGGCCTGGTGACGCTGCAGCACGGCTTCTCGCGTCAGTGCAGCCACCTGCGCGGCACCGCCCGCGCCCTGGCCGAGGCGGGGGTGGCCACGCTGTGCCTGGAGGCCTCGATGGCCGGCGGCAACCCGGCGCTGGCGCGCGACTTCGCCGCCTTGCTGGCCGCGCCGGACTTCGCACCGCCCGGCCGGCCGCGTCCGGCTCGCATCGTCGTGGCCGGCTTCTCGGCCGGCGCGCATTTCGCAGTGGTGCTTGGCGCGCAGCTGGTCGAGCTCGTGCCCGGGCAGGTGGCCGGTGCCGTGCTGCTGGACCCGGTGGCCGCTCGCGGCTTCGAGCAGCCGCTGCAGCGGCTGGCCGGGCAGGGCAGCCGCCCCGTGCTGTCGATCGCCGCGCAGGCCGGCGGCTGCAACGCGCGCCACAACGCCCACCCCGCGCTGCGTCGCCTGCGCGAGGCCTCCCAGGGCTTCGCCGGGGTGGTCTTCGGCGAAGGCTCCACCCACATGGACGCCGAGGGCGAGGACACCGACCTGGTGGCCTACCTGGCCTGCGGCAGGCAGTGGCCGCAGGCGCGGATCGTGGCGCCGCTGCGCGAGCTGGCCGCCTGCTGGGTCCGGGGTATGCTGGACGCCCGGGCCGCTGCGGCGGACGCGGCGGACGGTGCACCGGGCCGCGGCTGTGCGCAGGCGCTGCTGGACAACGGCACGGTGCAGGAGCTGCGCTAGCGGACACCCCCGGTTGCCATGAGCCTCATCGTCTTCTCCCACGCCAACAGCTTTCCCGCTGGCACCTACGGCACGCTCTTCAAGTCGCTGCGCGCACGCGGCTTCACGGTGAAGGCCGTGGAGCGCTTCGGCCACGACCCGCGCTACCCGGTGACGAGCAACTGGCCGCACCTGGTGCAGCAGCTGGCGGACTTCGCCGGCCCGCAGATCGAGCGCCACGACGGCCCGGCCTGGCTCGTGGGCCACTCGCTGGGTGGCTTCCTGAGCGTGATGTGCGCCGCGCGCCACCCGCAGCTCGGTGGCCGCGGCGTGCAGGGCGTGGTGCTGCTGGACTCGCCGCTGCTGGGTGGCTGGCGGGCGCGCACCGTGGCGCTGATGAAGTTCACGCAGCTCGTGGGCTCGGTCTCGCCCGGGCGCGTGAGCCGCCGCCGCCGGCAGCACTGGCCCGACGAGGCGGCCGTGCTCGAGCACTTCTCCCACAAGCGCGCCTTTCGCCACTGGCACCCCCAGGCGCTGCAGGACTATGCGCACCACGGCACGCGCGAGGAGGCCCTGCCCGGTGGCGGCAGCCGGCGCACGCTCGCCTTCGAGCGCGCCGTGGAGACGGCCATCTACGAGACGCTGCCGCACAACCTCGACCGCCTCCTGCACCGCCACCCCCTGCGCTGCCCGGTGGGCTTCATCGGCGGCACGCACTCGCTGGAGATGCGGCAGGTGGGCATGGCGATGACGCGCCGGGTGGTCGGCCCCGGCCACCCCGGGCGGCTGCGCGCCATCGAGGGCAGCCACCTCTTTCCGATGGAAAAGCCCCAGGACACCGCCGCCGCGGTGGAGGCGACGATCCGGGCGCTGGCGAGCTGAGGGGCCAGGCCCGCTCGCGCGGGGCCTGCGATCAGCGCAGGGCCGGCCCCGTGGGCTCCTTCGGGATCCGCGCCCGCCCGCCCAGTTGCTGCCACAGGAAGGCGAACTCCAGCGCCAGCAGGTCGGCGCGCTGGCCGTTGTCAGCGGCCCCGCCGTGGCCGCCCTCGATGTTCTCGTAGTACACGACCTCGTGGCCCTGCTCGATCATGCGCGCGGCCATCTTGCGCGCGTGCCCGGGGTGCACGCGGTCGTCGCGCGTGGAGGTGGTGAAGAGCACCGGCGGCAGCTTCATGTCGGCGCGCACGTTCTGGTAGGGGCTGTAGCGCGAGATCCAGGCCCACTCCTCGGGCAGGTCGGGGTTGCCGTACTCGGCCATCCAGCTCGCCCCGGCCAGAAGCCGGTGGTAGCGCCGCATGTCCAGCAACGGCACCGAGCACACCACCGCGCCGAAGAGCTCCGGGCGCTGCAGCATCACCGCGCCCACCAGCAGCCCGCCGTTGCTGCCGCCTTGCATGCCCAGGCGCTGCGGCTTCGTGATGCGCCGCGCGATGAGATCCTCGGCCACGGCGGCGAAGTCGTCGTAGCTCTTCTGCTTGTCGGCGCGGATCGCCGCCTGGTGCCAGGCTGGCCCGTACTCGCCGCCGCCGCGGATGTTGGCCACCACCAGCACCCCGCCGCGCCCGTACCAGGCCGTGCCGAAGGCCGCCGAGTACCAGGGCAGCTGCGGCACGCGGAAGCCCCCGTAGCCGTACAGCAGCGTGGGGTTCTCGCCATCGGCCTGCGCCCCGCGCGGCCAGACCACGAAGTACGGCACCCGGGTGCCGTCGCGCGAGGTGGCGAAGTGCTGCTCCACCTTCATGCCCGAGGCGTCGAAGAAGGCCGGCCGCGCCTTCAGCGGCTGGCTGCCGTCGCGCCCGGTGCGGCCCAGGGCGAGCGAGTCGGGCGTGAGGAAGTCGGCGTAGCTCAGCAGGTAGTCCTCGGCCAGGTCGTCCTGGGGAAGCAGCGGATCGTGCAGCGCCTGCACCGACAGCGTGCCGGGGAAGGGTGCCTGCACCTCGCGCCGCGTCCAGCGCGACCCCTCGAGCCGCTGCTCCTCGAGCTTGCCGGCCACGTCCTGCAGCACGCTGAGCATCACGGTGGAGCGCGTGAGCGCATAGCCGCGCAGCGAGCGCGTGGGCGTCGGGGTGAAGAGCGCCTGGTAGGGCACCGCCGGGCCGTCGGCGCGCCGCGCGAGGAAGGCCTCGGCCGGCGCGGCCAGCAGTGTGCCCGCTGGCCACGTGCGCCCGCCTTCGCGCCAGTCGCTGCGCAGCGTCAGCAGCACCTGCCCGTACCAGAAGGCCAGCTGCGCGTCGGCAGGCTTGTCGATGGGCACGAGCCGCCCGTCGCGCAGCATGAACTGCTCGGTGGTCCAGAAGTCGGGCGAGCGGCCGAACACCGTGCGCTCGAAGCCGGGGGTGCGGTCCACGTAGACCCACGCCGAGACATCGGTGGCCCGGCCTTCGAAGACCGTCTCGGCCCGCTCGAGCGGCTGGCCGCGCTTCCAGCGCCGGATCACGCGCGGGTAGCCCGAGGTGGTCATCGAGCCCGGGCCGAAGTCGCTGGCCACATACGCCGTATCGGCATCTATCCAGGTGAAGCTGGACTTGGCCTCCGGCACCGTGAAGCCACCCTCGACGAAGGCCTTGTCCACGACATCGAACTCGCGCAGCACCTTGGCGTCGGCGCCCCCGCGCGACAGGCTGATGATGCAGCGCCTGTACTGCGGCCCGAGGCAGTTCGCGCCGCCCCAGACCCAGTTCTGCGACTCCGCGCGCGCCAGCGCATCCAGGTCCAGTACCGTCTCCCACTTCGGGGCGGGTTGCCGGTACTCCGCCAGGGTCGTGCGGCGCAGGATGCCGCGCGGGTTGGAGGCGTCCTGCCAGAAGTTGTAGAGGAGCTCGCCGCGCCGGCTCACCCCGGGGATGCGGTCGCGCGAGTCGAGGATGGCGCGCAGCTGCGAGCGCGTGGAGTCGAAGGCGGGCCAGGCCTGCAGCCGGGTGCGCGCGGCGGCGTCGCGCTCGCGCACCCAGGCCAGCGCGCGCTCGCCCTGCACCTCCTCCATCCACAGGTAGGGATCGTCGGAGGCGGGCAGGGTGCTGGACATGGCGGGCGGGATGCAGCTGAACAGGAGGCCCAGCGCCACCCGCGCAAGAGCCCGGGCAGGTGAGGGCAACCCAGGATGGAGGAGGCGGCGGGTGCGGAGGGTGGCGGCGAGAAAGCGCATGGCCCGCATCATAGACAGCGTCAATCGGGACCATAGGGCAACCCCATGCGGGCGCCTCGGCCAGGCTGGCATCATCTGCAGTTTGCGCGCGTGCTGGCCCGCCGTGCGTCCGGTCGTCCCCGAACTCCCCACGCCCCATGCAGGACACCTCCGACAACCCCCTGCTGCAGACCTGGGACACCCCCCACGGCCTGCCGCCATTCGGGCGGTTCGCGCCCGAGCACTTCCGCCCCGCCTTCGACGCCGCCATGCGCGTGCACCGAACCGAGCTGCAGGCCATCGCCGAGCAGCCGGCCGAGCCCGACTTCGACAACACGGTGGCGGCCATCGACCGCCGCGGCCGGCTCCTGGCGCGCATCGAGCAGGCCTTTCACGCCCTGACCGGTTCGGCCACCTCCCCGGCCATCCAGGCCGTGCAGCGCGAGATGGCTGCGCCGCTGGCCGCCCACGCCAGCGCCGTCTTCATGAACCGCGGGCTCTTCGCCCGCCTGGACGCGTTGCACGCCCGGCGTGACAGCCTCGGCCTGGACGGCGAGCAGCGCCGCCTGCTGGAGCGGCTGCACCTGGACTTCGTGCGTGCCGGCGCGCGGCTGCAGCCCGCCGAGCAGCAGCGCTACGCGGCCATCATGGAGCGGCTGGCCGCGCTGACCACGCAGTTCGGACAGAACGTGCTGCACGACGAGGTCGCCTTCCACCTTGTGCTGCGCGAGGAGGCCGAGCTGGCCGGGCTGCCCGGCTTCGTGCGCGCGGCGGCGCGCCAGGCGGCGCTGGAGCGCGGGCTGGCCGAAGGCCACGTGATCACGCTCAGCCGCTCGCTGATCGTGCCCTTCCTCACCTTCTCCGAGCGGCGCGACCTGCGCGAGCAGGCCTGGCGTGCCTGGGTCGGCCGCGGCGAACACGACGGCGCGCACGACAACCGCGCCCTCGTGCGCGAGATCCTGGCGCTGCGCGCCGAGCAGGCCCGGCTGCACGGCCGCGCCTGCTACGCCGACCACGCCCTGGCCGACACCATGGCCGGCACGCGCCAGGCTGTTGCCGGCCTGCTCGACGAGGTGTGGCAGCGCGCGCTGCAGGCGGTGGAGCGCGAGGGCGCGTGGCTGCGCGAGGCGATGGCCGACGCCGGCGCGGGCGCGCAAGCGCCGCTTCAGCCCTGGGACTGGCGCTACTGGGCCGAGAAGGTGCGCGTGGCGCGCTTTGCGGTGGACGATGCCGAGGTCAAGCCCTACTTCCCGCTGCAGCAGGTGGTGCAGGCGGCCTTCGATTGCGCGCAGCGCCTCTTCGGGCTGCAGTTCACGCCGCGCGAGGACCTGCCGGTGTACCACCCGGATGTGCGGGCCTACGAGGTGCGCGATGCGGGCGGCGCGCTCGTGGGCATCTTCATGCAGGACAACTTCGCCCGCGCCACCAAGCGCAGCGGCGCGTGGATGAGCGCGCTGCGCTGGCAGAACCGCAACACGATGGCCGGCGGCAACGAGCTGCCGGTGATCATGAACAACAACAACTTCGCCCGCGGCGCGGCCGGTGAGCCCACGCTGCTGTCGATGGACGACGTGCGCACGCTCTTCCACGAGTTCGGCCACGGCCTGCATGGGCTGCTCAGCAGCGTCACGTTCCGGCGGCTGTCGGGCACGCAGGTGCTGCGCGACTTCGTCGAACTGCCCTCGCAGCTCTTCGAGCACTGGGCCGTGGAGCCGCAGGTGCTGCGGCGCCACGCGCGGCACTGGCAGACGGGCGAGCCTATCCCCGACGACCTCATCGAGCGGCTGCACCGCGCGCGGCGCTTCAACCAGAGCTACGAGACGGTGCGCTACACCGCCAGCGCCCTCGTGGACATGGCCGTGCACGGCCTGCCCGAGCCGCCGCCGGACATCTGCGCCTTCGAGGCCGAGACGATGCGCCGCCTGGGCCTGCCCGAGGCGGTGGGCATGAACCACCGGCTCGTGCACTTCCAGCACCTCTTCAGCAGCGCCGCCTACGCCGCGGGCTACTACGTCTACCTCTGGGCCGAGGTGCTGGACGCCGACGCGTACGACACCTTCGCCGAGGCCGGCGGCCCCTTCGACCCGCAGGTGGCGCAGGCGCTGCGCCGCTTCATCTACGCCAGCGGCAACAGCCTGGAGCCCGGCGCGGCCTTCGCCAGCTTCCGCGGCCGCGGCCCGCAGGTGGAGCCGATGCTGCGCAAGAAGGGCCTGCTGCCCGAGGCGCTGGGCTGAGCATGATGGGTGCGGCCGGTTCACGGGCCGTGCCCCAGGCCCTGGTTTCACCCGTTCAGGGCGTCGTCTCCCAGCTGGCGGCGGCCGTGGGCCAGCGCGTGGCCGCCGGGCAGGTGGTCGTGGTGCTGGAGTCGATGAAGATGGAGGTGCCGGTGGCGGCACCCTGCAGCGGCACGGTCACGGCCCTGCTCGTGGGCGCCGGCGAGGCCGTGGACGCCGCGGCCGAGCTCGCCCGGGTGCAGCCCGATCCCGAGCCCGAGGCAGCTGGCGCGACGGCAGCCGCCGAGGCCGCGCCGGCTGCCGCCGCCGCCCCACGCGCCGAGCTGCAGGCATTGCGCGCGCGCCGCACCCTGCTGGAGGACGCCGCCCGCCCCGAGGCCATGGCCCGTCGCCACGCCCAGGGCCTGCGCAGCGCGCGCGAGAACGTGGCCGACCTGCTGGACCCCGGCAGCTTCAGCGAGTAC
>JBMOGN010000185.1:0-6837 GCA_049318345.1 Rubrivivax sp. | reverse complement strand
GCGCGGCCTACCGCGAGCAGGCGCAGGGGCTGCTGGACGGCGGCTGCGACCTGTTTCTCGTGGAGACGATCTTCGACACGCTCAACGCGAAGGCGGCGCTTTTCGCGCTGGACGAGCTCATGGAAGACACCGGCCAGCGGTTGCCGGTGATCGTCAGCGGCACCGTCACCGACGCCTCCGGGCGCATCCTGTCGGGCCAGACCGTGGGCGCCTTCTGGCATTCGGTGCGCCATGCCCGGCCGCTGGCCGTGGGCCTGAACTGTGCGCTCGGCGCGGCCCTCATGCGGCCGTACATCGAGGAGCTGGCCAAGGTCGCCGACGACACCTTCATCAGCTGCTACCCCAACGCCGGGCTGCCCAACCCGATGAGCGACACCGGCTTCGACGAGACGCCGCAGGTCACGGGCGAGCTGCTGGAGGGCTTCGCCCGCAGCGGCTTCCTGAACATCGCCGGGGGCTGCTGCGGCACCACCCCGGACCACATCGCGGAGATCGCCCGGCGCGTGTCGGCCTACCGGCCGCGCACGCGTCAGGACCGGCTCTTCAGCCCGCTGCTGGCGGCCTGAGCGCCGCGCGGCTCAGGCCTGCCCGAGACACACCCCCATGCTGCGGGCGGCCTGCAGCAGCGGGTGGTCGGCCGGCACGCGGCGCGTGCGGCCGGCCACGTCCTGCAGCGGCACGCTCACGCAGGCATCGGCCTGCAACGCCACCATGCACCCGAACTGCCCCTGCGCGGCCAGGCGCGCCGCGGCGGCGCCGAAGCGCGTGGCCAGCACGCGGTCGAAGGCGGTGGGCGTGCCGCCGCGCTGCACGTGCCCGAGCAGCGTGGCGCGCACCTCGCAGCCGAGCCCCGGCTCGAGCGCGGCGCGCAGCCGCTCGCCCACGCCGCCCAGGCGGATCGGGTCTGGCGCGCCTTCGGCCCGGTGCGCCACGCTCAGCGCGCCGCCCACCGGCGTGGCGCCCTCGGCGATGCAGATCACCGTGCCGCGCTCCTCGCCGGCCTGGCTGTCCTGCGCCAGGCGCTGCGCGCACCAGCGCTGCAGCATGTCGGTCTCGTAGGGCAGCTCCGGGATCAGGATGGCGTCGGCGCCGCCGGCAATGCCCGCTTCCAGGGCGATCCAGCCCGCGTAGCGGCCCATCGTCTCCACGATCATCACCCGCCCATGCGAGCGGGCCGTGGTGCGCAGCCGCCCGATCGCCTCGGCCACCACTGCCACCGCGCTGTCGAAGCCGAAGGTGCGCTCGGTGTGGGGCAGGTCGTTATCGATGGTCTTGGGCACGCCGATCATCGGCAGGCCGCGCGCGTGCAACCGCGCGGTGATGTCCATCGTGCCGTCTCCGCCGATGGCCAGCACCGCGTCCAGGCCGCGCGCGCGGGCCACGGCCAGTACCCGGGCGCTGCCGTCGCCGCCCGAGGCTTCGGGATCGTGGAACGGGTCGGCCCGGTTGTGGGTGCCCAGGATGGTGCCGCCGGTGTCGACGATGCCGGCCACCTGCTGCTCGTCCAGCGGCCGCATGCGGTCGCGCATCAGGCCGTGAAAGCCGCGCTCGATGCCGGTGACGCGGGCACCCTCGGCCAGCAGGGCCAGCGTGGCGGCGCGGATGACTGCGTTCAGGCCCGGGCAGTCTCCGCCCCCGGTGAGGATGCCGACGTGCAGCGTGGCCATTCGCAGCTGTCCAGGCCGGGGCCGGGGCCGATCAGCGCGGCGCGAGCAACCGGTCGTGCAGGACCATGCCGACGAGCATCGCCAAGACGAAGACCGCGGCGGTGGCCGAGCCGCCCGAGGCGGCCACGATCGCCGGGCCTGGGCAGTAGCCTGCGACGCCCCAGCCGGCGCCGAAGATCAGCCCGCCGCCGACCAGCCGCGCGTCGATCACCTGGCTCGTGGGCAGCTCCATGCGCTCGCCGGTCCAGGCGCGCTCCTGGCGGGCGGCGCGCGCGAACGCGAACACGCCCACCGCGATGGCCCCGCCCATCACCAGCGCCAGGCTCGGGTCCCAGCGCCCGAAGAGGTCCAGGAAGCCCTTGACCTTGGCCGGCTCGGTCATGCCCGAGACGATCAGCCCCAGGCCGAAGAGCAGGCCACTGGCCGTTGCAATGAGGTTGCCCATGTTCCGTTCTCCTGGATCCGCGGCTTCAGCCGATGACGTGGCGCAGCAGGTACACGCTCGCAAAGCCTGCACCCATGAAGGCCGCCACGTTCGCCAGCGAGCGCACCGACAGCCGGCTCAGCCCGCACACCCCGTGGCCGCTGGTGCAGCCGTTGCCCATGCGCACGCCGACTCCCACCAGCAAGCCGGCCAGCACCACCGCGCCCATGCTCACGTCCACCGGGCCGGCCGGCAGCGGTGCCACCAGCCGCCAGGCCCAGGGCGCCAGGGCCAGGCCCAGCAGGAACAGCAGCCGGGTGCGCTCGGGCTGCAGGGGCCGCGACGCGAGCACCGCGCGCAGCGGGCTGCCCACGATGCCGGCGATACCGGCGATGCGGCCGTTGCCCAGCACGAACAGGGCCGATGCGAGGCCGATGACCACGCCGCCCACAGCAGCGTGTACGGGGGTGAAGGCGTTCCAGTCGATGCTCATCGTCGCTCCAGGGCAGGCGGGGGAGGCTGCGCGGCGGCCCGGCCCGATGCTGTGCCGAGCGCATCCCACGCAGTGCGCAGCGCCCATATTATCAGTAATTGCTTATATACTGTTGGGCATGAACGAGCCCCGCATCCAAAGCTTCTTCGACCCCGAGACCTTCACCGCCACCCACCTCGTGTGGTGTGGGGCCACCCGCCACGCGGCCGTCATCGACAGCGTGCGCGACTACGACCCGAGGTCCGGCCGCACCGCCACTGCCTCGGCCGAGCGCGTGCTGGACTGCGTGCGCGAGCACGGCCTGCAGGTGCAGTGGCACCTGGAGACCCACGCCCACGCCGACCACCTGTCGGCCGCGCCGTGGCTCAAGGAGCGCCTGGGCGGGCGCATCGCCATCGGTGCCCACATCCGCCAGGTGCAGGGGGTCTTCCGCCAGGTCTTCAATGCGCCCTGGATCCCCACCGACGGCAGCCCCTTCGACGTGCTGCTGGAAGACGGCCAGGAGATCGCCCTGGGCGAGTTGCGCCTGCGCGTCATGCACACCCCCGGCCACACCCCGGCGTGCGTGACCTACGTCGTGGGCAGCCACGCCTTCGTGGGCGACACCCTCTTCATGCCGGACTACGGCAGCGCGCGCTGCGACTTCCCCGGCGGCGATGCGCGCACGCTGTTCCGCTCGATCCGCCGCGTGCTCGCCCTGCCGCCCGACACGCGGCTGCACCTGTGCCACGACTACCTGCCCGGCGGCCGAGCGGCGGTGTGGGAGACCACGGTGGCCGAGCAGCGCGCCCGCAACATCCACGTGCATGACGGCGTGAGCGAGGACGAGTTCGTGGCCATGCGCACCGCGCGCGACCGCACGCTGTCCATGCCGGTGCTCATCCTGCCGGCGGTGCAGGTCAACGTGTGCGCCGGGCAGCTGCCGCCTGCCGAGGACAACGGCACGCGCTACCTGAAGATTCCGGTGGACGCCCTGTGAGCGCACGCGCCCGCTGCCGCCGGGGCCCGCGCGCATGCCCCAACCGCTGACGAGCCTCGCGCAGCGCCTGCAGGGCGCGCGAGCGGCCTGGCGCGGCTACCGTGGCGCGGCGCTGGGCGACGACCTGGTGGCCGCCTGCGTGGTGACGGTGCTGCTGGTGCCTCAGAGCCTGGCCTACGCCATGCTGGCCGGGCTGCCGCCGGTGGTGGGCGTGATGGCCAGCTTGCTGCCCGTTCTCGCCTACGCGGCCTTCGGCTCGAGCAGCACGCTGGCGGTCGGCCCGGTGGCCGTGATCGCGATGATGACGGCGCAGGCCGCCGCGCCGGTGGCGCAGGCCCACGGCATCACGCCCGCGCTGGCCGCGGCGGTGCTGGCCGCCGAGATGGCGCTGGTGTTCGCGGCCGCGGTGCTGCTGCGGCTGGATGTGCTGGCCGCCTTGCTCAGTGCGCCCGTGCTGCACGGCTTCATCACCGGGGCGGCGGTGGTCATCGCCCTGGGCCAGCTGCCCGCCCTGCTCGGGCTGCCGGTGCGCGGCGCCACCGCGGTGGAACTGGCGCAGTCGGCCCTTCAGGCCGACTCTGCCGGGGCGCTGCTGCCGCACCTGCCCACTGCGCTGGTGGGCCTGGCGGCGCTGGCGCTGCTGGCCGGGCTGCGGCGCTGGGGCGCGCGCCTGGCGCGCCGCCTGGGCGTGCCGGCGTCCCGCGCCGCGCTGGCCGGGCGGCTGGCGCCCATGGCGGTGGTCGCAGGCGCGATGGCCTGGATCGCCCAGGGGCCGCAGGCGGCCGTCTCGGGCGTGGCCCTGGCCGGGCGCATCGATCTGGCGCAGGGCCTGCAGTTCCAGCCACCCTGGCAGGCGCCCTGGGCGGTGTGGGCCGCGCTGGCCGCACCGGCCGTGATGCTCGGCTTGGTGGCCTATGTGGAGAGCCTGGCCGTGGCCGAGGCGCTGGGCGCGCGCCGGGGCGAGCGGGTGCGTCCGCAGCGCGAGCTGCTCGGGCTGGCGGCGGCCAACGCCGCAGCCGCCTGTTCCGGGGGCATGCCGGTCACCGGGGGCTTCGCGCGCAGCATCGTCAACTTCGATGCCGGCGCGCGCACCCGGCTGGCCGGCGTGTGGACGGCCTGCGGCCTGGCGCTGGCGCTGCTCGTCTTCGGCGACGCGCTGCGCTTCCTGCCCAAGGCGGTGCTGGCGGCCACCATCATCGTGGCGGTGCTCGGACTGCTCGAGGCCGGGGCCTTCGTGCTGGCCTGGCGCGTGGCGCGGGCAGAGTTCGCGCTCATGTGCGCGGTGGCGGCGCTGACGGTGCTGGCGGGGGTGGAGCCGGCGCTGCTGGCCGGCGCCTTCGGCTCGGTGGCGCTGCTGCTGCGCGCCACCGCGCGCCCGCACTGGGCCGAGGTGGGCCGGTTGCCCGGCACCGAGGTCTTCCGCAACGTGCGGCGCTTCGAGGTGCAGACCCGGCCCGAGGTGCTGGCCGTGCGCATCGACGAGAGCCTGGTCTTCACCAACTCGCGCTGGCTCGCCGAGACGCTGCTGGAGCAGGTGCTCGCGCGCCCGGGGCTGCGGCATGTGGTGCTGATGATGTCCGGCGTCAACGGCGTGGATCTCACGGGGCTGGAGGCCCTGCGCCAGCTGGCGGCCGACCTGCACGGCCGCGGCATCAGGCTGCACCTGTCGGAGCTCAAGGGCCCGGTGGCCGACTGGCTGCAGGCGGCCGATCTGCCCGGGTGGCTCACCGGCGAAGTCTTCCGCACCCAGCACGAGGCCGACACGGCGCTGGCCACGACGGCGCAGGCCGCTCGATAATGGCTGCATGAGTGCTGCCTTCGCCCCCCTTCGCAACGACACCTTCCTGCGCGCCTGCCTGCGCCAGCCCACCGACTTCACGCCCGTGTGGCTGATGCGCCAGGCCGGCCGCTACCTGCCTGAGTACCTGGCCACGCGCAAGAGGGCCGGCAGCTTCATGGGGCTGGCCACGAGCGTGGACCTCGCCACCGAGGTCACGCTGCAGCCCATCGACCGCTACGAGCTGGATGCGGCCATCCTCTTCTCCGACATCCTCACCGTGCCCGACGCCATGGGCCTGGGGTTGTCCTTCTCCGAAGGCGAGGGCCCTCGCTTCGAGCGCGTGGTGCGCGACGAGGCGGCCGTGGCGGCGCTGCAGGTGCCCGACCTGGAGCGGCTGCGCTACGTCTTCGACGCCGTCACTTCCATCCGCCGCGCCCTGAACGGGCGCGTGCCGCTCATCGGCTTTTCCGGCAGCCCCTGGACGCTTGCGTGCTACATGGTCGAGGGTGGCGGCTCGGACGACTACCGGCTCGTCAAGACCATGATGTACGCGCGGCCGGACCTCATGCATCGGCTGCTGGAGGTCAACGCGCGCGCCGTGGCGGCCTACCTGAACGCGCAGATCGACGCCGGCGCGCAGGCGGTGATGGTCTTCGACTCCTGGGGCGGGGTGATGGCCGACGGCGCCTTCCAGCGCTTCAGCCTGCACTACACGCAGCAGGTGGTGGCCGCGCTGCAGCGCGAGAAGGACGGCGCGCGCATCCCGTGCATCGTCTTCACCAAGGGCGGCGGGCCGTGGCTGCAGGAGATCGCCGGCTGCGGCGCCGATGTCGTCGGGCTGGACTGGACGGTGAACCTGAGTCAGGCCCGTGCCGCCGTGGACGACCGCGTCGCGCTGCAGGGCAACCTCGACCCGAACGTGCTGTTCGCCCCGCCCGCGGCCATCGAGCGCGAGGCCTGCGCGGTGCTCGACAGCTTCGGCGCGCCCCGCCGCGCGGACGGCCGCTGGGGCGGGCACGTCTTCAACCTGGGCCATGGCATCAGCCGTTTCACGCCCCCCGAAAACGTGCAGGTGCTGGTCGACGCCGTGCACCGCCACGGTCGCCAGCTGCGCGCAGCGCGGTGATGCGCGCCCCGGCGCGTGAGTGAGCACTCAGGGCTTGACTTATCCCCAAAAAAGCGGTTTGAGCCGGCTCAACCCCGGTTGCTGCGCCGCAACGGGGGCTGCCGAGGCGGGGCGCGCTAAGTCCTTGATTCATAAGGGGTAGCCGGCGTGCTGCGAAATTGGGCATCGCAACGGGGAGCCCCGAAAATCAAGGCTTTCCGGGGTGCGGGGACCGGTTTCCCACAAAGTTGTCCACAGTTTTCGTGGACAACGGAAAAGCTCTTTGATTTCAGTGACTTGGGATACTTTTCTCGATTCACCTGCAGGAGGCGCGCCGGTGCCGCCCGGCCCAGAGTCCGGCACCGGCGCGCAGGCCGTGCGCGTGGCCC
>JBMOGN010000184.1:0-6849 GCA_049318345.1 Rubrivivax sp. | reverse complement strand
TTTCCATCCGCAGCAGCGTCGGCACCGACACCTGCAGGCGCTTGGCCCATTCGCGAAGAGGCTGGCCCCGACGCTTGCGAGCCGTGGCCAGATCGTCCCCGAGCTTGCGCAACGCAGATCCAGCGGCCTGCGGCAGCGACTCGAGGGCAGGGGACAAATTGGACACATTTTAAGTTTAACACATTATTGTTTTTGTTAAATTTCATGTGAACATTTTGCCCATGAGGCGATGGCTAAACCTCCACTCTGCGGAGCTCGCCCCCTGTCGGATCACAGGTACCGACGCCAGGGGTTGCTGGGCGGGTCCTTCAAGTCGTCGGGAGCGGTGCCCCGCGTGACTGGGCCGGCGCGCGCTGGCTGCCGCCGATCAACGCACGTGACTGCCCGAGCGAGCACTGGCTCGAAGCGGGCCGTAGGACTGTCGTACCTGCGAAGGGGGCTTCCCGAACCAGGCGTTGCGGAACCGGCGAAATGCGCGCGCTTGCGAGAAGCCGACCTCGATGGCTGTTGGTCGCTGTCTGGCCTATCGAGATGAGCCGCTGAGCGGGGCCATCCAGGGAAGCCGCGCAGCAGTTGGCCTCGTCATGGCCGGTGCCGCCGTCGTCTCCCGCGCCGCCTACTTGCTTCCCGCCCCCAGCGCACGGAGGAAGCCCGCCAGCTGAGCCGTCCGAATGGCTTCCAGCTCGCTCGCGCTTGCCTGCTGTGCAGGCGTGATCATCATGGCCAGCAGCCTCTCCCGGAAGGCTGGGTCGCGCAGCATGGCGGAGCTCGCCTCGCCCAAGGTCTGGACGATGGCACCCGGCAGCCCGGGAGGGCCGAAGACTCCATACCAGACCTTGGTATCCACTCCCTTTACCGTTGTGGACTCACCGAGGGTGGGCGTGTCGGGCAAGGCAGCCGAGCGTGTGGTGTCCGTGACAGCAAGCGCCACGAGCGCTGCGCTGCGCACGTGCGGGATGGCGGTGGGCATGGCCAGCAGTGCCAGGTCGACATTGCCGCCGGCCAGGTCGGTCACCATCTGCGGGGTCGCCTTGTAGGGCACGTTCAGCAAGTCAATGCCAGCGGCCTTCTTGATCATCTCCCCGGCCAGGTGCAAGCTGGTGCCGGGCCCAGCCGAGGCGAGGGACAAGCCACCAGGGCGCGCCCTGGCCGCACGCACAAGGTCGTCGACGCTTCTCAGGCCCAGGCCTGGCCTGGCCACCAGCACCATCGGCTGCGTGCCGATGAGCGTGACGGGGGCCAGGTTCGTCCGACGGCCCTTTGCGCTATCGGGGTCAGCGATCTGCAGCATCTCGAACTCGATGCCCGTGCACACGATGAGCGTGTAGCCATCGGCAGCGGTGTCCATGACGCGCTGCGCTCCGATGGTTCCGCCCGCGCCGGGCACGTTCTCGACCACGACCGTCTGCTTGAGGCGCGCCCCAAGCTCGGTGGCATAGGCTCGGGCGAATACGTCCGTCGCGCCCCCCGCGCCATACGGCACGACGATCTTGATCGGCTTGGCCGGGTAAGGCTGGGCAGCGGCCAGCGCGCAGCCGAGAGCGGCCGCCAGCAGCACCAGCGCGCGACGCAGAGTTCGAAGCATCCAAGTCTCCAGTAATCGTGTCGCAACCATGCTAGGCAAGCCTCTCTTGCCACCCAATATCTCCAGACACAGCGCGCGCAGGTCCTTGCGATGTCGCCGGATACTGCGGGGCTGCCTCGCATCAGGCAGACTCGCCCCGATGGACGTCGAGGATCCCTGCCGGATGTCGGCCGCCGCTCTCGTGGCGGCCGTGCGTGCTCGCACACTGACGGCCACGCAGGTCATGGTGCGTCACCTGCGGCACACCGAGCAGATCGATCCCGTCCTGAACACGTACGCGACACTCGACGCAGAGGGTGCCCTGCGCTCTGCGCACGAGGTCGACCGCCGGCTGGATGCCGGTGAGGATCCCGGGCCTCTGGCGGGCTTGCCCGTGAGCGTGAAGGATCTCATCGCCGTGGGTGGCGTGCGCCAGAGCTTCGGCTCGCGGCTCCTGCGCGAGAACGTGGCTGCCGCAGACGCGCCCTCGGTGCAGCGGCTTCGACTGGCGGGGGCTTGCGTCACCGGCAAGACCACCACGAGTGAGCTGGGCTCCAAGGCCGTGGGCGACAGCCCGCTCACCGGCGCGACGCGCAACCCCTGGGACCTGCGCCTCACGCCCGGCGGCTCGAGCGCCGGGGCTGCAGCGGGTGTGGCCGCCGGGCTGGTTCCCGTCGCTCTCGGGACCGATGGAGGGGGCTCCATCCGGATACCGGCCGCATTCTGCGGCCTCGTCGGATTCAAGGCCACCTTCGGGCGCATCCCGGTCTGGCCGCCATCGGCGACGCCCTCGGTGGCGCACGTGGCGCCCATCGGCCGCACCCTGGAGGACGTGGCGCTGCTGCTCGAGGTGATCAGCGGCCACGATGCGCGGGATCCGGCCGCCCTCGCGCAGCCCCCCCTGGACGCCCGCGCACAGCTCGGACGCGGCATCCAAGGCCTGCGTGTGGCCTGGATCGGCTCACTCGGCTACGGCAGCATCGAAGACGAAATCGCCCGGATATGCCGCGAGGCCGCGTTCAGGCTGGCCAGCCAGGGGGCGACCGTGAGAGCGCGGGCCGAACCCCTGTTCCAAGTCGATCCGAACGAGGCCTGGAACGAGGTCTTCTACGGAGCGATCGGGCAGCGCGTACGCCAGCTGATCGGAGGCGAGGATGTCGTGGCGGCTGACATCGATGCCGCGCTCAAGAGCGTCTTGCTCTCGCGTTCGCCGGTGTCCCAAGAGCGCGTGTCGCGGCTCAGGACCGAATGTCTGCGCAGCGTGGAGCAGGCGTTCTTTGACGCCGACGTGCTGGCTCTGGCAACCACGCCGGTCAGTGCTCCAGCCGTAGGGCTTGATGTACCGGCGGGACACGAGGGGCGCAATCCGGTGGACTGGTCCTATTTCACCTACCCGTTCAACCTCAGCGGACATCCTGCCGTGTCGATGCCGGTGGGGCTGGCCTTCGGTGGCGTGCCGGTGGGTTTGCAGCTGATCGGCCGCCTGGGTGACGAGCGCACTCTGCTGGCCGCCGCCGCTGCCGTGGCGCGCACGAGCCCCTTCGTGAGCCTTGCTCCACTCAGCTAGAAGCGAGCCGGGTCAACACCGCCCGCGCAGGGGCCTCTCGCCAGGCGACCATCGGCCCGGTGTTCACGCGGACCCTGCCGTAGACGAGCCAGACCACGTCGACCTCGCCGATCTCCTTGTCGATCCGGAAGCGCCCTGGATGGTCGCGCGCGACATCGAGCGAGGTGAAGCCCGAATCGAACTCCCCGGCCAGCAAGCGGCGCGCCGTGTCCGAGTTGGACAGCGTATGCACCTGCGTCCGGTATCGCGACGGATCGAAGTAGCCGGCCGTAGGCGGGATGTAGCCCACCGACACCGGCGACTCGACGTCGGCCCTTGTCAGCAGCCCCATCGGGTGCGTCCGGCCGATGAAGGAGTCGATGAGGAAGACTTCGTTGTGGTGCAGCTCGATGGTCTCGGCCACGTGGTGATGGGCACACACCTGGATCATGAGGTCCACCTCGCCGCGGCGCATCATCTCCACGCCCACCAGGAAGTCCTCGATGAAGACGACCTCCGCCCCATCGAGCCCGTGGAAGTCGATGTAGCGGCGCGTGTTGAGATCGTGGTTGCTGCCGGCAGGGCCCAGTGTTGCGATCTTCAAGGGGATTCCCGTAGAGTGTCTGGAGCCAGCCTATCGGCAATCCTGCGGCGGCGCTGTATCCGGAGATCATGAAGGTGCCCCATCGCCAGTCGCTTCTTGCCTCCTGGGACGCCTGCCTGGCTCACACGCGACCCTGGCTGGAGGACAGCTCGCTGGGACAGCTGCGCGAGGTGAGTGCCGGAACGGTCCTGTACACGCAGGGTGCCCCGCACAAGTTCTTCTACCTGATTCGCGAGGGCTTCGTGCAGTCGTCGATGCTGCACGGCAGCGGAAGGCGTCTGCTGCTCGAACTGATGGGGCCCGGTACGCTGTTTGGCGAAGGGTCGGCATTCGACGGGCAGCCACGCTACGTCGAGATGCAGGCCGTCACCGATTCCATGCTCTCGGCCTATACCCCGGCAGACATCCTGGCCGCGGGAGCGCGCACGCCCGAGCTGATGGCCGATATCGTCAAGGTCATGGCGAGCAAGCAGCGCACGCTGGCGGGCAAGCTCCTGGCGTTCAACAACGAGGACCCCGAGAGCCGACTGCGGCGGCTGCTCGGAACGCTCGTGACGGTGCAGCGCCGCACCGGTGGGTCCGACGAGGCACGAGCCCAGCAGATCTGGCTGAGTCAGGAGAGTCTGGCCGAGATGTGCGGCATGAGCCGCATCAGTGCCGCCCGAGCCCTTCGACGCCTGGCCAATCTCGGATTGGTGCGCACGCATGCGCGCTTCGTGGAGGTTGTCGACCCGGCCGGACTGGGTGCCATGTGAACGACATGGCGGTGAACACGAGACTCAGGGCTCGACCGAAAGCGCCGAGGTGCACTTCACCTCATCCAGGCAGATGCTGGAACGCACCGCGTTGACGCCTGGCAGCAGGGCCAGCGTCTTGAGCAGGAAGTCCGACAGCGACTTCAAGTCTCGCTCCACGACCTTCAGCACGTAGTCGAAGTCGCCCGTGACGGCATAGCACTCCTGCACCTGCGACATGCCGGCGATCCGCTGGCGGAACTTGGGCACCTCGCGGATGTGGCCACGCTCCATCGTCACGTTGACGTAGGCCATCACGGTCAGGCCCAGACGCGCCGCGTCCAGCCGCGTCTCGTAGCCACGGATCAGGCCGCGCTCCTCGAGCCGGCGATGGCGGCGGTGGCACTGGGCGGGCGAAAGGCCCACGGACTCGGCGAGCTCGAGGTTGGACGCGCGCCCGTTGTGCTGAAGGTGCGCCAGGATGCGGCGGTCGGTGGCGTCGAGCTTGCTGCTGTACAAGATTCTTCCTCCATGTCCTGGGTAGCGCGAGAGACGATATCTCATCACCGGGCAGATACCTGGCCGAAATGAAAGCCCATTTCGCCGACAAGCGCCTAGAGTTTGCTTTGTCCTGCTCTCACCCGGAGGCACCATGACCGACCTGTACGACAACCCGATGGGCTTGTGCGGCTTCGAGTTCGTCGAGTTCGCCGCACCCACGCCGGGCTTGATCGAGCCGCTGTTCGAGAAGATGGGCTTCACGCTCGTGGCCCGTCACCGCTCGAAGGACGTGGTGCTGTACCGTCAGGGCGCCATCAACTTCATTGTCAACCGGGAGAAGCACAGCCAGGCCTGGTACTTCGCCGCCGAGCACGGGCCCAGCGCCTGCGCGATGGCCTTCCGCGTCCGGGACTCGCACCAGGCCTACCAGCGTGCGCTCGAACTCGGGGCCCAGCCCATCGAGCTGCCCACTGGCGTGATGGAGCTGCGCCTGCCGGCCATCAAGGGCATCGGTGGTGCGCCGCTGTACCTGATCGACCGCTTCGAGGATGGCAAGAGCATCTACGACATCGACTTCGAGTGGCTGCCCGGCGTGCCGCGGCATCCCGCAGGCCACGGCTTCAGCGTCATCGACCACCTCACGCACAACGTCTACAAGGGCCGGATGGCCTTCTGGGGCAGCTTCTACGAGCGCATCTTCAACTTCCGCGAGATCCGCTACTTCGACATCCGGGGCGAGTACACCGGCCTGACCAGCCGCGCGATGACGGCGCCGGACGAGCTGATCCGCATCCCGCTCAACGAGGAATCGGGCAAGGCCGGCGGCGGGCAGATCGAGGAATTCCTGATGCGCTTCAACGGCGAAGGCATCCAGCACATCGCCTTGCTGACCGATGACCTCCTCAAGAGCGTCGATGCGCTGCAGATGGCCGGCATCCCGCTGCTGACCGCCCCGAACGACGTGTACTACGAAATGCTCGAGGAGCGCCTGCCCGGCCACGGCGAGCCGGTGGGCGAGCTGAAGGCGCGCGGCATCCTGCTCGACGGCTCCACGGCTGGCGGCGAAAAGCGGTTGCTGCTGCAGATCTTCAGCCAGCCGCTGCTCGGGCCGGTGTTCTTCGAGTTCATCCAGCGCAAGAAGGACACCGGCTTCGGCGAAGGCAATTTCAAGGCGCTGTTTGAGAGCCTGGAGCGCGAACAGATCCGCCGCGCCACGATCGGCACCGCGCAAGCCGCGGCCGCTTGAGTGGCTGGCTCGGAAAGAGGGGCCGGAAATTTGGATTCAGCGCATCCGCCACGTGGCCTGTCGCTTCGGCGGGAGTCGCACTCGAGGTGGCTGCGCACGCCGACCTCGGTCGCCACGATGCTCTGGGGCTCGACTTTCTCGATCCCGGCGCGCTGCGTCTGCTGCAGCTACCTCGTCGCGCCGTCGCCAGCCCGCGCAGCCATCATCTGTTCACTTCGGGCGGCATCTCGGTGGAGGTGGGTCGCGTAGCCATACTCGAGGCGTTGCCTTCACCCGGCGTACCCAGCAAGGCCATCAGGACTTCGTGGCGACCCTTCATGTACTCGCGCGTCTCGGGCCACGTGCGTTGTGCGGCGACTTCAAGGGCGCTGCGGACCAGCGGATCCGCCAATATGTCCCGCATGGGCCACAGGTAGGTCTTCAGGCCGAACGCGATGGCAGCACTGCGCGGCAGCTTCACCAGCGTCTGGTGCTCGGAGCGGATGAATCCTTGCTCCAGCAGCCGTTCAGGTGTCATCGGTGGGACAAGGTCCAGCGCATCGGCATGACGGAACAGCCTTGGCGACAGGTGGGGGCCCCAGTTTCGCCTCCAGACCACCCGTTCAGGCCGCATGGCATGAAACGCACGGTCTGCCGATGTTGCGAGATGCGCCT
>JBMOGN010000183.1:0-6851 GCA_049318345.1 Rubrivivax sp. | reverse complement strand
ACGCGCGCACCCGCATGCTCGTGATCACCGGGCCGAACATGGGCGGCAAGAGCACTTTCATGCGCCAGGTGGCGCTGATCGTGCTGCTGGCGTCCATCGGTTCCTTCGTGCCGGCGCGGGCCTGCCGGCTCGGCCCGGTGGACGCGATCCACACGCGCATTGGCGCGGCCGACGATCTGGCCAACGCGCAGTCCACCTTCATGCTGGAGATGACCGAGGGCGCGGCCATCCTGCACGGCGCCAGCGAGCAGAGCCTCGTGCTGATGGACGAGATCGGCCGCGGCACCAGCACCTTCGACGGGCTGGCGCTGGCCGGCGCCATCGCAAGCCACCTGCACGACCGCACGCGCGCCTTCACGCTCTTTGCCACCCATTACTTCGAACTCACCGAGTTCCCGCAGCGCCACGAGCGCGCGATGAACGTGCATGTCGGCGCGGCCGAGAGCGGCCACGACATCGTCTTCCTGCACCAGATCGAGCCCGGGCCGGCCAGCCGCAGCTACGGCGTGCAGGTAGCGCGGCTGGCAGGGATGCCGGCCGCGCTCGTGCGCCAGGCTGGCGCCACCCTGGAGGCACTGGAGGCGCAGGCGCGGGCGCAGTCGGCGCAGGTGGACCTCTTTGCCGCCCCGGAGCCGGCGCCCATGGCGGCGGGCCCGAGCCCGCTGGAGGCCGCGCTCGACGCCCTGGACCCTGATAGGCTCTCGCCCCGCGAGGCGCTGGACGCCCTGTATAGCCTGAAGAACCTGAGGGAAGACCCCAAGACATGACCTACTGCGTGGGCATCCGGCTGGACGCCGGCCTCGTGTTCCTGTCCGATTCGCGCACCAATGCGGGGCTCGACCAGATCAGCACCTTCCGCAAGATGATGGTCTACGAGCGCCCGGACGACCGCTTCATGGTCATGCTGTCGGCGGGCAACCTGAGCATCAGCCAGAGCGTGCGCGAGATCCTGCAGGTGGAAAAGCTCGACCGCGGCCCGCACGAGGAGCCGCTGACGATCTGGAACGCGCCCAGCATGTTCGACGCCGTGCGGGTGCTGGGCAGCGCCGTGCGCCGCGTCTACGACCAGGACGGCCCCTCGCTGCGCGCCTCCGGCGTGGACTTCAACGCCAGCATGATCCTGGGGGGCCAGATCAAGGGCGAGGCCATGCGCATGTTCCTCGTCTACTCGGCGGGCAACTTCATCGAGGCCACGCGCGAGACCTGCTTCTTCCAGATCGGCGAGAGCAAGTACGGCAAGCCCATCCTGGACCGCGTGCTCACCCCGGCCACGCCGCTGGACGAGGCGGCCAAGTGCGCGCTGGTGTCCATGGACTCGACGCTGAAGTCCAACCTCTCGGCCGGCCTGCCGCTGGACCTGCTGGTCTACGAGGCCCACACCTTCCGCAGCGACAGGCTGGTGTGCATCGACGAGCACAACCCGTACTTCAGCATGATCCGCAGCACCTGGGGGCAGCGCCTGCGCGAGGTTTTCGAAGGCATCGAGGACCCGCGCTGGGACGGCGGCGACGCCGCCCACCCGCTGATGACCGGCAGCCCGCGGTACGAGCCGATGCGCAAGATCACCAATCCGTCGGAGCGCATCGTCTAGGCGCCCGGGCGCCCCGGGCCTACCCGGATATCGGGTTATCAAAGTGCCGTTAGCATGGTGTTTTTCCGCCGGGATGGCCCGGCGTGCAACCGAGAAGAGGGCCCACGCATGAAAGCCAAGCAGATCCGCCAGCTGGTCGAGGATGTCCGGGAAGGCAAGCTGCCGCGCCGCAGCTTCATCCAGAAGATGGTCGGTGCCGGTCTGACCGCGCCGATGGCCTCGATGATGCTGATGCATTACGGTGTGGCCAACGCCCAGTCGGCCATCACCTACAAGCCGACCAAGCGCGGCGGCGGCGGCACGCTCAAGCTGCTGTGGTGGCAGGGTGCCGTGCACCTGAATCCGCACTGGGCCACCGGCACCAAGGAGCAGGACGCCACCCGGATCTTCTACGAGCCGCTGGCCGGCTGGGACGCAGACGGCAACCTGATCCCGCAACTGGCCGCCGAGATCCCCACGCGCGAGAACGGCGGCCTGTCGGCCGACGGGCGCTCCGTCACCTGGAAGCTCAAGCGCGGCGTGACCTGGCACGACGGCCAGCCCTTCACCGCCGACGACGTGGTCTTCAACTGGGAGTTCTGCAAGGACCCCGCCACGGCGGCCTCCAACGTCGCCACCTACCGCGACATCACGGTCACGAAGATCGACTCGCACACCGTGCGCGTGGCCTTCCAGAAGGCCACGCCCTTCTGGGCCGAGCCCTTCGTCGGCACGAGCGGCATGATCATCCCGAAGCACGTGTTCGGGCCCTTCATGGGCGCGAAGTCGCGCGAGGCGCCGGCCAACCTCAAGCCGGTGGGCACGGGTCCCTACAAGTTCAAGGACTTCAAGCCCGGTGACCTGATCCTGGCCGACGCCAACACGAACTACCACATCCCCAACCGGCCGCACTTCGATGCGCTGGAGGTCAAGGGTGGGGGTGACGCCATTTCCGCGGCGCGCGCGGTTCTGCAGACCGGCGAGTACGACTACGCCTGGAACCTGCAGGTCGAGGACGAGATCCTCAAGCGCATGGAGACGGCGCCCGGGGCACGCGGCAAGATCACCATCGTGCCCGGCGGCAACATCGAGTTCGTCTCGCTGAACTACACCGACCCCTGGACCGAGGTGGAAGGCGAGCGCGGCAACATCAAGACGCGACATCCGGCCTTCCAGGACAAGGCGGTTCGCGACGCCATGGGCCTGCTGCTGGACCGCAAGAGCGTGATGGACTTCATCTACGGGCGCACGGGGGTGGCCACGGCCAACTTCCTGAACAACCCTTCGCGCTTCCGCAGCCCGAACATGAAGTTCGAGTTCAACATCGACAAGGCCAACCAGATCCTGGAAGCAGCCGGCTGGCGGCGCGGTGCCGACGGCATCCGTGCCAAGGGCAATGTCAAGCTGAAGTTCGTCTACCAGACCTCGGTGAACCAGCCCCGGCAGAAGACGCAGGCCATCTACAAGGATGCCTGCACGAAGGCCGGTATCGATCTGGAGCTCAAGAGCGTGACGGCGGCGGTGTTCTTCGGCGGCGACTTCGCCAACCCGGACACCTACCAGAAGTTCTGGACCGACATCCAGATGTACACCACCACGATGACCCAGCCCGATCCGCAGGTCTTCATGGAGCAGTTCTGCTCGTGGGAACTGGCGACCAAGGCCAACAAGTGGGCCGGGCGCAACGGGCTGCGTTGGCGCAACGACGACTACGACAAGGCCCATCGGGACTCCCAGTCGGAGCTCGATCCGGTCAAGCGCGCGGCGATGTTCATCCGCATGAACGACATCGTGTGCGGCGACGGCTACGTCATTCCGCTCGTGTTCCGTCCGCGCGTGTCGGCTGCCGGCAGCAAGGTGGTGGCCCACCTGTCCGGCTGGGACAACGACACCTGGGCCCTGGCGCACTGGTTCAAGGAAGCCTGACCGGTTCAGCCCGCCGCACCCGTTCCGCACCGGGACGTCTGTCCTGGTGCGGAACTTGCTGCTCGTGCGCTGACTGCCTTCACTCGAACGGATCCGGATCTTGGGTTCTTACGTCCTGCGTCGCCTGCTGATCGCGATCCCCAGTCTGCTGGGCATCAGCCTGGTGCTGTTCACGGTGCTCGCGCTGGCGCCGGGCGACCCCTTCGAGGAACTGGCGACGAACCCGAACGTGCCGCCCGATGTGCGGATGGCCCTGCGCGCCAGCCTGGGCCTGGACGACCCGGTGTGGCAGCGCTACCTGCACTGGCTGAGCTCGATGCTCAAGGGTGACTGGGGCTTCTCCTTCGTGAGCCGCATCAACGTGGACACGTTGATCTGGCAGCGCCTGCCAGTGACGATTGCCGTGATCGGCGCCTCGCAGGTGCTGGCGCTGCTGGTGGCGCTGCCGGTGGGCGTGCTTGCCGCCGTGAAGCCCTACTCCTGGTTCGACCGCATCGCCAGCACGGTGGCTTTCGTCGGCTTCTCGCTGCCGACCTTCTTCACCGGCGTCATCTTCATCCTCTTCTTCTCGATCCACCTGGGCTGGCTGCCCTTCGTGTTCCGCACCGACATCAACGCCACGGGTCTGGAGTGGTGGTGGGCGCACATCAAGCAGTCGATCATGCCGGTGACGGTGCTGGGCCTGTTCCAGGCCGCCAGCTACATGCGCTACGTGCGCAGCGCCGTGCTCGATGTCATCCGGCTCGATTACGTGACCACAGCCCGCAGCAAGGGCCTGGCCGAGCGCGTGGTGGTGCTCAAGCACGTGGTGCGCAACGCGCTGATCCCGGTGGTGACGCTCGTGGCGCTGCAGATGCCCGCCGTCTTCGGCGGGGCCATCGTCACCGAGCAGATCTTCCGCATCCCCGGCATCGGCTCGCTGCTGATCGACGCCATCCTGCGCAACGACACGCCCGTGATCATGGCGGTGACCTTCGTGTTCGCCTGCCTCGTCATCTTCTTCAACCTCCTCGCCGACGTGATCTATGGCTGGCTCGACCCCCGCATCAGCTACCGTTGAGCTGGGCAAGGCAACGGCCAGCGTCTCCCCCTGGGTGGAGGCCTGGCGGCGCTTCAAGCGGCATCGCCTGGCCTACTGGAGCCTGTGGGTGCTCGGCCTGCTGGTGCTCATGGTGCTGCTGGGCCCCCTGTTCTACAAGGTCGGCATCAACGACGTCGACTTCAAGGCGCGTCTGGCCGGGCCGAGTGCCGGGCACCTGATGGGCACCGACGACCTGGGGCGCGACCTGCTGGCACGCATGCTGTATGGCGGGCGCATCTCTCTGGCCGTGGGCCTGTCGGCGATGCTGATGGCCATCACGGTGGGCGTGATCATCGGTGCCATCGCGGGGATCTCCCGCGGCTGGGTGGACGCCGTGCTGATGTGGGTGACGGACCTCTTCCTGAGCCTGCCGCAGTTGCCGCTGCTGCTGCTGCTGATCTTCCTGTTCCGCGAGCCGCTCAAGCAGGCCTTCGGTCTGGAGATGGGCATCTTCATCTTGATCGTGGCGGTAATCGGGGGCTTCCGCTGGATGCCCGTGGCCCGGCTCGTGCGCGCGCAGTTCTTCTCGCTGCGCGAGAAGGAGTTCGTCGAGGCTGCGCGTGCGCTTGGCGCCTCGGTGCCGCGCCAGGTGGTGCGCCACATCCTGCCCAACAGCCTCGGGCCGGTGATCGTGGCGGCCACCATCGACGTGGCCGCGGCCATCATCGCGGAGTCCACCCTGTCGTTCCTGGGGCTGGGCTTCCCGCCGGACATCCCGACCTGGGGCCGGATCCTGTACGACGGGCGCGACTACATGGACATCGCGATGCACTGGGCGCTGTTCCCGGGGCTGGCGATCTTCGTCACCGTGCTGACCATCAACTTCATCGGCGACGGGTTGCGCGACGCGCTCGACCCGCGCCGGGTGCTCTGAGGGCCGGCGCCGTGGCGATGCTCGAGATCCGGGGCCTGAAGACCCACTTCAAGACCGACGATGGCTGGCTGCACGCCGTCGACGGCGTGGACATGACGATCGACGCCGGCGAGACGCTGTGCGTGGTGGGCGAGTCGGGCTGCGGCAAGAGCGTCACGGCCAAGACCGTGATGAAGCTCATCGACATGCCCCCGGGCAGGATCGTGGCCGGACAGGTGCTGTGGCAGGGGCGCGACCTGGTGCCGCTGGGGCCGCAGGAGATGGAGAAGATCCGCGCCAAGGAGATAGCCATCATCTTCCAGGAGCCGATGACGAGCCTGAACCCGGTGTTCACGGTGGGCGAGCAGATCGCCGAGTCGTTGCGGCTGCACGAGGGCCTGTCGCGCAAGGACGCGCTGGACCGCGCGGTGGAGATGCTGCGCCTGGTGCGCATCCCCACGCCCGAGCGGCGCGTGAAGGACTACCCGCACCAGTTCTCCGGCGGCATGCGCCAGCGCGTGATGATCGCCATCGCCCTGGCGTGCAAGCCCCGGCTGCTGATCGCCGACGAGCCGACGACGGCGCTGGATGTCACGATCCAGGCGCAGATCCTGGACCTGATGACCGAGCTCAAGCAGAGCATGGGCATGGCCGTGATGCTCATCACCCACGCCATGGGGGTGGTGGCCGAGGTCGCGCAGCGCGTGGTGGTGATGTACGCGGGCCAGGTGGTGGAGGAAGCTTCGGTGGAGGAGCTTTTCGCCAACCCGCGCCACCCCTACACGCAGGGCCTCATCCGCTCCATCCCCCGCATCGACCTGGCCGCCACGCACAAGACCCGCCTGGAGGCCATCCCGGGCACCGTGCCCAAGCTCATCGAGCCCGGCGCGGGCTGCCGCTTTGCCGGCCGCTGCCGGCACGCCACCGCGGACTGCGTGGGCGCGACCCCGGTGCTGCGCGAGATCTCTCCCGGCCACAAGGTGGCCTGCTTCCTGGCTGAGGCTGCCGCATGAGCACCACCGAGCCCTTGCTGCAGGTACGCGGCCTGGTCAAGCACTTCCCGATCAAGGGCGGGCTGCTGAAGCGCGAGGTGGGCCGCGTGCACGCGGTGGACGGCGTGAGCTTCGAGCTGGCCGCCGGCGAGACGCTCGGCGTGGTGGGCGAGTCCGGGTGCGGCAAGAGCACCATGGGCCGCTGCATCCTGCGCCTGATCGAGCCCACCGCCGGCGAGGTGTGGTTCGAGGGCCGCGATGTCACGGCCATGGACGCGCAGCAGCTGCGCGCGCTGGCGCGCGACATGCAGATCATCTTCCAGGACCCGTACGCGTCGCTGAACCCGCGCATGACGGTGGGATCGATCATCGGCGAGGCACTCACCATCCACAAGCTCGCGCCGACGAAGGAAGCCTACCGCGAGCGCA
>JBMOGN010000182.1:0-6854 GCA_049318345.1 Rubrivivax sp. | reverse complement strand
GCGAACAGGCGCTGCGCAACCACCTCGGTCAGTTCCGCTTCGAGGGCGACATGGTCCACCAGCCGGTGGGCACCTTGTCCGGGGGCGAGCGCGCGCGACTCGTGCTGGCCACGATCGTGTGGCAGCGGCCCAACCTGCTGCTGCTGGACGAGCCCACCAACCACCTGGACCTCGCCACGCGCGAGTCGCTGTCGATCGCGCTCAACGAGTTCGAGGGCACGGTGCTGCTGGTCAGCCACGACCGCGCGCTGCTGCGCGAGGTGTGCGACGAGTTCTGGCTCGTCACCCGAGGTGGCGTGCAGGCCTTCGACGGCGACCTCGACGACTACCAGCGCTGGCTGCTGGAAGTCTCGCGGGCGGTGGCGCGCGGTGCGGAGCCTCCCGCAGTGCCAGGCGCGGCTGCGGCGCTGTTTTCCGCGCCGGCCGCGCGGCCGGCGTCTCCGCCCGGCCCGGCACGCACGGCCGGCGCCCCGGCCGTGCAGCCCGCGGCTTCCGTCGCGCGCAAGGATGAACGCAAGCAGGCCGCCGACCGGCGCCAGCAGGCGGCCAGCCTCACGCGGCCGTTGCGCGTGGAGCTGCAGCAGATCGACGGGCGGCTCGAGCGCCTGGCCGCCGAACGCACCGAGCTCGAGACCCAGCTGTCCGCCCCGGGGCTCGCGCCCGAGGCGATCGCCGACGCGGGGAGGCGGCTGAACCACGTGCAGGCCGAGGTGTCGGTGCTCGAGGAACGCTGGCTCGAGCTGCAGGAGCAGCTCGAGGCGCTGAACGCGCAGCGGGGCTGAGCCGCCGGGCGCCGGGTGGCGTCGCCGGTGTGGCTCAGCGCCGCATCAACTCCAGCAGCAACTCCACGCGCGCCTGCGCCGGGCTGAGCTCCCCGCTGGCGGGAAGCGCCTCGGGGTCCGTCGCCAGCACCGCGCCGGCGGCGCAGCGGCTGGCGCGCCGCACCCGCACCCCGCGCGCCTGCGCCTGGCGCGCGGCCGCCTCGAGGTCGGCAGCCAACGTGCCGTGGCCGGTGCCGGCGAGCACGAGGCCGTCCAGGCCCTGCTCGCACAAGGCCCGCACGAGGCGACCGTCGGCACCGGCGTGGCTCATGACGATCTCCACACGCGGCCAGGGCTGGCCGGGCCGGGGCAGCGTCGCCAGCCCGAGCGCTTCTCCCTGCGGCCACTCGCGCCAGCGCCGCAGCCGCCCGTCCTCCAGGCGGCCTATCGGGCCTGCGTCGCCGCCCGTGAAGGCGTCCAGACGCGTGGTGTGTGCCTTGCGCAGACCCACCGGGTGGAAGACCTCGCCGGCCATCACCGCCACCACCCCGCGCGCACCGTCCGTGCGCGCCAGCGTCACCGCATCCAGCAGGTTCTGCGGCCCGTCGGCCTGCAGCGCCGTGGCTGGCCGCATGGCCGCGGTGAGCACCACCGGCCGCGCCGGCGCCAGCAGGCGGTGCAGGAAGTAGGCCGTCTCCTCCAGGGTGTCGGTGCCGTGGGTGACGACGATCCCGCCGACCTCGGCGCGGGCCAGGCAGAAGGCCACGCGCTCGGCCAGGCGGGCCCACACCCCCGGCCCCATGTCCTTGCTGTCGACCTGCGCCACCTGCTCGAGCTCCAGCGGCAGGCCGGCCAGCGCCGGCACCGCCCCGACGAGCTCGGCCACGCCCAGCTGCGCCGACTCGTAGCGCAGGGTGTCCTCGGGACGCGCGGCGCGCCCGGCGATGGTGCCGCCGGTGGCCAGCACCACGGTCACGCGCTCAGGGCTTGCCAAGGGGCCTGTCATGGATGAAAATACAGGTACTGGACAAAATGACAGGTCTTCGCATGGACAGCCCCAAGCTCACCGACCGCCAGCAGCAGATCCTCGATCTCGTGCAGAGCACCATCGAGCGCACGGGCGCTCCCCCTACGCGGGCCGAGATCGCCGCCGAGCTCGGCTTTCGCTCCGCCAATGCCGCCGAGGAGCACCTGCAGGCGCTGGCCCGCAAGGGCGTCATCGAGCTGGTCAGCGGCACCTCGCGGGGCATCCGGCTGAAGTCTGACACACTGCGCGCGCTGAACGAGGCCCGCCTGAACCCCTTCGGCAAGCAGTTCAGCCTGCCCCTGCCCAGCCTGGCCCAGCTCACGCTGCCGCTGGTGGGCCGCGTGGCGGCCGGCTCGCCCATCCTGGCGCAGGAACACATCGACCAGACCTACCTGGTGGAGTCGTCCATGTTCCCGCGGCGCCCCGACTACCTCCTCAAGGTCCGAGGCATGAGCATGCGCGACGCCGGCATCCTCGATGGCGACCTGCTGGCGGTGCAGAAGGCCAGCGACGCGAAGAACGGGCAGATCGTGGTGGCGCGCATCGGCGACGAGGTCACGGTCAAGCGCCTGCGCCGCGCGCGTGGGCAGATCGAACTGCTGCCCGAAAACCCCGACTTCCAGCCCATCATCGTCCCGCCCGACGACGCCTCCTTCGCCCTGGAAGGCATCGCAGTGGGCCTGATCCGCAACACCATGCTGATGTGATAAGGGGTAAACCCTAATCAAGATGAACCTGCCGGCGCTCAAGTCCCCGGTGGGCGAACCGATAAACAAGGGGTGTTTTCCACCCCAGTCTCCAAGAAGCGGCGCGAGCGGTTCCGGGTTTCCAGCCGGTTGAAGTTCGAGGTTCGCCCGCCTTCGACGCTGCAGGACCCGGTCAGCGGCTGGCAGCGCCTGCTGTCCTGGATCGTGGCACCCGGCTCAGACGAGGCCCGCCTGCCAGTGGGCCGGATGGCTGCGCTGCGCACCGAGTTCGCCGCCTGCCTGGACGACCTGGAGCCGGCCCGCACCGCCCTGCTGCGCCAGCGCATCGACAAGGCCGCCAGCCTGCGCGACCTCTGGCATCTGCGCTCGGATGTGTACAACGCCGTGTCGCTGCGCCACTCCCAGACCGAGGCCGAGCGCCGCGTCTCCCGGCTGAACCGCCACTTCAGCGGCCGCCACGCCCGCTGAGGCGGGATTCCGCCGACGCGGCTGTGTCCGCGTCGGCGCGGCACAATGCCGCCCGTGCTCAACGTCAACATCCTCGACGACTACCAGGACGCGGTGCGCAAGCTGCGCTGCGCGTCGCTCATGGAGTCGTTCAACGCCAAGGTCTTCACCAACACGATCAAGGGCACCGGCCAGCTGGCCGTGCGACTGCGCGACGCCGACGTGATCGTGCTGATCCGTGAGCGCACCCACCTGCCGCGGACCCTGCTGGAGAAGCTTCCGCGTCTGAAGCTGATCTCGCAGACCGGCAAGGTCGGCCCACACGTGGACGTGGAGACCTGCACGCGGCTGGGCATCGCCGTGACCGAGGGCACCGGCTCGCCCATCGCGCCGGCCGAGCTCACCTGGGCCCTCATCATGGCGGCCATGCGGCGGCTGCCGCAGTACATCGGTAACCTCAAGCACGGCGCCTGGCAGCAGAGCGGCCTGAAGGCCGCTTCCATGCCCGCCAACTTCGGGCTGGGCATGGTGCTGCGGGGCCGCACGCTCGGCGTGTGGGGCTTCGGGCGCATTGGCGAGCTCGTGGCTGGCTACGGCCGCGCCTTCGGGATGGATGTGCGGGTCTGGGCCAGCGAAGCCTCAGCGCAGCGGGCGCGTGCCGCCGGCTACGCGGTGGCGGCTTCCCGGGCCGAACTCTTCGAGCGCAGCGACGTGCTGACGGTGCACCTGCGCCTGGCGCCGGCCACGCGCGGGCTCATCCGCGCGGACGACCTGACCCTGATGAAACCCACGGCGCTGTTCGTCAACACCTCGCGTGCCGAACTCGTGGAGGAAGGCGCGCTCGTGTCGGCACTCAACCGGGGCCGCCCCGGGCTGGCTGCCATCGATGTCTTCGAGTCCGAGCCGATCCTCCAGGGCCACCCGCTGCTGCGGCTGGAGAACGCGGTGTGCACGCCCCACCTGGGCTACGTGGAGCAGGACAGCTACGAGCTGTACTTCCGGGCCGCCTTCGAAAACGTGGTGAACTTCTTCAAGGGCGAGCCCACCCATCTGGTGAACCCCGACGCGCTCAAGGTGAAGCGTTGAGCGCCGCCGGCGCTGACGCCGGAGCGCAAGGGCCGGGCAGCCCAGCCGCCCTCTTCCTGGCCTTCAACCAGCTCGCGCTACAGGGCTTCGGCGGCGTGCTCGCGGTGGCGCAGCGGGAACTTGTCGACCGGCGTGGCTGGATGTCCCGGGAGGCCTTCGTGGAGCTGCTGTCCATCGGCCAGGTGCTGCCCGGGCCCAACATCGTGAACATGGCCCTGATCTATGGGGACCGCTGCTTCGGCTGGCGCGGTGCCTTCGCGGCATGCGCTGGGATCATGGCTGCGCCGCTGGTCATCGTGCTCGCGCTGGCCGTGTTGTGGCGCCATAGTGCGAACTCGCCGGTGCTGGCCGGCGCGCTGCACGGCATGAGCCTGGTGGCCGCGGGGCTGATCGTCGCCACGGCCATCAAGGTGGGCACGACGCTGCGCCGTAACGCGCTCGGGCCCGGCTGGTGCGCCGCGTTCGTGCTGGCGATGTTCCTGCTCATCGGGGTGTGGAGGCTGCCGCTGGTGTGGGTGCTCCCGGCTCTGGGGCTGACGGCCTGCCTCCTGGCCTGGCGTCGGCTCACGCGATGAGCGAGTTCCTCCTGGGCGCCTCGCCTCTGTCGGCGGCCGACCTGCTGCAGGTCTTCGTGCACTTCGCGCTGCTGTCGCTGCTGGCCGTGGGTGGCGCCATCACCACGGTGCCGGACATGCACCGTCTGGTCGTGGACCGGCGTGGCTGGCTGGACGACGCGCAGTTCAACGGCTCCATCGCGCTGGCCCAGGCCGCGCCGGGGCCCAACGTGCTCTTCGTCGCGGTGATCGGATTCAATGTCGCCGGCCTGGCTGGCGTGGCCGCCACCCTGGGCGGCTCGCTGGTGCCCTCGGTCGTGCTGGCCTTCACCTTCGCGCGCTGGCTCGAGCCCCGGCGCGAGACCCCCGGGGTGCGCGCCTTCACGCAGGGACTGGCCCCGCTGACCATCGGCCTGCTGCTGTCTACCGGCTGGGTGCTGGTGGAGCCTGCGCGCGGCCGCTGGACGATGTGGCTGCTGCTTGCCGCCACCGTGGTCTTCATGCTGCGCACCCGGCGCAGCCCGCTGTGGCCGATTGCCGCCGGCGCGGTAGCCGGGGCGCTGGGCTGGGTCTGAATGCTCCTGCGGCCGGGTCTCCCGGGTCGTCCGGATCGCCTGGGATGTCAGTCGGCCTTGGTGCCGAAGATCTTGTCGCCCGCGTCGCCCAGGCCCGGGATGATGTAGCCCACCTCGTTGAGGTGGCTGTCCACGGAGGCTGTCCAGCAGCGCACGTCCGGGTGCGCCTGCTCCAGCGCACGGATGCCCTCCGGCGCGGCCACGAGCACGAGCGCGCGCACGTCGCGGCAGCCCCGGGCCTTGAGCAGGTCCACGGTGGCGATCATCGATCCGGCCGTGGCGAGCATGGGGTCGATGATGAGCGCCGTGCGTTCGTCCAGGTGACCGACGAAGCGCTCGAAGTAGCTCTCGGGCTGCAGCGTCTCGTGGTTGCGCGACAGACCCACCACGCTGATCTTGGCGTTGGGCACCATGTCGAGTACGCCATCGAGCATGCCGATGCCCGCGCGCAGAATCGGCACCACCGTGACCTTGCGCCCGCTGATGCGCTGCACCGTCGCCGGGCCGCTCCAGCAGTCCACGGTGGCCTCCTCCAGCGGGAAGTCGGCGGTGGCTTCATAGGCCAGCAGCGCCGCCAGCTCCTTCGTGAGCTCGCGGAACTTCTTGGTGGAGATGTCCGCCTCGCGCAGCAGGCCGACCTTGTGCTTGACCAAGGGGTGGCGGACGTCGATCACGGGCATGCGGAGGGCTCCTTCGGGTCTTTCGGATGATCCTTCGTGTTCAGGCTGGCGCGCGCCGCTGGCGCATCGCCTCGTACAGGCACACGGCCGAGGCCACGGAAACATTCAGGCTCTCCACCGCCCCGGCCATCGGGATGCGCACGAGCTCGTCGCAGCTGCGCCGGGTGAGCTGGCGCATACCCGCCCCTTCGGCGCCCAGCACCAGGGCCAGCGGGCCGCGCAGGTCGGCGTCGTGCAGCGACACCGTCGCGTCCTCGCTGGTGCCGACGACGCGCACGCCGCGCTCCTGGAGCTCGCCCAGGGTGCGCGCGAGGTTCGTGACCATGAGGTAGGGTACCGACTCGGCCGCGCCGCTGGCCACCTTGGCCACCGTGGCGCCCAGGCCCACCGCATGGTCCTTCGGCGCGATCACCGCGTGGGCCCCGGCCCCGTCGGCGCTGCGCAGGCAGGCGCCCAGGTTGTGGGGGTCGGTGACGCCGTCGAGCACGAGCAGCAGCGCCGGGCCGCGGCCGCTGGCTTCCAGGTCGTCCAGCAGATCATCCAGCGAGTGCTGCGCCGGCAGCGGGTTCACGCGCGCCACCACGCCCTGGTGGCGCGCCGTGCCGGCGAGCCCGGTCAGACGGGCGTCGTCGCTGTCCACGAGGCGGCAGCCGCTGTCGTGCACGCGCTGCACGAACTGCCGCATGCGCGCATCGTGGCGCGTGGCGTCCACGTGCACCTCCAGCACCGACTGCGGTGCCACCTTCATCCGGACGGTGACGGCGTGAAAGCCGTAGAGGATCTGCGCAGGCTTCATCGTGCAAGCATTGTCGCTGCCATCAGCAGCCCGATGAACACGGGCTGGTGGACCATGTAGAAGCTCAGCGACCAGCGGCCGAGCCCGGCCAGGGGCCGCAGCACCGGATGCACCGGCGCCTGTACCCACGCCCGGCGCTCGCGCAGCACCCACTGCCCGGCCGCCAGGCCCGCGCACATCACGCCGAACCACGGCAGCACGGGCACGAAGTCCTCGGTGAC